>CAYOLA010000142.1:0-16564 GCA_964404735.1 uncultured Bacteroidales bacterium
CGACCGGAAATTTATCGACCAGGCGGTTGCCTATGCAAGGCGCAGCGATGTGATCATCACCACCTACGGCGACCTCATCAGGGTGCCGGGATCCTCATCAACCCTTGATGCGGAAAAAAGCAAAGGCAGCGATGTCAGGATCGTTTACTCCATCCTTGATGCACTGGGCATTGCAAAGCAAAACCCGCAAAAAAAAGTCATCTTTTTGGGAATCGGCTTTGAAACCACCACTCCTCCCAGCGCCGCGGGTATCCTCAGGGCAAGGGAAATAGGGATTGACAACTTTTTCCTTTTCAGTTCACACAAACTGATGCCTCCAGCCATGGAGGCGCTCATCGACGAAGGCGTTGAAATTGACGGATACATCGCCCCCGGCCATGTCAGCACCATCACGGGAAGCTCGATCTACCATGATATTCCCGAAAAACACGGTCTCGGCTGCGTCATCTCGGGATTCGAAGCTGTTGACCTGATGCAGTCCATCCTGATGCTGGCCCTGCAAATGGAACACGGGAAACCCCGCGTAGAGATACAGTACAGGCGGGCCGTCAGGCCGGAAGGCAACCCGAAAGCCCTGAAAATGGTCAGCAAGGTGTTTGAGCCCCGCGATGACTGGTGGCGCGGACTTGGCATTCTGAAATCGAGCGGACTCAGGCTGAGAGAAGAATATGCAGGCATGGATGCCGAAACGGCCATCCCGGTTGCGGTGGAAAAAACAAGGGAAGACAAAGGTTGCCGCTGCGGGGAGGTACTCAAAGGGCTTACGACACCCGGCGAATGCAAATTATTCGAAAAAGTTTGCACACCACTCAACCCCGTGGGTGCCTGCATGGTCTCCAACGAAGGAGCATGCCACGCATGGTACCGCTACAAGACATGACACGGACCTGCTGCGATACCGCTTATTGTCTGAAAAGCTGAATAGCGGCGAAGATCCGCGAAATGAAATACTGAAACGACATACCTTATGAAAACAGCTGATAAAGAACGGATATTGCTGGGTCATGGAAGCGGCGGCAAACTCACACACCAACTGATCAGCGGGCTGTTCATGAAATATTTCAGCAACCCGCACCTCGACCTGCAAACCGACTCGGCAGTCATAGCGGTGAAAGGGGGCCATATTGCCTTCACTACCGACTCTTTCGTGGTCGACCCCATTTTTTTCCCGGGAGGCGACATCGGCAAGCTGGCCGTTTGCGGAACCGTGAATGATATTGCTGTTTCCGGTGCACAGCCATTATGGCTGAGCGCTGCCTTTATCATTGAAGAAGGTTTCCCCATGGCCGATCTCGAACGCGTTGTATCCGGCATGGCGCAGGAAGCAGGCAGGGCCGGCGTGAAGATCGTAACCGGCGACACCAAGGTGGTGGGGCGAAATCAGTGCGATAAGCTTTTTATTACCACCACCGGACTGGGCATCATCCAGGCCAAAGACCTTGGCATTGGCACAGGTGAAAAGATGATGCCCGGCGACAAGATCATCATCAACGGATCGATCGGCGACCATGGCATGGCCATCATGAGTGCCCGGAACGACCTGCAGCTGTCATCGCCCCTCCTCTCCGACTGCGCCTCGCTCAACGGTCTCATCAAATCCGTGATGAAGGCTTCGAATAACATACGATTCATGCGCGATGCCACGCGCGGCGGATTGTCGGCCGTTATCGGGGAACTGGTCAGGGAAAAACCACACGGGCTTGTCATCCATGAAGAAGATATCCCGCTAAAGGAAAATGTAAGGGGGATGTGCGAACTGCTTGGTTTCGACCCCATGTACGTAGCCAATGAAGGCAAGGTGCTGATCGTGGCTGCGGCCGACGATGCACAAAACATACTGAAAACCATGCAGAAGCATGAATATGGCCGGGAGGCAAGGATCATCGGCGAAATCGTTTCTGATCATCCCGGTAAAGCCTGGCTGAAAACATGCGTAGGAGGAAACCGCATCATCGACCTGCCGGCGGGTGAGCAACTGCCCAGGATCTGTTAAATATTTAACAATAGAAGGCGGCAGAAAACAGGCACCCCGTTGGCACAGCCGGCCTAATAGCCGTATTCAGAATAAAACTTCCTGATGGCCGTGTCGAGGTTTTCAAAAACCACATAATGGTTTTTGCAACCGTTACGCGAGCATATGCTCACCCTGCCTCCGATGCTGCATGTAAAGGATACGATCGGGGCACCGCAAATTTCACAATCGATCGGACGCGCCAGGTTTTCATGGCAATGCGGACAAATGAAATCCACCACCTCCCCTTCCGGGATGGAAAAATCGGAAGTATAATTGTAATCGCCGTAGATGGAACTCAGCCATATATTGCCCTGCTTTCCTTCGGGCAATTGGACGATCAGGCGGATGGCCTTCCGGTTGTTGATCAGATGAGACTCATCCATCAGCAAATGTCCGCATTTGGGACATTTTACGGTCAGTGAAACTTTTTTCTGCATAATTTTTCCTCCAGCGTTTAATATAAGAATGACAAAATTGTCGATTCCTTTTTCTAAAATACGAAATTCGCGGGGCGAAAGCAAGAAAATTATTTTCATCAATCCAAATCCCACACGGCAGCAAGCCTTTTGAGAACATTTGCCCCTGGGTCAAAATATGTCTGCCCGCCGTGATGGATGAGAAAACAACCAAAAGATAATGATTATCTTTGCAAAAAAAACGGCATGCACGAACTTTCAATTGCCATCAGCATCGTAGAAACTGTTGGGGAACAACTAAAGATGCACGATGCCGAAGAGGCTGCCGAGGTTGAGCTTGAGATCGGAAGCATGTCGGGCGTGGTGATCGAAGCGCTGCAATTTGCCCTTGAAGAGGCTGTGAAGTCGAGCATGATGCAGCATGCCCGCATCATTATCAGGGAAGTTCCTGCCAGGATGCGTTGCCTGGCCTGTTCAAAGGAGTTCGGGCCCGACGACATTATCACACCCTGCCCGGCCTGCGGACATTTATATTCGGATCTGATCGCCGGAGGCGATATGAAAATAAAGAGCATCAAATTTTAATAATAACAATTAATCACCTACACTATGTGCGGAACATGCGGATGCGGCCACGACGATGGCGTACACATCAGAAAACCCGGAAACGGCAATGAACACGAACACATCCATACACACGGTCATGAACACGACGGCCTGCCCCACAGTCATCCTCATACCCATACACATTCCCATGATGACGGCCATGAACACCACCACCACCACGAGGATGAACTTGCCGGGCACCATCATCACCACGATCGCGAGATCAGGCTTGAGCAGGATGTCCTGCATAAAAACAACCTGCTGGCGGAAAGGAACAGGGGTTATTTTGAAGGATTGGGGGTGATCGCCATCAATATGGTCAGTTCCCCCGGTTCAGGAAAGACCACGCTGCTTGAGCGCACCCTTGAAGGGCTGAAGGATGAGATACCTTTTTTCATCATCGAAGGCGATCAGCAGACCATGCACGATGCCGAACGCATCCATGCCACCGGCACACCTGTTGTACAGGTAAATACCGGCAGCGGCTGCCACCTCGACGCCGCCATGGTGAACAAAGCCGCCAGGGAACTGGAACTGACCGAAAATGCCATTCTTGTCATCGAAAATGTCGGCAACCTGGTATGCCCCTCCATGTTCGACCTGGGAGAAGCCTTTCGCGTAGTCATCATCAGTGTTACCGAGGGGGACGACAAACCGGTTAAATATCCCGACATGTTCAGGACCTCCGATCTTTGCATTATTAACAAAACCGACCTACTGCCATACGTTGATTTTGACTCCGGCCGTGCAAAGGATTATGCCCTGCGTGTAAACCACAAGCTGAAATTCTTTGAATTGTCGGCTCGCAGCGGCGAAGGCATGGAAGCCTGGTATGAATGGCTGAAAGGCATCCGCTAGCCCTTTGCCATGAAAATCGAATTCCATCCTATCGGCATCATCCACACACCTTATGAAAAGGAAGCTCCTTTCAGGCCCGACCCGGATGCGAAGGGAGATTTCAGGATCATCATCAGGGAAGAATACCGCGATACACTTTACCGGCTCGATGAATTCACCCACATCATCGTTTTGTTTTATTTCGACCGCTCACAAAAAACAAATTTATTTGCCCATCCGCCCCGCCTGGGAGGCGAAAAGGTCGGGCTCTTTGCCAGTCGCTCACCCAATCGCATCAACAAGATCGGCCTTGACATTGTCAGGATCAAATGCATCGAAGGCCTGATGATACGTACATCCCCCATGGATATCCTCCATAATACCCCCCTGCTCGACATCAAGCCCTATATCTCTGACCTGGACGCTTATCCCGGTGCCGGAAAAGGTCATACGGGCACAAAATCCTGAACAGCAAAGCCTGCGCAGAAGAAGTAAAACCCACGCAACATGCTGTTAATTATTAACATTGTGAAATAATTAACATTTTTCTTGTTTAGAAAAAAACTCACATCTATTTTTGCGGAAATATTATCCCTGATTTAATAAATAAACCGCCATCAGCATATGAAACACCTGCCGCATAAGACCATCGAGCGCCTGAGCCAGTACAGGCGCGCCCTATTGCTATGCCATGCCAAAGGGATGACACACATTTTTTCTCATGAAATAGCCATTATTCAGCATATCACTGCTGTACAGGTGAGGCGCGACATTATGCTGATCGGGTATACCGGAACGCTGCGCAAGGGATACAATGTAAAGGAACTGATCGATCTGATCGGAAAGATCATCGACAGCGATGAGGGCATCAATGTTTGCGTTGCCGGCATCGGAAACCTGGGCCGGGCCATCACCAATTACTTCAGCGGGAAAAGAACCAAGCTGTCGATCGTCGCCGTTTTCGACGTAGATACGGCCAAGGTAGGCAGGAAATTTCATCGCATCGATTGTTTTCATATCGACGACATACCGCGGATCGTAAAGGAAAGGAAGATTGAGATCGGGATCATCACGGTGCCGGGTGAAGTGGCGCAATCGGTTGCAGACATCCTCGTGGATGCCGGCATCCGCGGTTTGCTGAATTACACGCCGAAACCGGTTAATGTTCCTAAGGATATACACCTCGAAGAGTACGATATGATCACATCGCTCGAAAAAGTGGCATTTTTTGTTAAAACACATAAGGAAGAATAACATTCTGCCCGAAATGTTGTTATGTTAAAGTTAAATTCACGGATGACATACTGCTTTTTACCGGCATTCAGATGCTTTTATTAAAAGATGAATAAACTTGCCAAATCAATACTCAGGTACCGTTGGTGGATATTCAGCATCGTACTGGCATTTACCGTTTTTACGGCATACCAGATCCGCTATATGCAGATCAATTCGGATGTGATCAGTTCCCTTCCCGACCACGACCCGGATGCGGCCATGCTCAAACGCATAGCAAAACAGTTTGGCAGCAATAAGATGGGCATGGTGATCCTGGAAACGGAAGATGTTTTCAGAACCGAAGTGATCGAAGAGGTGCGCCGGATCACCGACACCATTGCAAATATTGAGGGCGTGATCGGCGTGAGCAGCCTCACAAACATCATCGACATCAGGGGTGGCGACGACGGGCTTGTGATCGGAAAGCTGGTGGATGAATATGAATTGCCAGGCACGCATGAAGAACTCAGCCTCCTGCGCGAAAGGGTGTTTTCGAAAGACCTTTACAAGGGGAACATCGTTTCGGAAGACGGCACGGCCACACTGATCGTTTTTTCACTGGGTGAAGAGGCTGATGCCGAATATGTTGCCAGGGAAGTGATCCGTAAAACCAAAGCCATGGATCTGGAGGAAACCCTGTATTATGCAGGTTCGCCCATGATGGTGACCGCCATTTCAAGCCTGATCTCTTCCGACCTGCTGCGCCTGCTGCCCATGGCTTTCCTGCTGATCACCATCATCCTGGCCCTGGCATGCCGTAGCATACGGGGGGTTGTCCTGCCCCTGGTAAACGTGGCCATCGCCATCATCTGGACCATGGGTTTGATGGCCTTTTTCGGCTACCGCCTGTCGATGATATCCAACAACATCCCCATCATTCTGCTGGCGGTGGGCAGCGCTTATTCCATCCATGTGCTGAACCGGATCAAGCAGATGCGCGACACCGACCGGCGCAAGGCCCTGCTCAAAGCACTGATATATATCTTTATTCCCGTTGTACTGGCCGCCATCACCACGGCCATCGGCTTTATGTCATTCATTTTTGCATCCTACCTCGACATGATCCGTGATTTCGGCATCTTTACTTCATTAGGGACTCTTTTTGCCGCCCTTCTATCCCTCTTCTTCACCCCTGCCGTGATTGCGGGTTTTTCGATATATAACAAAAAACTGGCCGGGAAAAAACAAGAAATAAAACGGTCGCTCCTGACTGATTACTTTCTGGCTCCGCTCAAACGCCTGCTCTTTAAACATCCAAAGTATATCCTCACCACATGGGGCATCCTGATCATGCTAAGCATCTCCGGCATCTTCCTGATCGAGAGAAGCGTTGACATACAGGATTATTTCAGGCGTAACAACCCGGCCCGCCTGGCAGAGAACATCATGATCAACAAATTCGGGGGTTCCAAGCCCATCTTCGTGGTTTTCAGCGGCGACGTTCAAAGTCCCGAAT
This sequence comes from uncultured Bacteroidales bacterium, assembly GCA_964404735.1. GTDB lineage: Bacteria > Bacteroidota > Bacteroidia > Bacteroidales > B18-G4 > B18-G4. The sequence continues at coordinate 6,605 of CAYOLA010000142.1, forward strand.
TGCTGAACCTGATGGTTGAAACCGCTGATTATATGCGGCAAAGCCCCGATGTTGCCGCAACGCAATCAGTAGCCGAACTCATCATGGAACTCACGGATGCGCTGGGAGAAGGACGAAAAATTCCCGCGGAAAAAGAGCAGATCGAACAGCTCTGGTGGCTGCTCGACGGAAACGAGATCATGCGAGCCTATGTAAATGAATCACTTGACGAAGCCGTGATCATATCCAAATTTGTTTCGGCCGACAACCGCTCGAAGATCGAGTTTGCCCGCTATATGAAAGCCTTCATAGAAACACACAGCCATGAAAACTGCCGGATAGAGATCACGGGCATGCCCTTTGTGGATGTGACCATGGATAACAGCCTGATCAGGAGCCAGCTTGGCAGCCTGAGCATTGCCATCATCATGGTGATCATCATCGTGGGCATCATCTTCCGGTCCTTGAAAACGGGGCTTTATGCCACCATCCCCATCATGGCAGCCATCATCATTTTATTTGGCGTGATGGGGTTTACAGGGATCCCCCTGAACATTGCCACGGTGCTTGTTGCCAGCGTGGCACTGGGCATCGGCATCGACTATTCAATCCATGTGATCAACAATGTGAAGCAACTGATGAAAAACAAGGAAGACGACATCGGTCACGCCCTTGAGGAGACCATCCTCATCAGCGGCAAGGGGATCGTGATCAATGTGATCAGTGTTTCGGCAGGGTTTTTGATACTTTTGTTCTCAGAAATGGTGCCACTGCAGTACTTTGGTTTTTTGGTAGCCCTCAGCATGGTCGGTTCCGGCATCGGGTCGCTCACGCTCTTGCCGGTGATCCTGATCCTCGACAGCAGGCGGTCGTTAAGACTTTTACAGCGAAAAAAATAAGATCCCATGCAAGTATTAAAATCCGGAAATATTCTGTTATCCCTGGCATTAATTCTGCTCATGCCTGCCATGATGGCACAGGATGCCCACGACCTTTTGGCAAAGCTCGACAATGTGATGTTCTCACCCAAAGACAAGCAGGGCACGATCAGCATTATCCTGATCGACAAGGCGGGAACCGAAAAAGTCCGCGAAGCGGAGATGTTCCAGAAAGGCAGATACCATAAGCTTTACAGATATACCAAGCCCGAATCGCAGGCAGGCATTGCCACGCTTTCACTTCCCGATGGTGTGATGTGGCTGTACATGCCTGCTTTCGGCAGTCCGAAAAAGATTTCCCTGCTGGCAAAAAGTCAGGCGTTCACGGGTACTGATTTTTCATATGAGGATATGGCCACCGAGCCCTATTCAGAGCGTTTTTTTCCCAGGCTGGCCGCAACGGAGGAAGATCACTACCTGCTGGAGCTCACACCCAGGTCGGACAAGTCGCAATACAGCAAGATCATCATCAGGCAGCACCCTGAATATTTTTATCCGGTACACATGGATTATTACGACAAAAGCGGCAAAAAATACAAGGAGGCCAGCTACCGTTATGAGAAAACCGGCGGTTACTGGAACGCCAAAGAAGTTATGATGAGCGACCTGAAAAAGCAGCACTCTACGAAGATACTGATGAATGATGTGGTTTTTGACCAGGGCCTGAGCGACGATATTTTTACGGTTGAGAATCTGAAGCCTTCCGAATGATCATCAAACGATGGCCACCCTGGTTCCGCCATCGTCGATCCCGAGCCTTTCCGTACTGGTAATAATGGTATCCTTTCCGGTATGTTCCACAAAGTGGATGGCTGCGCGAATCTTGGGCGCCATGCTTCCTTCGGCAAACTGGCCTTCGTCGAGATACCGGCGTGCTTCCGCCACGGACATCCGGTCGATGGCCTTTTGCTGCGGCGTGTTAAAATTCAGGTATACCTTGGGCACATCGGTAAGGATAAAGAATTTATCGGCATTGATCTGGCTTGCCAGCAGTGCCGATGCCAGGTCTTTGTCGATCACGGCATCGATCCCCTTCAGCTTGTTCTCGGCGGCATAATAGGCCGGGATCCCGCCTCCGCCCACCGCAATAACGATATGGCCTTCGCGTGAGATCTTGCGGATGGTGTCGACATTGGAGATCACCAGGGGCTTGGGCGATGCCACTACTTTTCTGAATCCGCGTCCGCGCGGGTCTTCGGCAAATTTGGAGCCGGTCTCCCCTGCCATCTTTTCGGCCTCTTCTTTTGAATAATAGGGCCCGATGGGTTTCTTGGGATCTTTGAATGCAGGATCGTCCTTTGTTACCAGTACCTGGGTGATGATGGAAATGATATCCCTGTCGAGTTCATTGGCGCGCAGCACATTCCGCAGTTGCTGCTCGATGATGTACCCGATAAAACCCTGAGAATAGGCAACACAGATATCGAGGGGCATCTCGGGCAGGCCAAAAAGCTTATTGCCTGCCTTGTTGGCCAGCAGGATGTTTCCCACCTGCGGCCCGTTTCCGTGGGTGATCACCAGGTTATAATTGCTCTGCAGCAGGATGAGCAGGCGCTCACCCGTATCGAAGGCATTTGCCTCCTGCTGTTCAATGGAACCGTCCTCACCTGCCCTCAGCAGTGCATTCCCGCCAAAGGCTACTACCGCTAACCTTTTCATAATCCTTAATTTAAATGGCTTACAAAGCTATAAAATATTCACAGAATTGTTTTGGGCATCTTGTTATTTTTTTATTAAACCACTATATTCGCCCTGTAAAGGCTCATCAATGAAAGACAGCATCAGAAAGATCCCCGCGGGCAGCCAAAGGCTCCGGAATACGGGTTTGCTTGCAGGGCCTGCATTATTTGTATATTTCCTGTTTTTTACCGAGCTCGAACCCGGACAGCCCGCCGTAAGTGCCACACTTGCCGTAGCCATACTGATGGCGGTGTGGTGGGTAACGGAAGCCATCCCCCTGGCTGCCACTTCGCTGATCCCGGTGGCCCTGTTTCCCCTGCTCGGGATCATGGATGGAAAGGATGTTTCTGCCACCTATTTCAACCATGTGATATTTTTGTTCATTGGCGGCTTTATGGTGGCGCTGGCCATGCAGAAATGGGGCCTGCATAAACGCATTGCGCTGAGGATACTGATGTTCACCGGGGCAAGCCCGGCCCGCATCCTGCTCGGATTTATGCTGGCCACGGCCTTTCTGTCGATGTGGATATCAAACACTGCTACAGCCATGATGATGATCCCCATCGTGTTGTCGGTGATCGACAAGCTCGAAGAGAACGCCGGCAGTGAAGGGACGGGGAAATATGCCACCGGCCTGTTGCTGGGCATCGCTTACAGCGCATCCATCGGCGGCATTGCCACCCTGGTGGGAACACCGCCCAACCTCTCTTTCGCCAGGATATTCAGCATCTATTTTCCGGATGCTCCGGAAATATCATTTACCCAGTGGTTCATGTTCGCACTGCCGGTAAGCGTATCCTTTTTTATTTTGGTCTGGGGATATCTCTTCCTTCTATACAGACCGCGCCGAAAACAACATTCAATAAAAGGTTACGGCGCCTTCGGCGAACAATACCGGCAGTTGGGCAAAGCCGGTTATGAAGAAAAAGCCGTCCTGATCATCTTCATATTGCTGGCAGTAAGCTGGCTCACGCGGGCAGGACTGGATTTTGGGGTTGTAAGGATCCCCGGCTGGTCGCAACTCTTCAGCACACCCGAATATATCAATGACGGCACCGTGGCCATTTTTTATGCCGTCCTCCTGTTTGTTATTCCCGCCAGGGCAAAAAAACATGAAAGCATCCTCGACTGGAAGACTGCCCGGGGCCTGCCATGGAACATCGTATTGCTGTTCGGGGGGGGATTTGCCCTTGCCAGCGGGTTTAAGGAATCAGGACTTTCGATCTGGTTTGGCGAGCAGTTGTTATGGGTATCATCGGCCCATCCCATTGTGGTGATCCTGGCCATTTCGCTCATGATGACCTTCCTGACGGAGCTTACGAGCAATACTGCCACAACGGAAATGCTGTTGCCCGTATTGGCCGGCATTGCCATTGCAGGCGGGATCAACCCCCTGCTGTTCATGCTGCCCGCCACACTTTCGGCCTCCATGGCATTTATGCTGCCTGTGGCCACACCTCCCAATGCCATTATTTTCGGTACGAACCGGATCAGGATGATCGAAATGGTGAAAACCGGCCTGGTGCTGAACCTGGCAGGAGCCATCCTCATCACACTGGCAACCTGGTATATTGCCCCGGAGGTGTTCGGGATCGAGCCCGGGGTATTTCCTTCATGGGCCAACATCAGATAATGGGAAAGCAACAAAAAGCATACATGCTGGCATTGGCCGCGGTGCTTTTCTGGTCGACAGCCGGATCGGCATTCAAGTTGAGCCTTTCAGTTCTTCCGGCGGAATTACTGCTTCTCCATGCCAGCCTTGTCTCACTGCTTTTTCTCCTGGCATGGAAACTCATCGGCGGCGGGTTTGCATCCTGTTTCAGGATCAGCGGCAGACAATGGTTAAACAGTGCCATCATGGGGCTGCTGAATCCCTTTGCCTACTACCTGGTGCTCTTCAAGGCCTATGACCTGCTGCTTGCGCAGGAAGCCGTCGCACTCAACTATGTCTGGCCTGTTACACTGGTACTCCTGTCGATACCGGTGCTGAAGCAAAAGATCAGCCTGCTGAGCATCCTGGCCCTGTTCATCAGCTTTGCCGGCATGCTGGTCATCATCATGAAAGGGTCGGTTAGCAACATCAGTTTTTCCGATCCCCTTGGCATCGCCCTGGCCCTGGTAAGTTCAGTTTTCTGGGCAACGTTCTGGCTGATGAACATGCGCGACAAGCGCGAGGACACATCAAAAATGCTGCTGAACTTCATTTTTGGGTTCAGCTACATCCTTATTTATGTTGCGCTGCGTGGCGGGACTTATATAATTTCCTATCCGGGCATGGCCGGAAGCCTGTATATCGGTTTATTTGAAATGGGGCTCACTTTTGTGCTATGGCTCAAAGCATTGCAATTATCATCAAGTACAGCCAAGGTAAGCAACCTGGTATATATTTCGCCCTTTCTCTCCCTGATCTTCGTATCATTCTTCGTTGGTGAATCCATCCATGGCTATACCATCGCAGGGCTTTTGCTGATCGTGGCAGGGATCGTGATACAGCGGGCCGTGCGATGAGCCCGGCAAGCCGGGATGCTTCCGGGAGTTATATTGCTGCACCAAAACACCGAATTCCCTTATCTTTGCGGGATGCCGGCAAAACGTATCGCATTTCAGACCTTCGGCTGCAAGCTGAACTTTGCGGAAAGCTCCACCCTTTCGCGGGATCTGAGTGCCCGGGCATATGAGATCGTGGATTACCATCATGATGCGGATGTTTATGTGATCAATTCCTGCCTGGTGACTGCACAAGCTGAAAAAAAATGCCGGGCGGCGATCAGGCAGGCGAAAAAAAGAAATCCCGAAGCCCTGGTGGCAGTGATCGGCTGTTTTTCGCAATTGCGCGGGCAGGAGCTGGCGGCCATGGAAGAAGTTGACCTGGTATTGGGCAACGATGAAAAATTCAAGCTGCACCACTTCCTGCATGAGTCCGGTAAGCTGCCGGGCACACTCCGTAAAGTCGGTGATATCAGTCGAAGCATGGTTTACGCCCCTTCCTGGTCGACCGGCGACCGCACCCGCTCCTTCCTTAAGATACAGGATGGCTGCGACTATTACTGCACCTATTGCACCATTCCCTATGCGCGCGGACGCAGCCGCAGCGCCACCATAGCGGGCACCATTGCCACAGCGCATGAGATTGCTGCTGCGGGGATGAAGGAACTTGTGCTTACAGGGGTGAACATCGGCGACTTTGGGAAGCCTCATGGCGAGAGTTTTTTTGACCTGATGATGGAACTCGACAAGGTGGCGGGCATTGCGCGTATCCGTATATCATCCATCGAGCCCGACCTGCTGAGTGATGAGATGATCGCCTTCGTGGCCTCCTCCGGCCGCTTCCTTCCCCACTTCCACATCCCCCTGCAATCGGGATCCGACAAGGTACTCGACCATATGAAAAGGAAATACCGCAGGGAAGTCTTTGCCGGCCGCACCCGGTTGATCAAAAAGCTTATGCCCCGTGCCTGCATCGCAGCCGACGTGATCGTTGGCTTCCCGGGCGAAACGGAAAAAGATTTCATGGATACCTGGCACTTCCTCGATGCCCTGCCGGTATCGTACATGCATGTGTTTACCTATTCTGAAAGGCCGGGGACAAAAGCCGCCACGCTCACCCCAAAGGTAAGCGCAAGCGACAAGCGCGACAGGAGCAGGAGGCTGCACGGGCTTTCGGAAAGGAAAAAAGAACTATTCTATCAGGAGAACAGGGGCAGGATGGCCAGGGTACTCTTCGAATCCGACAATACCGGGGGATATATGCATGGATTCACAGAGAACTACATCCGGGTGAGGACACCCTATGACCCTGCGCTGGTCAACTGCATCGTGGAACTCCGGCTCGGAACCCCGGACGAAAGCGGGAATTTTGTTTACAAACCAAAAACTGCAGAAGATGGACCTTAAAGCATTGAACAAGGAAGTAAACGAATTATGTATCCGGGTCGGGAACTGGATAGCGGAAGAGCAGCACCGGCTATCTGATCATGATATTGGCACCAAAGGACTGCACGATTATGTGACCCATGTGGATAAACGCTCGGAAGAGATGCTGGTGAAAGGCCTTGGAGCGCTTCTCCCGGAATCGGGATTCCTGGTAGAGGAGCAGACGGTGGAAGATAAAAGAAAGCCATACACCTGGGTGGTCGATCCCCTGGACGGCACCACCAACTTCATCCACGGTCTTCCCGTTTTTTCCGTCAGCATCGCCCTGATGAAGGGATCGGAGGTTGTTATGGGAACGGTATTTGAACCGGTATCGGGTGAGTGTTTCCATGCCGCGGAGGGTGGTCCTGCCCTGTTGAACGGCAGGGAGATCCGGGTTTCTGCTACAGCAAGGCTCGACGATTCGATGCTTGCCACCGGCTTTCCCTATTCCGATTTCAGCAGGCAGGAAGAATACCTGGCTTTGCTGGGCAGGCTGATGCGTGGCTGCCGGGGCATCAGGCGGTTCGGTTCGGCAGCCGTTGACCTGGCATGGGTGGCCAGCGGCCGTTTTGATGGATTCTGGGAATACGGCCTCAAACCCTGGGATGTAGCAGCCGGATCATTCATCCTCGAAAGGGCCGGCGGCATATGCAGTGATTTCAGCGGGGGCAAAAACCATATCAGCGGCGGGGAAATCGTATGCGGCAACCCCGCTGTTTACCGTGAACTTGCCAATCTGGTCAGGAAATACTTCTGATACAGGTTTTATTTGCATTTTAACAAGCGCCATCCCCCCGGGGAATAACCGCAATAGCAATGTCATTTTCAGCAAAAAGACAAAAGATTTGCCAGATCCCGCATAAAGGATTATTTTTACACACATATCGCAGTTCCAAAACAAAGCTTGTATGAACAAGACCATCCGATTACTGATCATCTCATGCCTGCTGGGCATGGGTTTTCCGTTTATGCTGCCGGGGCAGGGCGACAGCCTTGACAAGCCTGTGCGGGTATATAAATTTGATATCCGGGAACAGATCGCCCCTCCTGCTGTCAGGACTACACAGCGTGCTTTCCGCGAGGCCAGGGAAACAGGGGCCGACATTGTGCTTATCCACATGAACACTTACGGGGGGATGGTCGATGCCGCCGATTCGATCCGTACCAGGATCCTGAACAGTGACATTCCCGTTTATGTATTCATCGACAATAATGCGGCTTCTGCCGGTGCCCTGATCGCCATAGCCTGCGACAGCATTTATATGGCGCCCGTGGCCAGCATCGGGGCAGCCACGGTGGTTGACCAGACCGGCGAACCCGTGCCCGACAAGTACCAGTCGTATATGCGTTCGTGGATGCGTGCCACTGCCGAAGCCAAAGGCCGCGACCCCGATATTGCCCAGGCCATGGTCGACCCTGACATCTACATTGCCGGCATTGTAGATACCGGCAAAGTGCTGACACTGACTACCAGTGAAGCCATCCGCTACGGCTTCTGCGAAGGAAGGGTCGAAAACATTGCCCAACTGATGGAAGATGCGGGGCATCCTGTATATGAAATCATTGAACACCGGCCAACCGGCACCGACAAGGTTATCGGTTTCCTGATAAACCCGCTGGTGAGCGGCATCCTGATCATGATCATCATTGGCGGCATCTATTTTGAACTGCAAAGCCCCGGGGTAGGATTTCCACTCATCGCTTCGGTGATCGCGGCCATGCTCTACTTCGCCCCCCTTTACCTGGAAGGGCTTGCCGACCACTGGGAGATCATCATCTTCGTAGTGGGCGTGATACTGGTGCTCATCGAAATATTTGCCATACCCGGCTTTGGCGTTGCCGGCATATCCGGCATCATCCTGATCATTGCCGGGCTAACCCTCAGTATGGTGGGAAATGTCGGCCTCGACTTTAGCGGAGTTGCCTTTGAAGCGATTACCACGGCCTTTTTCATCGTGATCATCGCCATATTCCTGGCACTGATCGGATCTTTCTGGATCAGCAGAAAGATTTTTACCACTACCATCTTCGGCCATCTTGCCCTGGAAACCGAACAGCATTCCGATCAGGGTTACACCGTTTCCGACAACAGGTACAAGAACGTCCTCGGCAGACAAGGGATTGCCTATACCGTGCTCAGGCCCGCCGGAAAGGTCAGGATCGATGACAACATATACGATGCCACCGCACTCTCTGGCTACATAGAAAAAGGAGATCCGGTAAAAGTGATCAAGTATGAGACCGGGCAACTTTTTGTTGTAAAAGAAAAAGGAAATAGTTAGACAAGCCTTGTCCCTGTATTAATGTGCAATTTCCTTTCGTTTTGTGATAACGACGGTTTCTGCAAAATTTCAGAATTCAGATTTCAGATTTCAGAATCCAGGCCCGAAACCCGGTTTTCGTCCGCTAAATAAAATCTTTTTCCATTCAGGCCTTATAACCGGCAAAATAAATAAATTTGCTCCCCAAAGCGGGCTTTCATGAGATGGTTGTTGATACATGGTTTTTTATCATTTTTGATCTTTTTTGTCAGCACTTATGTCATTTTTTCCCAAAGTGCAAGAAAGGAAGTTGAAGCAGTCCGCTGTGCCTACCCGCCAAAAATTGATGGCAGCCTTGATGATGAGATATGGAAATCGGCCGCGCCGGCAAAGGATTTCATTCAGTATAACCCATATAATGGCAAGCCGCCTTCACAGCCGACCAAAGTCAGGATACTTTACGATGATCGTGCCCTTTATGTCGGGGCCATGATGTACGACAGCGCTCCCGACAGCATCCTGAGGGAATTGGGTGAAAGGGACGATGACAATATCAACGCCGACTTTTTCACCATTGATATTGTGCCATACGACGACGGGATGAATGCTTTTGAATTTAAGGTGGCGGCATCGGGCACCGAATCGGAAACAAAATATGCTGCCAATTACAGAGACAGCAACTGGAACCCCATCTGGAAAAGTGCCGTTGAGATCAATGACAGCGGCTGGACGGCAGAGATTGAGATACCCTTTGCCGCCCTGCGTTTCCCGAAAAAAGAAGTTCAGACCTGGGGCATGAATATGTGGCGAAACGTCAGGAGGCACAGGGAGTTTTCAACATGGAACTATGTTGACAATAAAATGGACGGGGTATTTAACCAGTCGGGCAGGCTTACCGGGATACGAAACATCAAGCCGCCATTGCGCCTGTTCTTTATTCCTTATGTTGCCGGCTATACAGAAAAGGCAGCCGAAAGCAACAAGTGGGGATATTCATACAATTATGGCATGGACATGAAGCTCGGGCTTAGCGAAAGCTTTACCCTTGACATGACACTGATCCCCGATTTCGGGCAGGTACAGTCTGACGACCGCATTGTAAACCTTTCCCCTTTTGAAGTATATTATCAGGAACGACGGCCGTTTTTTACAGAAGGCACGGAGCTTTTTGACCGCGGCAATATTTT
>CAYOLA010000143.1:0-9254 GCA_964404735.1 uncultured Bacteroidales bacterium
CTTAATTGTTCAGGAGTGAAGTATTGCTCAAGCTTAATCACATTCTTCATGGTGCGGTGATATCGCTCAATCTTTCCCTGAGTCTGGGGATGATAAGGACCCCCCGCTGGCGCGCGCCAGCGGGAAAAAACACCAAACACTGCAAGCCTTTAATAACATATTATTTTATCTTTGCGAAAAATATTTCCTGAAAACCATGAGCAAAAAAGCGATCGGAAAAATCTCCCAGGTTATCGGACCCGTCGTTGACGTGACTTACGATGACAAATCTATGCTTCCGAATATCTATGAAGCACTGGAAGTAACAGCTAAGGACGGTCATATTATTGTACTTGAATGCCAGCAGGATACCGGAGAAAGTACCATAAGGACCATTGCCATGGATTCAACCGATGGTTTACGCCGCGGCATGGATGTGCATTCTACCGGAGGCCCGATCTCCATGCCCACAGGCGAAGATATCCGCGGCCGGCTTTTTAATGTTATCGGCCAGCCCATTGACGGCCTGGGCGAGGTGAAAGCAGAAAAGTATTACCCCATACACCGCGATCCGCCCTTATTTGAAAACCTCTCGCCCTCCAGGGAAGTCCTTTTTACCGGAATCAAGGTAATCGACCTCATCGAACCCTATGCCAGGGGCGGAAAGATCGGCCTCTTCGGAGGTGCAGGCGTTGGAAAAACGGTGATCATCATGGAGTTGATCAATAACATCGCAAAAAAATATTCGGGGCTTTCGGTATTCGGAGGAGTAGGCGAACGGACCCGCGAAGGCAATGACCTGCTCAGGGAAATGATCGAATCCAACGTGATCAGGTATGGCAAGGATTTCCTGAATGATATGCAAAACGGCGGATGGGACCTGTCGAAAGTCGACATGGAAGAACTGGCAAAGTCGCAGGCTACGCTGGTTTTCGGGCAAATGAACGAACCCCCGGGTGCCCGTGCACGTGTGGCCCTTTCAGGGCTTACCCTTGCCGAGTATTTCCGCGATGGTGACGATCAGGCGGGCGGGCGCGACATCCTTTTCTTTATCGACAATATCTTCCGTTTCACCCAGGCAGGATCCGAAGTGTCGGCCCTGCTTGGCAGGATGCCTTCAGCTGTTGGATACCAACCTACTTTAGCCACCGAAATGGGGATACTGCAGGAAAGGATCACCTCCACCAAACGCGGGTCCATCACCTCCGTTCAGGCGGTGTACGTTCCGGCCGACGACCTCACCGACCCGGCCCCTGCAACCACTTTTGCCCACCTCGACGCCACAACCGTACTGAGCCGAAAAATATCGGAACTGGGCATCTATCCCGCTGTCGATCCCCTCGATTCAACCTCCAGGATCCTGATGCCCGAAGTAGTTGGCGAAGACCACTACAAGACAGCCCAGCGGGTTAAGCAGATCCTGCAGCGATACAAGGAATTACAGGATATCATCGCCATACTCGGGATGGAAGAGCTTACCGAAGAAGACAAACAGGTGGTACACCGTGCGCGCAGGGTAGCCCGTTTCCTCTCCCAGCCCTTTCATGTGGCAGAACAGTTTACAGGTATTCCCGGCACCATGGTTTCAATAGAAGATACCATCAAAGGTTTTAATATGATCATCGACGGGGAAGTGGATGAATACCCCGAAGCCGCTTTCAATATGGTTGGAACAATCGAAGAAGCCATTGCGAAAGGCAAGCTCATCCTGGAAGAATCCAATGCCTGAAAAAAATATCGTTCATGATACTTGAGATCATCAGCCCAGATAAAACCATTTTTACCGGCGAAGTTTCTTTGGTGCAGCTTCCCGGCACCGACGGACTGTTTGAGATCCTGCATAACCATGCACCCCTTATTGCCACCCTTAAAAAGGGAAGGGTTAAAATACATGATGAACATGGCAAAGTAAAGTTCATTCCTATCGAAGGCGGGATGGTGGAGGTATTCCAAAATACGGTTCTGGTACTTGCCGAATAAAACGGGGCCGGCACCGCTGTTTTTTCCTCAAAACTTGTTGTAGTGTATTCTTTCCTCATCCCAGCGTTCGGGATGGGCCGGCTGCTCAGCGGGATATCCTACAGACAAAAGGGTAACGGTTAAGATATGAGCGGGGATCTCCAGCAAGGCACCAACCGCCTGCATCCGTTCCTCACGCGGATATAAGCCCAGCCAAACGGCCCCAAGTCCCAAAGCATGGGCCGCCAGCAATATATTCTGCGTTGCAGCCGAACAATCCTGAACCAGGTAGGCATCCATGGGCTGCAGGTTTTTGTCGCCCGCAACCAGGATGGCCAGCGGTGCCTCCTGCAGCATGGCCGCATAGGGATGCGCCCGCGAAAGCCGGTCAAGCATTTCGCGTTCATTTACCACAACAAAATGCCATGGCTTGATGTTTCTGGCGGTGGGCGCATGCATGCCGGCATTCAGCAATTCTTTGACATGGCCGGGAGCCACCTTCTGACTGGAATACTTACGAATGCTTCGCCGGGTAAGGATGGCTTCTATGGTTTCCATAAAAAATGTATCAGCAATGTAAAAGGAAGCTGCCACAAACATGGCAGCGTTTAATCGTCATCGCCGTCGCAATAACTTCCGAGGGCCTTATCGGCTTCGTAATGCCCCAGCAGATGAGCCTTCCGCCAATCATAACAAGCCTCATGAACCCTGTCGAGCAAATAATTTGCCAAACCACGGTTAAAATAGGCCTCGGCATAATCGGGGTTCAGGCTGATGGCCTTATCGAAATCCATGATCGCCCCGAGGTAATCCTTTACCTGACCGCGTGCGGTACCCCGGTTATAGTAAGCTACGGGATCATTGGGCTTCAATTCGATCACCCTTTCATAATCTTTCAGGCAATTTTTAAAATCATTCATCATATAATACACCCTTCCCCTGTATTGAATGGAAAGGGAATCGTCGGGGGCAATCTCAATGGCCCTGGTAAAGGCCTGCAATGAACTGTCGAACCTGTTCACCCGGAAATAACCAAGCCCGAGATTGTACCAGGCCCTTCTTTCGGCGGGGTCCTTTTCAACAATCTGCTCGAAGTAAGTGATCCCCCCTTCAAAATCACTATTGTCGTAAGCCTTGGTACCCTGATTGAAAAGGTGTGCGATCTCATTTTTCATGGCTTCGCCGGATCGGGGTTCATCCTGCTCTTTCGAAAGCAGGATCGGGCCCTGCGTTTTTGTTTCCCCGTCGGCATCAAAAACATTTTCGTCAGCTTGTATTGCAACTCCATCCTGACCGGTTTCTCCACCCTGCTGGTTACCGCATGAAACAAGCAGGATGATCATGATAAGGGCAAATATTTTGTTCATGGCAAAATTGATTTTGTTCTTTTTCTTTGCAAAGGTATTAAAAAATCAGGAGTAATGAGACCCGGCACCTGCAACAGGGCCCCTGAATATCATCAGGGATTTCCTGATCTTTTTCCTGATTCGAGCAGGTGTATCTCAATGTCTTCGAGCAATGTATTCATATCCTTTGTTTTGGCCGGATCAATTTCCAGGGCGGCAGCAATTTGTGGAATGGACCGGATCTTACCAAGGAATTCCTTCTTGTTCTTTTCATCCAGTTCATTCGCCGCGATCAGGAAATAATCAATCTGCCGGAGGGCCGGTAACAGTTTCTGCCGGGGATGATGATTGGAAACGAGGCAATAATGGTTTTTCATATCCTGATCATGGTATACCATCATGGGATATGAGATCATTTCCTGCCCGGGCGAAACAGGCATTTCAATGTCGTGAATGCGTGCCAGGTTAAAGCCAAGGACATTGTTCAGGATATAAGAAATCCGGTAATACTTCAGGTGGCAGGAAAGGCCGATGACCGTCATTCCTGTATGCTGGCTTGCCCTTAGTACTTGTTTCTTCCTTGCCATTCTTATTCTATTTGAACCATATTCGATGCCCGAAAATTCATGCAGGGTTCTGGTTAAACGGGCACTTGCATTATACCCTTCACCAATGTATATTTTCAGGAATAAAGATAATATTTTTTCACGGGCCCGTGATAAAGTGAGTTTATCCGGCCGTAATAATAAGATCAGGATTGATTTTATTCGGGAATGATGGCACGGCAGGCCTTTTCAGCGGCAATTTTTTCGGCGCCCTTGATGGAAAAGTCAATGCCGCTGGCTGCACTTTTTCCGTCGAGGATTACTTCCACTTCATATTGTCGATTGCCCTTTTCGCCTCTTTCGGCCACCACAATGAATTCAACATGTCTTTTCTCTTTCTGGGCCCATTCGATCAGTTTACTCTTAAAGTTAGTATCGAGATGTTCCAGGGCATCTATATCCATATGAATACCGATGATATTGTTGATGATGATCTCTTTGGCGTCATCATAACCTTTGTCGAGATACAGGGCGCCAACAAAAGCCTCAAAAGCATCGCCCAGCATCGATTTCACCGGTCCCCTGGTATCTGAGCTGGTTTCCATCAGTTTTTGAAAGCCCAGTTTAAGCGCAAGTTTTTCAAGATTCGAGCGGCAAACGATCTTGGAGCGCATTTCAGTAAGGAAGCCCTCTCCTTTATAGGGAAATTTTTTAAACAGATAGTCGGCGACCACGGAACTGAGAACGGCATCGCCAAGATATTCAAGGCGTTCGTTATTGATCTTAATACCATTTACATCAACCCTGGTGGATTTATGCCTGAAAGCCAGTTTATACAAATGTGCATTCCCGGGTTTAAAGCCGAATATATTTTTAACTGACTGGCAAAGGGATTTACCGTTTGAAGATGAGTAAGCCGGTCTTTTGAAAAGCTTCAACACGTATTATTTCCCGAACTTCTTAAAGATCAGTGATACGTTATGGCCTCCGAAGCCGAAGGTATTGGTCAGTGCGGCATCGACAGTCCTTTTTTGGGCCTTATGATAGGTAAAATTAAGTTTATTGTCGATATTGGGATCGTCGGTAAAGTGGTTGATGGTTGGGGGAATAATATCATTGTTAACACTCAGCACAGTGGCAATGGCCTCAATAGCTCCGGCGGCGCCGAGCAAATGGCCAGTCATTGACTTGGTAGAGTTGATGTTGATATGATAGGCATGTTCGCCAAAGGTTCCGAGAATGGCCAGCGGTTCAGAAATGTCGCCCAGCGGGGTGGAAGTCCCATGGGTATTGATATGACTGATATCTGTAGGTTTCAGTCCGGCGTCATCGAGCGCGGCATTCATTGAAAGTTTTGCGCCGAGGCCTTCGGGATGCGGGCTTGTCATGTGATAGGCATCGGCCGACAGACCGGCACCGGCCACTTCGGCATAGATCCTGGCGCCCCGCCTGAGGGCATGTTCATATTCCTCAAAAACAAGGGCACATCCGCCTTCACCAAGCACAAAACCATCGCGGTCCTTATCGAAGGGGCGTGAGCCCGTTTTGGGGTCGTCATTACGTGTGGAAATGGCATGCATGGCATTAAATCCGCCAACGCCACCGGCGGTAATGCTGGCTTCCGATCCCCCGCTGATAAAAACATCGGCTTTTCCCAGCCTGATATAATTAAAGGCATCGGCCAGCGAATTGGCTGAGGATGCACAGGCAGAAACCGTGGCATAATTCGGCCCCCTGAAGCCGTATTTGATCGAAATATGGCCTGCGGCGATATCGGCAATCATCTTCGGGATGAAGAAGGGATTAAAGCGGGGAACGCCGTCGCTTCTTGTCCAGGCGGCCACTTCTTCCTGAAAAGTTTCTATACCGCCAATGCCCGAGGCCCAGATGACCCCGGCCCTGTCGCCATTTAACTTTTCAAGGTCGAATCCGGCATCTTTTACTGCCTGTTCGCTTGCAACCAGCCCAAACTGTGCATAAAGATCATATTTGCGCGCTTCTTTCCGGTCAAAAAACTGAAGGGGGTCAAAACCCTTGACCTCACAGGCAAATGTAGTCTTAAAGCCGGTGGTATCAAAACGGGTAATCTGATCAGCACCGCTAACCCCGTTAAGCAAGGCGTTCCATAATTCATCAACGCTGTTACCTAATGGGGTTATGGCGCCTAATCCTGTTACAACAACTCTTTTCAGCTCCATGCAGCAGGTGTGTGTTCTTACTTGGCGTTATCTTCAATATACTTGATGGCCTCACCGACAGATCCTATTTTTTCAGCCTGATCATCGGGAATGGCGATATTGAATTCTTTTTCAAATTCCATGATCAATTCAACAGTGTCGAGTGAATCAGCTCCAAGGTCATTGGTGAAGCTCGCTTCATTGGTCACTTCATTTTCGTCAACGCCGAGTTTGTCAACGATAATTGCTTTTACTCTTGTTGCAATGTCAGACATATCTTTCAAGTTTTGGTTAAACAAGGCTGCAAAGAAAGCAATTTTCATAGGAAAAAGCAAAGGAAATATATTAATTTTGATATTCCATTTTTCTAAAATACGCTAAATCAGAATTTTGGAAACTTACACGGCTGCAACAGCCTTGTTATTACGTGCTTATTAATAAAACTCACGCTACCGTAAATCATAAAAACGCACAAGATGAAAAGAATAGCCATTTTTGCTTCTGGCAGCGGCACCAATGCCGAACAGATCATCAGGTATTTTAAGGAAGGTGACGAAATAGAGGTAAGCCTGGTAATGAGCAACAATCCGGATGCATATGTGTTAAAACGCGCTGCGGCCCTCAAGGTCCCTTCCTATGTCTTCAACAGGCAACTGTTTTACGAAACAGACCAGGTATATCACATCCTCTGCGATATCGGCATCCATTTCATTGTACTGGCAGGCTTTTTATGGCTGGTACCCGAAAACATTCTGAGAAACTATAAAGGACGCATTATCAACATCCATCCTGCATTGCTGCCGAAATACGGAGGAAAGGGTATGTTTGGCGATAAAGTCCACCAGGCCGTGATCGAAGCCGGTGAGAAAGAAACCGGCATCAGCATCCACTACGTAAATGAGAAATACGATGAAGGCCAGATCATCTTCCAGGAGAAATTCCCCATCCTCCCCGGCGATACTTCCGAAAGCATCGCGGAGCGGATACACAAACTGGAACATGAGCATTTTCCGAAAGTTATAGAAAAACTGGTCAAAGATCTTTGAACTTTGATCTGTTGTATCCTGTCCTGATTCTCTAATACTTGTTATAGCCGGTCACTTTTTCTTTATCCTTCCTGATCTTTTCCCGCATCCGGTAATCTTCCGGCTCGTATCCCAGGCTGATGATCAGCCCGATCCGGCGTTTCGAAGGAATGCCCAGCAGTTTTTGTATGGGTTTTTCATTGAACCAGCCCAGCATGCATGTGCCCAGTCCTTCTTCGGTGGCCTGAAGGCAGAACTGCCCGGCGGCAATGCCGATATCGATCAGGGGGTATTCCTTGTTTTTTATGATGCCTCCCACAGTGGGCACAAGCGGCGATTTTTCAATGGTGATCACAATAAGGACGGGCGCCTGTTCAACGAACTTATTAAAGGCAACGAGTTTATTCCAGGTCTCGCGGGCTACTTTTTTTACCAGCACGGGTTCATCCACCACGATGAACCGCCAGGGTTGTGCGTTACAGGCGGATGGTGCGAGTTGCGCAGCCTCCAGGCAACGATCAAGCTTTTCCTTTTCCACCGGCCGCCCGGTATATCGCCTGACACTTTGCCGCTTACGTATGAGGTCGAGCAGTTTAGTCATTCTTAATTCTTTTCCGTATCGCTTTTGTCTCTTCTTCAAAGCCCGGTTTTCCCAGCAGGGCGAACATGTTCTTCTTATAGGCTTCCACACCCGGCTGGTCGAAGGGGTTCACACCCAGGATGTAGCCGCTCACCGCACAGGCCATCTCGAAAAACCAGATCAGTTGTCCGAGAACATATTCGTTGATCTCCGGGATATGAATGATGATATTGGGTACGCCGCCATCGACATGGGCGATGCGGGTGCCGAGTTCCGCCATTTTGTTCACCGCATCGATCCTCCGTCCCGCCAGGTAATTAAGCTTGTCGGCATTCAGTTCATCTTCCGGTATCCGGAGTTCGTGATGGGTATTCTCAACGCTGATCACCGTTTCAAAGATGTTGCGCAATCCTTGCTGTATGTATTGTCCCATGGAATGGAGATCGGTGGTAAAACTCACTCCTGCCGGGAAGATCCCTTTGTTTTCCTTGCCTTCGCTTTCGCCGTACAATTGCTTCCACCATTCGGTGAAGTAGAAGAGATCAGGCAGATAGCTGACCATGATCTCCGTGCTAAAGCCTTTGCGGTACAAAGCATTCCGCGCCGAGGCATACAGCAATACGGGATTGTTTTCCGGGTCTTTATTTGCAAAGAATTCTTCCCTCATTTCACGGGCGCCCTTCACCAGTTCCCTGATATTGAAGCCGGCGGCGGCAATGGGCAGCAGTCCAACGGGCGTAAGCACAGAATAGCGGCCGCCCACATCATCGGGAACGATAAAGCTCCGGTAACCCTCTTTCAGGGCCAGCTCTTTCAATGCACCCTTTTCCCTGTCGGTGATGGCGATGATCCTGGCCACGGCAGCTTCTTTCCCGTATTTTTCTTCCAGGTGGTTCTTCAGGATGCGAAAGGCAATGGCCGGTTCGGTGGTGGTTCCTGATTTGGAGATCACCACGATAGAATAATCCTTTGCATCGAGCAGGCTGAGCAGTTCGGCCAGGTAATCTTCGGCAATATTATGCCCGGCATACACCAGCAGGGGGTTTTCGCCGGGCATCAGGGCGGCAAAATGCCTGTTGAGGGCATCGATCACAGCACGGGCGCCCAGGTAGGAACCGCCGATGCCGGTCACCACCACGATTTCGGATATGGCTGCCAGGCTGTCGGCGGCCGTTTCCAGGGAATCCAGCAAATCCCCGGTGATCTCCACGGGCAGGTCGATCCAGCCCAGAAAATCACTGCCCTTGCCGGTCTTGTTCATCAATGATTGAACATGCTCCCCAATCTCCTCCCGGAAACCGAACACGTCTTTTTCTTTTATAAAATCCTTTATCGGATCGATGTTTACACGGATATCACTCATGGTACAGATAGCTTTGGTGTTGCTAAATTAAAAATAAAGTGTTAGATGGGTAGATTGCTTTATTGCTATATTGTTATATTGTTACATGGTTAAATGGCTAAATTCGTGAGACTGCCTTTTTATGAGCAAAGCGATATAAAAAGGCTTAGTCGAACAAATTCCCGATTTATCGGGATGCCTGTCCCGAGACCTCGGTGGCCTGTCCCGAGACCTCGGTGGCCTGTCCCGAGACCTCGGTGGCCTGTCCCGAGACCTCGGTGGCCTGTCCCGAGACCTCGGT
>CAYOLA010000144.1:0-24702 GCA_964404735.1 uncultured Bacteroidales bacterium
CTGTGAAAGGAAAAAAGGCAGGGCGCCTGATGGATGAAGCCCGTATTTGTTATGGGCCATCACGAAACGGGAACCTTCCGATGCGTAACGGATGTCCATTGACAAGGCCGCACCGATGAAAGGCGTCACAACGTCGCCATGGATACCGCTGAAGCACAGCTTGCGGAATTCCGATAAAACCTTGATGATCTTGTTCAGGATATTGATCTCCCTGAACCGGATGTTCTTTTCCGTAAACTCCGGAACCTGGGTTTCACTCCCTGGTTCCGGCATTGCCATGATGGTATGAATGAAGCTGTCATACTCCTCCTCGCCCAAAATCATGTGTTCATTCGTAATGAAAAGTGCCTTCACTGAAGTGTTTCCTTCGGCATACCTGATGTAATCGATCAGGATGTTGCTTTCGTTGATGTCGGTGACGAGGCCAAAGATTCCTTTTTTGAGAAAAATCTCCGCCACCTGTTCGTGTACGGATGCTTCGAAGGTTTCCCTGCTGATGTTTTCTTTCATAAAAACAACTTTTAAAGGTTAAAAGTATGCCCTTGCATGCTGCCGCAAAAGCACCTTAAAATTAAACATTTTTTTTGAATTCAGATTCGCCCGTTTCCTGATAAGCATCGTTCAGTAAAAATAAAATTCCGGCAACAGTAAGGCAACTGTATTCAAAAAATGCACGCCCGCACGAGGAGCCTTTCCGCAGGATGCAGCCGGTAAATGATTAAGATAAAACAATCGTTCATTTTGCATATATTTGCTCCATGAAAGAGACCATCCTGATCCTCGATTTCGGTTCACAGTATACCCAGCTCATTGCCAGGCGTATCAGGGAACTTAATGTTTATTGCGAGATTCACCCCTACAACAACATTCCTGGCATCGGCGGGCATGTGAAAGGCGTGATCCTTTCCGGCAGCCCTTTTTCAGTCAGGGGCGAGGGCGTTCCCAACCCTGACCTGAGTGCTATACGCGGACAGGTACCCGTGCTGGGGATCTGCTACGGAGCACAACTGATGGCCTGGCAGCAGGGTGGGGAAGTGGCTCCTTCGGAAGTCAGGGAATATGGCCGTGCAAACCTGGCATTCATCCATCGCGACAACGAACTGATGAAGGGCCTGAATGACGGCAGCCAGGTTTGGATGTCGCATGGCGATACCATCCTCAAACTGCCGGCCGGCTTTGACGTGATCGGCAGCACCCACGATGTGGAAGTGGCAGGCTACAGGGTTGAAGGCGAAAAGACCTATGGCATTCAGTTTCACCCCGAAGTATACCATTCTGTGGAAGGGGCGGTATTGCTGAAAAATTTCCTGGTGG
Organism: uncultured Bacteroidales bacterium; assembly: GCA_964404735.1. GTDB lineage: Bacteria > Bacteroidota > Bacteroidia > Bacteroidales > B18-G4 > B18-G4. The sequence continues at coordinate 1,315 of CAYOLA010000144.1, forward strand.
ATATCTGCGGATGCTCCCGCTCGTGGACACCCGATTCCTTTATCGAAAGCAGTATTGCCAATCTGAGTGAAAGGCTGGGCAACGACAAGGTGGTGCTGGGCCTGTCGGGAGGCGTTGATTCTTCGGTGGCTGCCGTGTTGCTGCACAGGGCCATCGGCAAAAACCTCCATTGTATCTTTGTAGATAATGGCCTGCTCCGCAAAAACGAGTATTCGAAGGTGCTGCAATCCTATCACGGAATGGGCCTGAACGTGATCGGTGTCGATGCCGCTGCACGCTTTTATGCCGCACTTGGTAATATCTCCGATCCCGAAGGAAAACGCAAGGCCATCGGAAAAACATTCATCGAAGTCTTCGATGAGGAGGCACATAAGATCAGGGATGTTAAATGGCTTGCCCAGGGTACCATCTACCCCGATGTGATCGAATCGGTATCGGTGAACGGCCCCTCGGCCACCATCAAATCACACCATAACGTGGGTGGACTCCCCGATGTCATGAAGCTGAAAATAATTGAGCCGCTTAATTCGTTGTTTAAAGATGAAGTGAGAAAGATCGGCCGTGCCCTTGAAATGCCAGCGGATATCCTCAACAGGCATCCGTTCCCGGGGCCGGGCCTGGGTATCCGGATCATCGGAGATATTACGGCGGAAAAGGTCAGGATATTGCAGGACGTGGATGAAATATTCATTGAAGGACTGAAAAGCAACGGGCTTTACGATGAAGTGTGGCAGGCGCTGGCAGTCCTGCTCCCGGTGCAGTCGGTCGGCGTGATGGGAGATGAAAGGACATACGAGAATGTTGTGGTGCTCAGGGCCGTTGGTTCTACCGACGGCATGACGGCCGACTGGTCGCACCTGCCCTATGACTTTCTCGCAAAGGTTTCGAACGACATCATCAACCGCGTCAAAGGCGTGAACAGGGTGGTTTACGATATTAGTTCCAAACCTCCCTCAACCATCGAGTGGGAATAATGTGCCGGAAATTCTGCCATGCCGGAACCGGTTTCAATAATATGAATAACAGGGATGAACAAACACAATTTCAGACTTATCTTTTTCTTCCTGGCAATCCTGTTTTCTGCCTTACAGCTTCATTCCCAGGAAGCTGTTAAGTCGGAAGTGATCGAAAATATCGAAGGGAAGGAGTATTATATCCATACTGTGGAACAGGGACAAACCCTGTATGCCCTCTCCAGGCTGTATGATGTTCCCCTTGATGAACTTATCTTCGAAAACCCGGAGGCCGGGGAGGGATTATCGGTTGGACAGCTACTCAGGATACCGATGGTAAGCAGGGACAAGGTCATTTCAGGAGAACTCAGGGATCCCGGATTCAGGTTTATTTTCCATATCGTGAAACAGGGCGAAACCCTTTATGCCATTGCAAGGATCTATGATGTGGCGGTTGCCGACCTGAAAACGGCAAACCCCGGATGGGAGGAGGGGCTGCGTCCGGGGCAATACCTGAAGATACCCATGAAGGATCCAGGGCTTACGCAAACCATTCAGGATAAGAAGAATGATGATGCATTGACCGGAAAGCATATCGTCGGGGCAGGCGAAACGCTCTACAGCATCGCCCGGAAATATAAGCGCAGCATTCATGAGATCAGGGCTGCCAACCCGGATGCCGGCAACCAGCTCAGCATCGGACAGGAAATTAATATTCCCGAAGCGGGTTTCCTGGATGATAAGATAGAAAAGGATGAACTCTTCTATGAACATGTGGTGTCGGGAAAGGAAACCCTCTATGGCATTGCCCGGAAATACCGCATCAGCATCGACAGCCTGGTGGCTTTCAATCCAGGGCTCACGGAATATATTTTCCCGGGTGAGGTGATCCGGATCCCCGTGCGGGTAACCACGCAGGACTTTATCACACACCGCGTGGATGAGCGGACCAGATTGAGAAAGATCGCTTCCAAATATTCAATCAGCGTGTCGGCTATGAAGGATGCCAATCCTTCGAAGGGGAACAGGCTTGCACCCGGCGACCTGCTGCGCATCCCGCTGGGCCCCGCTCAGCCCGAAAAACATTCCGGACTGAACCTGGTGGTACTTGACAAACCGGATGATATACCCCCTGAAATTGTGGATAGCGACAGCCTCCGTTGTTATGAAAACATGTTCAGTCACCGGCAGGAACTCAGGGTGGCCCTGATGATCCCCCTTTATGCGGAAGAGGTTGCCGGGCATGGTCAGCCCGAAAATATTTCTGTCTTGCAGGCCGGTCAATTCAGGCCATTCAGCTTTATTCAGTTTTACGAAGGTGTCCTCGTGGCCCTTGATGAACTCGAAAGGCAGGGGCTGAGGGTCAGCCTGTATGTTTATGATGTGGATGATAAGGTGTCGAAAACCATCAGTGTACTACAGCGTCCTGAACTTCCCGGGATGGATATGATCATTGGTCCTTTCTTCAGCCGGAACTTTAAACTCGTGTCGAACTTTGCCGAGATGTTCGGGATCCATATCATTAATCCGCTGACGCGGCGTAATGAAGTGCTTACAAACCCATACGTGATAAAGGTCAAGCCATCCTACGAGGCCCAGCCCGGCCTGCTGGCGGCTTTCGTCGAAAAATATCACCGCGGTGCCAACATTATCATGGTCAGAAACAACCATTACCAGTTTTTGGAGGAATCAGGCGAGATCAGGAAACTGCTCGGGGAAGTGACCCCGCCGGGGATCAGGATATCAAATGCCGTTTTGCTCAATAAAATTGCCGAATACTCAGCCGCCGATACAACCCTGGCCCCCGGAGAACTTCTTGGCAGCCTGAAGGTTGAAAACAGGATGGTTTATACCGACCTGATTAAAAATGCAGCCACCGACAGCACATACTTCCCCAACGGGATATCGGAAGTGATATACAGCACCGACAGCATAGCCGGTTTGATCCGCCATGCTTCCGTAGCGCGTAAAAACCTGGTATTGGTGCTTAGCAACAACGAAGTCTTCGCCCCCGAAATTCTTACCCGCCTCAACGACCTTAAGGATACCTTTGACATCAGCGTGGTGGGAATGCCCGAGTGGGGGCTCATCGGTACCCTTGAAACCGATTACCTGCTCGATCTGAACGTGTATTTTTTCTCCGACTCTTACTATGATTATGATGACCCGGGTGTAAAGGCATTTGTTGAGGAGTTCAGGAGGCGTTTCCAAACCGAGCCGGGCCATTATGCCTTTGAAGGTTACGACCTGGCGAGCTATTTTCTGGGTGCCCTGATGCGATTCGGTCCGGATTGCAGCAAATGCCTCCCCTACTTCGAGGAGCAGCTACTCAAAAGCCGGATGCGGCTGTCGGAGGCATACCCGGCCGGATACGAAAACCTTTACTGGAATATATGCAGGTACCGGAATTATAAAATGATCAGGGTACCCGACCTTCAATAATTTCTAATATTAACCGAAAGGATAAACAATGAAAATCAAAACACTGCTGATCCTTATAATTGCCATGGCATTGAGTTCCTGCAGCAGGGTTGAAAGGCAATACTGGGACAACGGCAATATCAAATCGGAGTTGCCTTACCGGAACGGGAAACTGAACGGTACGGCCCGCTGGTATTACGAAGACGGCACCATCCAGCATGAAGTTCCCTATGTTGATGACAGGATAGAAGGGAACAGCATCCGGTATCACGACAACGGCCGGAAGGAGTCAGAGGAAGAATATGTCAATAACCTTCGCCATGGCAAAGCCGTGGAGTACACCTTTTCAGGGTTAAGGATCGAACAGAAGGAATATGTTAACGACACCCTGCACGGCAAATATATCAAATGGCATGTGAACCGTGAAGTCCACATTACGGGCGATTTTGTAAACGGCCTTTTCTTTGGCACCTGGCTTTACTATGACGAATACGGTATGCTGATCGGGGAGGGGCGCTTTGAGGCCGGCGACGGGACCCAGCGTTTCTGGTACTCCGACGGATCCCTTCGCACCCGTGTCGATTATGTGAAAAATCTCAGGCACGGCCCCGAAATACATTATTTTCCCGACGGGTCGGTCGAAAAGATCGTTGAATATGATTATGGGGAGATCGTGGGGCAAAGGGCACCGCCCTGATTGTTCACCTGTGGGAAATATGCCATGGACAAAGGGAAGCCAAGGCCGAGAGTTATTTTTTCCGGAGTTGCTGTTTTAATAGGATAACTGACGCTTAAAAAAAACTTTCAATTTTCTTGGTTTTGTATTTTTAATACCCATACCTTTGCCCTGTTAATTAATTAACAATGTTATTAATTCACAAAAATCCGGATATAAATTTTTAAAACTTTCAGGAAATGGATCTAGAAAAAATCATGAATGACCTCGCTAAAAAGCATCCGGGAGAATCCGAATATCTCCAGGCTGTGCGGGAAGTATTGGAATCAATCGAGGAGACCGTCAACGAAAATCCTCATTTTGAAACGGCAGGGATCATCGACAGGCTGATCGAGCCTGACAGGATCTTCACCTTCAAGGTTTCATGGATGGGTGATGATGGCAAGACCAACGTCAACCTCGGGTACAGGGTGCAGTTCAACAATGCCATCGGGCCATATAAGGGCGGACTTCGCTTTCACCCGAGTGTAAACCTCAGCATCCTGAAATTCCTCGGTTTTGAACAGATCTTCAAGAACAGCCTTACCACACTGCCCATGGGTGGTGCCAAGGGGGGATCCGACTTCGACCCGAAGGGAAAATCAGATGCTGAGATCATGCGTTTCTGCCAGGCATTCATGATGGAGATCTGGCGGAATATCGGTCCTGAAACCGATGTCCCCGCCGGCGATATCGGTGTTGGTGGTCGCGAGATCGGCTACCTGTACGGCATGTACAAGAAGCTGGCACGTGAAAATACCGGTGTTCTTACCGGAAAGGGCGTGAACTGGGGCGGAAGCCTTATCAGGCCGGAAGCAACAGGCTTTGGCGCCGTATATTTTACCAAAGAAATGCTTGCAACAAAAGGTGAAAGCCTTGAGGGCAAGATCGTATGCCTTTCGGGCTTTGGCAACGTGGCCTGGGGTGCAGCCCAGAAAGTGCACGAGCTGGGTGGCAAAGTGGTTACCCTCTCGGGCCCCGACGGCTATATCTACGACCCTGAAGGCGTATCGGGCGAAAAGATCGACTTTATGCTCGAACTGCGTGCCTCAAATCAGGATATTGTTAAGCCTTACTCATATGAATTCCCCGAAGCACAGTTTCACCAGGGCAAACGCCCCTGGGAAGTGAAGTGCGATGTTGCCATCCCCTGTGCCACCCAGAATGAGCTGAACAAGGAAGATGCCGAAAACCTGATTAAGAATGGCTGTATCTGCGTTGCGGAAGGTGCAAACATGCCTTCTACGCCGGATGCCATCGAGATCTTCCTCGAAAGCAAGATCCTTTTCGGACCCGGAAAGGCTGTTAACGCCGGCGGCGTTTCCACCTCGGGACTCGAGATGTCGCAAAACTCCATGAAACTCAATTGGCCCGCAGTGGAAGTTGACGAACGACTGCACCACATCATGTGCAGCATACACGAGGCCTGCGTTACACACGGACGCGAAGAAGACGGTTATATCAACTATGTGAAAGGCGCCAACGTGGCCGGCTTCCTTAAGGTAGCCAATGCCATGCTCGACCAGGGACTTATTTAAATGTCATCGTATTATTGGCAGTGCGCCCGGGCTTTCAGCTGAAAGCCCGGGCGTTTTTTTATGCATTATTTCTTTACAGCAAGGGTTCCAGCTTTTCTGCCCAAAGCCGGTAGCCGGCTTCCGAGAGGTGCCCGCCGTCAGTGGTAAACGCTTCCTTCATCTCCTCATTTTCCAGAAATGCAGGGTAAAGATCAAGGTATTGGAGGCTGCGGCGCCGGCAATAGGTACCGAGCGCTTTGTTAATACGCCGGATGCGCCGGTTCAGCGAGTCGTCGATGCCCAGCAGCGACTCATTCACGGGCAGCAGGCTCTGAACGTATAATTCGACCGAATCCGACTCCGTTTGTATCTCCTCAATGATCAGTTGCAGGTTCTCAATAATGTCGGCGGTGCCGAAATCATTAAAAACATCATTGATGCCGATCATCAGAAATATTTTGCTGCAGGGCTTATCAAGGATGCTTTCAAGCCTTTCGAGCAGGCCAAAGGTGGTGTCGCCGGCAATGCCTTCGTTCACAATGGGTTTAGCGGGGAAAAACCGGTCGAAATCAAACCACTCGGTGAGGCTGTCGCCCATAAATACAATACTGTTCTGATTTTGCATTTGCTTTTTGGTGATTTTAGGAAGGGTCAAATATAAGGGCTTGACCGATTAATTCCACACGCCTGCCACAGAATTTCCGCAATTCCCGCAACTGCCTTTGCTGAGGTTGTTTTGTATGATCCGGTAGCCCTTTCTTTCGATGGCTGTGGCCCCGCATTGCGGGCAGATGGTGTTTTCGGCATCGCCCCCCGGCACATTTCCGATGTAAACATGATCCATGCCTTCCGAACGGGCAATTGCGCGGGCCTTCTTCAGCGTTTCGTAAGGGGTGGCCGGCAGGTTCCTGAGCTTGTACATGGGGTGGAAACGGCTGAAATGAAGGGGGAAATGACTGAATCCACCGGCCGCCAGCCAGTGGCACATCTTCCTGATCATGTCCATGTCGTCCGTCCATGTGGGCACCACCAGGTTGGTGATCTCCAGCCATACACCTTCGTCCCTGAGAATTTTCAGGCTGTTGAGAACAGGTTCGAGGGTTCCGGCATTCAGCATCTCATATATGTCGTTGTCGAAACTCTTGAGGTCGATATTGGCGGCATCGAGGTGCCTGGTAATCTCTTTGAGCGGCAGGGGGTTGATATAGCCGGCGCTGATAAAAATATTTTTAATGCCCTCCTGCCGGGCAATCCTGGCCGTGTCGAAGGTATACTCATAAAAGGCAATGGGTTCGCTGTAGGTATAGGAGATGGATGCGCAACCGGCTTTGATGCATTCATTCACCACCGATTCCGGCATCAGGTCGTAATTGCGTGCATCCAGGGGGCTGAGCTGTGAGATGTTCCAGTTCTGGCAGTTGAGGCATGCCAGGTTGCAGCCGGCCGTGGCAATGGAGTAGCTGGTACTGCCCGGCAAAAAATGATAGAGGGGCTTTTTTTCGATGGGGTCGATATGCACGGCACAGGGGTTGCCGTAGGCGATGGAGTATAGCTTGTTGTTCTTCACCGTGCGGGTACGGCAGTCGCCCGTTTCCCCTTCCTTCAGGTTACAGGCATGCGGGCAAAGCTTGCATTTGATGCCCCGTGGGGTATTGATATAGTGCCGGGCTTCGATGCTCCACTTCCACAGGCCGTCATCGCCCCCGGCAGGAAAGCCTTGCATGCCCGCCATGGCCCTGCCGGCTGCACGCAGGCCTGAGAAGCCGGCCGCCAGGCCGCAAACGCCCAGCAGGGAGCACTTGATGAATTGTCTTTTTGATAAGCCCGAAGCCATATGATTGTCTTGTCAGCTTCAAATATACGAAAATTTTGGCTTAATGCCTGAAGGTTTGTCGCCGGTTTTACTGCATGTACGCGCTGAACAGGCCCAATTGCCACATCCCTCAGCATCATGTTTTGAGCCTGTAAAAGATGATGATGGCCGTGAGCAGGTTCATGCCCGCCAGCAAAAAGCCGGTGGCGGTCATGCCCAGGACCGGGAAAATAAAGACTGCCGTGAGAAAAACACCGAATGCCGACCCGGCGAGGTCGGCGCCATAGGTTGCCGATGCTGTTGAGGGGATGCTGCTTTTTCGCAGCACTGTGGCTATTTTGTACTGTAAACCGGTAAGTGAGGCTGTCAAAAAGGTCAGCATGACGATCATGACGGCCGGCATCCAGCCGGGCAGGCCCTGCCATGTAAGCCCGGTAACGGCAAAAGGCAGAAGGCCGGCAAGGGCCGCCAGCAGGAATAGTATTTGCACGTATTGTTTCTTTTCCTTTGCTGAAACCTTGTGCAGGATACCCGCCCCGAATGCCAGTCCCGCCATAAAGGCCATGATGATGAGTCCGGCCATCTGGTAAATATATCCGTATACCACCTGGAAGGCGATGAGCATCACAAATTCGACGGATGCAGCCGTGAAGCCGCCGGTGAAGAGCCCCAAATCGACCGGCTTCAGCCAGGGCACAAAAATCAGCATCAGCAGCAGGGGCACCAATGCCACCGGCCAGAGGGGGATCCCCAGCATGCCCAGCCACTGCCTGATGCTCATATAGGCCGCCAGGGGCGAAAAATCCCTGTTTATCTTCGCTTCGCGGTCGAGCCCTTCCAGGATCATCCCGGCCCTTTGTCCCATCTGGCGGTCGTCGAGGTAATACTTGTTTACATATACGGCAGAAATGCCTTTTTCTTCCAGCAGCATGGTGATATCGCCCTGAAGCGGCAAGGCAGCGGCGAGGAACCAGGTTTGCAGACCCGGGATAATGCGCAGATGTGTGAAGTTGTTTTGCAGGGTTTGATAAACCGTTGAATACAGCATACGGGCGTTGTCGTCCAGGTAGTTGCCTGCCGGGGGCAGCCCCAGCGAGAAGATGCCGCCGGGCCGGAGCGCTTTGTCAATCTTTTTAAAAAACTCATCCGTGTAGAAACGGTTGTCGGCTACCGTGGCCGGTGCACCCAGGCTCATGATGATGACGTCGTATTGTTTTTTTGCGGATTGCAGGAAGCGGACGGGGTCGGTAATGCCAATGCCGACTTCCTCCGGCAGGGGGATTTCCATGATGCGGGCGGCGGCCTCAAGCATCCAGGGGTCGCGGGCAATGTAATCGACACGGGTGCCGGGGTATTTGAGCACTTCGGCTGCTGTGGCATCCCAGCCGCCTGCCAGTATCAGCACATCGCGGGGCGACGGGTGCAGGGCCATGGGAAAATGTACCCGCTCCTCAATCGAGGGCAGGGCAGTGTTCAGGTCAAGTGGCTTACCGTTGCTGTACAGGTGATGGCTGCCGCCGTAGGCGGTGATCACCAGCTTGCCAAAGGGTGTGTCGCGGCTGGCCACCACCTCCTGCTGCGGATAGAGGATCTGTGCCACCCGCACATCGGGGTCGATGCTCAGCAGGGGCAAACCCGCCGCCAGGGTCAGCAGCGCCAACAGCCCCCCCTGCAGCCTATGGCGGCCGGCAAGGGCGAAACCGGCTGCAGCCAGCAGATTTAGCAAAAACAGCAGCGATAAGATGCGCAGGCCGTTGAGGTGATACACCAGAAAAAAGTTAAAAAGCAGGCCGCCGGCAAGGCTGCCGACCGCCTCCAGGGCATAGATGCGTGAAATGCTGTTGCTGCCTTTCAGCTCCGAAAGAGCCGCAGCCAGCAGGGTGTACAACATGCCCGACACCAGGCAGAATGCGCCCAGGCCGCCAAGGCTCACCAACAGGATGCCCTGCAGGCTTTCCATCTCCCCCGCCGTGAAAAACTGCGCATGCAGAAATACAGCAAAAATGGCCCCGGCAAGGGGGAAAAGGCCGTTCATGACCAGGATGAAGGTGAGCTGCCCGGCAGCCCGGCCCCTGCGGTATAAGCGCTTCCCTGCCCAGGCACCCACGGCAGTCAGCAGCATCCAAAAGGCCAGCAGTATGCCGATCACCAGCTCATTGCCGCTGAACAGCCCGAGGAACTCCCTGATCAAAACAAGCTGGACAATAAAACAGTTGACCCCCATCAGCAGGGCAATTGCATGATACCGCCGTGTTCCGGTCGTCTTCATCCTGTGGCTGCTTTTCGTGTTCGCGGGATAAAGGGCGCACTTTGTTTTATTCCGGGCGCCCGGAATGATCAACATCCTTTCCCTTGTGCGCCGAAAACGATCCCTTACTGTCAAAGATAGGCGTTTTTGACTTTGGCTTGGAGAGCACAGCGGGTTTTCGTACCTTTGTTAGGTACATTGTTTAGGAATACCATTATGATGAAGACCGGAAAAACAATCACCATTATGATCATTCTTTCTTTATTTTCGGGAGGATGCCGCGGACAACAGTCCGGGGATGAACCCGTAAACCGGAAGCCTTATGCGGCCGGAAGGTTCTACAGCGGCGATGCCTCCACACTGAAAGCCGACCTCAAAAATTTATTCTCAAAGGCAGAACAAGCCAAATACCAAAATGTACAGGCCGTGATCGTGCCCCATGCCGGCTATCCCTTTTCGGGTGTGGTGGCCGCTTCGGGCTATAAACAGGTTGATCCCGCCAGGGAATTCGAACATGTTTTTGTTATTGCCACCAGCCATAACGATTATTATCCCGGCGCTTCCATATACAGCAAAGGCAATTACGAAACGCCGCTCGGTGAGGTGGAAGTGGATCGTGCACTGGCGCAAAAACTGATCGATGAGAACAAGGTGTTCTCCTTTCATGCCAAAGCCCACCAAAGCGAGCACAGCCTCGAAGTACAGCTGCCCTTCCTGCAATACTACCTGCAGAAACCCTTCCGTATCGTTCCCATCGTGATCGGAACGCGTGAGCCGTCGGCATGTGCCGCGATCGCAGAAGCCCTGCGTCCATACTTCAACAGCCGCAACCTTTTTGTGATCAGTACCGATTTTTCGCATTATCCCTCTTATGAGGATGCCCGGGAGGTGGACAAAAAAACCGCCGATGCCGTGGTGGCCAACTCCTGCGATCATTTTTTGAAGGTGCTCAGTGCGAATGAGTCGTCGGGTATTTCAAACCTGGCCACCGCCATGTGTGGCTGGAGTTCGGTGCTTACTTTGCTCAACCTCACCCAGGGCGCCCCCGCTTATGAATACCACCAGGTACAATACATGAATTCGGGCGACTCGGATTATTTTCCCGACAAAAGCCGCGTGGTGGGATATTATTCCATCGTGGTAACGGAGAACCTGACCAAAGATACAGATACCCCCGGCGATGCTTTTATCCTGACCGAAAAGGATAAGTCGGATCTGCTGGGTATTGCCCGGCTCACCATGGAGGAGTATGTCAGGAAAGGCAAAACGCCCAAATTGGATGTTTCCGGCTTTTCCGAAAATATAAAGCGGCATGGCGGCGCCTTTGTGACCCTGAACAAGGAGGGGCAGTTGCGGGGATGCATCGGCCGTTTCGAGGCCGATGCGCCCTTGTATGTGGTGGTGCAGGAAATGGCAAAAGCCGCCGCAACCAAAGATCATCGTTTCCCGAAGGTGAAGGAGGAGGAGTTCGGCGATATCGGGATCGAGATCTCCGTGCTCACACCCATGCGAAAGATCGGATCCGTTGAAGAAATAGAGCTGGGACGGCATGGCATCTACATCAGGAAAGGGCAGGCAAACGGGACCTTTCTGCCGCAGGTGGCCACCGAAACCGGATGGACGCTCGAGGAATTCCTCGGGCATTGTGCCCGCGACAAAGCCCGGATTGGCTGGGATGGCTGGAAAACAGCCGACATATATGTTTATGAAGCCCTCATCTTTCACGAATGAACGAATCAGGGAACAGGAAGTGGCACTGAGCTTTTCCGGTACCCTTCAACCAACAAAATTATATTTATGAAACCAGACACTGCTTATAACATGAAAAAAAGCCTTTTGCTGCTTATGGCCCTGGCATTTACGGCATCGCTGCCGGCACAGGAACGCGAAATCCCTGAAAAACAAAAAATGCACTTTGAGGTGCCCGATGCCCGCTCGGAGTATTCCCGGCCTGAAAAAGCCGAAACCTCACCGGCATATAAATTCACAGGCAGCGGCATCTTTACCACACAGGTCAATGTGAACGCCGACGGGAACAACATTTTGTACGATGCCGCCAATGAGCCCAGCATAGCTGTTGACCCCACCAATCCCGACCGCATGATGATGGGGTGGCGTCAGTTCGACGATGTAAGCAGCTCCTTCCGGCAGGCGGGCTATGGCTATTCATCAGACGGGGGGCAAAGCTGGACTTTCCCCGGCTCCATACAGCCCGGTGCGTTTCGCTCCGACCCTGTCCTTGATGTGGATGCCGATGGCTGCTTCTATTACAACAGCCTTTCGGTTACATCATCGGATGACTTTTTTTGTACCGTTTTTAAAACCGGCAGCGACGGCTTTGAATGGGATAATGGCACTTTTGCCCACGGGGGCGACAAGCAGTGGATGCGCATCGACAGATCGGGAGGCGCCGGAACGGGCCATAATTATTCGTTCTGGACAAAGTTCTACAGTTGGTGTCACCCGGGATTTTTCACGCGTTCCTCCAACCTGGGGATCAGCTATGAGCCCTGCATACAGGTTACGGGGACGCCCTACTGGGGCACCCTGGCCATCGGCCCCGAAGGGGAACTGTATATCGTGGGCGGAGGCAACGACGACGATATCATGATCATCCGCTCCGACAATGCCCAGGTACCCGGATCGACCATCGAATGGCTCGACTATTCGGCGGTTGACCTGGGCGGCTATGTATGGGGATGGTCGCCCGTGAACCCGCAGGGCCTGCTGGGGCAGGTATGGGTTGATGTGGATGTGTCGGACGGTCCCGGAAGGGGCAATGTATATGTATTGGCCTCGGTGGTGCACCCGCCCAACGATCCCGCCGACGTGATGTTTGCCAGAAGCACCGATGGCGGGTTGAGCTGGGACCCGCCCCAGCGTATCAACGACGATCCCGACCCGGGCAGGTACCAGTGGTTCGGCACCATGTCGGTGGCACCCAACGGCCGTATCGATGCCACCTGGCTCGATACCCGCGTTGACCCCTCCAACGGTTACCAGTCGGCGCTCTTCTATTCCTTTTCGGTCGACCAGGGCCTGACCTGGTCGGTAAACGAACAGCTGTCGCCGGCCTTCGACCCGCACCTGGGCTGGCCTCAGCAGGAGAAGATGGGCGACTACTTCCACATGGTGTCGGACGATGGCGGGGCGCACCTTGCCTGGTGCAATACCCTGAACGGCGAACAGGATGTTTACTATTCCTATATTACCCCCACCGGCGTTGGTGCCGGCGAAATTACGGCCGGCAGGGAATTTGCCGGGCTGACGGCAGCGCCAAACCCCTTCGCACAGAAAACCAGGCTGCGCTATACCGTGGGTGCGCAGGCGCATGTGCGGCTGGCCGTGTTTGATATTTATGGTAAAGAGCTTGAAGTGCTTGTCGACAGGGTGCAGGCAGCCGGATCATATATCCTGTGGTTCGATGGCGTGGAATTGCCTGCCGGCGTGTATCTTGCACGGCTCAGCACGGGCAGCAGGCATGAAAGCCTGCGCCTGGTCAGGACAGGCTTCGGCCGGTGATCCCCTGCCGGGTGAAAGGCCTGTAGCAACCCGGCCTGCCGGCAGGCTGAAAAGGCATTTTAAAAATCATCTCATCCCATGAAAGGATATATTCATGTTTTTACGGGCAATGGCAAGGGCAAGACCACTGCAGCCCTTGGCATGGCCATGCGTGCCGCAGGCGCCGGCATGAACGTGTTCATCGGGCAGTTTGTAAAGGGGATGCCCTATGCCGAGCATCAGGTACTGGATAAGCTGGCGCCCCGGATCACATACCGCCGGTATGGCCTGGATTGCTTTATCGTGAACAGGCCAACACCCGCCGATGTGCAGGCCGCCCGCAAAGGGCTGGAGGAAGTGTCGGGCATAATTATGGCCGGCAGGCATCAACTGGTGATACTGGACGAAGCCACCATCGCCCTTCATTATAAGCTGTTCACTTTTACGGAACTGATGAATCCCATCAGGGCCCGGCCGCCCCATGTGGAGATCGTCATCACAGGCCGCTACGCCCCCGCGGGCCTGATCCGTGCCGCCGACCTCGTCACTGACATGCAGGAAGTGAAGCATTACTACCAAAAAGGCGTGGAAGCCCGGAAAGGTTTTGAGTTTTGATGCTGCTTGCGTTTGCGCCTCACCGCCAAAGCTATTTCGCCCCTAAAATTCCGCAGCATGCCTGAGGGGTGCGCACAAGCGGGATAATAATGTGCAAGATCCTTCCTTACCCGTAAACGGCGCCCTGAATAAGGCAGGGATCGCTGAGTTCTTCCATATGCTGCGAAATGCTTGTCCGGCTCAGCGGCAGGTAATCTGAAATATCGCCCGAAATATCGAAACCGGTTTCGGCCATGGCGTTGTCAGCTAGCGGGTGCACATGTGAGTGGGTTTGAACATACACATTTATGTCCATTTTTTATACATGCCCCGGTCATCTCGCTGCGGCAACTCCTGTCCATGTAAATAATAAGAATGCTTACATTAATACCGTATTATAAGCAAGGTGTTAAACCTCTGAAAATAAAAAATTTTAAAAAAAATGGTTTTTTGTATTAACTTTAGTGTGCAATAACTTTGATAAATATCATTCAGCTTTCGGATATTATGTAGCGCCCCTGCCTGCCGGCGGGCAGGGATGACGCAGATGAGGATGGATTAGTAATAAAAAGAACAGCATGAGAAAGCAGTTAATTTAAAGCGATATGAAACCTAAAATTCTGGAATTAATCGACTTTGAGAAAGTGAACAACCTGCTCGAAGGTTTCAGCAAAACAACTGGCTTTGTAACCGCCATTTTGGACCTTGAAGGAAACGTTTTGTCCAGATCGGGCTGGAGACAAATATGCACTGACTTCCACCGTGCCAATCCCGAAACTGCTAAAAAATGCAAAATCAGCGATACTGTACTGGCCGGTAAAATGGCTGAGGGTGAAAAATATCATTCCTACCAATGTTTAAACGGACTTGTTGATGTGGCGGTGCCAATAGTCATCAAAGGAGAACATATTGCCAACCTCTTTACCGGACAATTCTTCTTTAAGGAACCCGATAAGTCCTTTTTTAAAAAGCAGGCTGAAAAGTATGGGTTTGCTGAAAAAAAATATCTGCAGGCGTTGAATAAGGTGCCGGTTGTTTCTGAAGAGAATGTAAAAGTAGCCATTGATTTTTTGCTGAATATGACCCTGCTTATCAGTGAATTGACATACCGGAAAATCGAGCAAACAGCGCTAAATAATGAACTTGAGGAAAAAGAAGACAAGCTTTCAAAAATAATGATGGCAACAAATGACGGTATGTGGGATTGGGATTTAAAAACAAACCAGGTTTATTTTGATCCCCGCTACTATCAATTGGCCGGATATGATGTTGATGAATTTCCCCACCATCTGGATGAATTTCAAAAACGGGTTCACCCCGCCGATGTTGATTATGTAATGAACGAAGCTGAAAAACATCTGAAGGGAGAGATCGACCGCTTCAACGTGAAATTCAGATTTCGGAAAAAATCAGGAGACTGGCAATGGATCCAGGGGAAAGGAATAATAGTTGAACGAGATGAAAAAGGCGTGCCGCAGCGCTTTGTGGGAACCCACCGGGATATCAGCGAACTCAAACAGGTGGAAGAAGTGCTGAGATCAAATTTTGCCCTGCTGCAAATTGCCGGGAAAACCGCCAAATTCGGCGGTTGGTGTGTTGACCTGGAAAATAATGTCTGCACCTGGTCGGATGCTGTGGCAGATATCCATGAGGTGCCGCACGGATATGCGCCGAAAGTGGAGGAAGGGATCAATTTTTATGCCCACGAATGGCATGATAAGATCACAAAGATTTTCAATGATTGCGCCCAAAAGGGCATACCCTACGATCAGGAAATGGAGATCATCACTTCAAAAGGAAAACGCGTTTGGGTGCGTACTATCGGCAGGGCGGTGAAAGATGAAAAGGGCAGGATCATCAAAGTGCAGGGTTCGTTTCAGGACATCACTGAACGCAAACAGGCGGAGGAAGCGCTGCGCCAAAGAGAAGAAAGTCAACGGTTGCTGGCCAAGAATACACTTGATGTCATTTGGGTGATGACGATGGATGCGCGTTTTACCTATGTTAATCCGGCTATTGAGATGATGTTTGGCTTTAGCCCCGACGAATGGATCGGAAGTGGGTTGTGGGAGCATTGCGATGCGCTTCATTGCGCCAAAATGAGGGCTTTGATCGAAAAGGAAACTGCCAGGGGGCCCGGCCAGCCGGGTGTGATCTTTGAAACTCAAATGCTGCGGCGCGATGGCAGCCCCATTGCCGTCGAGATTCACGGTCAGATCATCTTCGACGATCAGGGTGCGCCGGTTTCCGTGCAAGGCGTAACGCGCGACATCACCGAACGCAAACAGGCACAAGAGGCTCTGTCGCGTATTGAATGGATGCTGAGCAAAAAGACGGCAACAGTAAAAGGCAACCTATCCCCCTTTTATGGCGATCTTTCGGAGCTGAATACGAGCAGATTGATTCTTGATGCCGTCGGAAAAAATGTTCTAAAAGACATAGCGAACGACTTTTTAAGATTACTGGAATCATCATCAGCTGTTTATGAAAAGAACGGTGATTATGCGCATGGCATTTTTGCTTCTAACTGGTGCCGTTTCATGGATCAGGCTTCCCGGAAATTATGCGGCACAGACGACAATAAAGAGGCGCTGAATTGTGGTAAATGGCTTTGTCACGATTCCTGTTGGAAGGAAGCATCGCAGCCGGCGATAGAATCCGGCCGGCCTGTCGATATCGAATGTCAGGGCGGAATTCATCTCTACGCCTTGCCGATTATTGCCGGTGATGAAGTTATCGGAGCGATTAACTTCGGATATGGTGATCCGCCGCAGGACAAAGAAAAATTGAGCGAACTGGCCGAAAAATATAAGGTTCCGTTGGATGAATTAATAAAAAATGCGAAGGACTACGAGTCTCGCCCCCCTTATATCATTGAAACTGCCAAAGAACGGCTACAGGCTTCTGCCAATCTGATTGGTGAAATTGTAAGCCGTAAAACCACGGAGAAGAAGATACTGAAACTGAACGAGGAACTGGAACAACGTGTAATAGAGCGCACTGCACAGCTCGAAGCTTCAAATCGTGAGCTGGAGGCTTTTTCTTATTCCGTTTCACACGATCTGCGGGCGCCTTTGCGCCACATCAATGGTTATGTCGCCCTATTGAATGAAAAATTTCACGCCGATCTTCCTGAAAAAGCGCAATATTATCTGACAACCGTAACAGATGCTGCAAGGCAAATGGGAACACTTATCGATGATCTGTTGCAGTTCTCAAGAGCGGGCCGCCAGGAATTGCTGAAAGCCAAGATAGAAATGAATGCCATGGTAGAAGAGGTACTTGAAACAATAAAACAAGATACAGAAGAAAGAGAAATTACATGGAAAGTGCAGGAATTACCGCAAGCGTTTGGTGATTATTCCCTGCTGAAACTGGTTTGGGCTAACCTGCTCGATAATGCCGTTAAATTTTCCCGGAATAAAAAACCGGCCGAAATATCGATTGGCTTCATAGAGGAAAAGAAAAATTTCGTATTTTTCGTACGCGATAACGGGGTGGGTTTCAATATGAAATATGCGCATAAACTGTTTGGGGTTTTTCAGCGGCTACATTCCCGTACCGAATTTGAAGGCACAGGCATTGGACTTGCCAACGTGCATCGCATTATTCATAAACATAACGGACGGGTATGGGCCGAAGCTGAACCCGCTAAGGGAGCTGTTTTTTATTTTTCGTTACCGAAATCATCAAAATGCTAACATGATCATTAAAAATATGCAAAACGAAAGATCTGATGCCTAATAGCAAATATCATGAAAGAATTAAAAACAATATTGTTAGCCGAGGACAACCCGCAGGATGTTGAACTGACCATTGAGGCATGGAAGGAGCATAAGCTGGCAAACCAAGTAGTTGTGGTTAATGACGGCCTGGAAGTTATGGATTACCTGAATTATGAAGGCCGGTTCAAGAACCGTAAAAAAGGCAATCCTGTTGTACTGCTGCTTGATATTAGGATGCCACGCATGAATGGCATTGAAGTTTTGGAAGCCATCCGAAGCAATGAAAAATTTAAAATGCTTCCTGTAGTTATGCTTACCTCCTCGCGACAGGAACCCGACCTGAAAAGATGTTATGCCCTGGGCGTAAATGCCTATGTGGTGAAACCCTTAAACTTCAAGGATTTTCTTAACGCAGTGAAGCACATTGGCGTATTCTGGGCCATGCTGAACGAGCTGCCTCCAATGGAATAAAAATGGATTGTATCCACTTGCAAAATATAGAACGCCGATGACGCGGATGCAAGCAACGCCAATGAACTCGGATAAAAAAAAATCAGCGAAAATCCGCGTATGGAGATCAGCCTTATCCGCGTGCCATAAACAATAGAACGCGGATTATATAAGTATCCAAATACAAAGTCCCGCCAGAAGCGCGACGAAACGATTTGATTTATGAAGACAAAAACGGATATCGAAGGCACTGAAATTAAAGTTCTTGTCCTGGAAGATTCGGCCAGAGACCTGGAATTAATGCGCGAACAGCTGTTAAATGCGGGATTTCGCCTGGATTTGACCCACGTTGAAAATGAAGCAATCTTCACTGCCTCACTGCGCAAAAATAGTTTCGACCTCATCCTGGCTGATTTTAAACTGCCGGATTTCGATGCATTCGGTGCCTTGCAAATTAGCCGGGAGCTTTGCCCCGAAACACCCTTTATCTGCATTTCAGGTTTAATTGGCGAAGAAACTGCCGTTGAATTACTGAAGCGGGGCGCCGTGGACTATGTATTCAAAGACAGGCCCGAAAGGCTTCCCATGGCCGTGAAACGGGCGCTGGAAGAAGCGAAAGTAAAAGCGGATTATCAAAAATCAGTGGAAGCGCTTCGCGAGAGCGAAGGAAAAATGCGCGGCATTTATAGTGTGGCTCCTGCCGGTATTGGCGTTATTGCCGACAGAGTGCTGAAAGAGGTAAATTCACGAATTTGCGAAATGACGGGATATTCCAGGGAAGAACTGCTTGGGAAAGATGCCCGTATGTTATACCCTTCACGGGAAGAATATGAATTTGTTGGTAAGGAAAAGTATGACCAGATCCAGAAGAAGGGAATCGGTAAAGTGGAAACACGCTGGCGAAAAAAGGACGGAACAATAATCTATATTTTCCTGGCTTCTGCACTTATTGATAAAAATGATATTTCAAAAGGAGTTACGTTTACTGCGCTTGACATCACTGAACGCATAGAGGCGGAAAAAGCACTGAAAGAGAGTGAAGAGAAATGTCGAACACTGGTTTACAGCACCTTACAGGGAGTGGTGATTGCTCAGGCGAATCCCGTCAGGTTGGTTTTTGCTAATCCGGCAATGACACGGATAAGCGGATACACCACTGAAAGCTTGATTGGGATGGATCAGGATGAATTAGTAAAACTTATTTATATAGAAGACCGGCAGCGTTTTATTGGCAACTTTAACAAACGTATCCAAGGTGATGATGTTTCTCAGGAAAATGAATATCGGCTGGAGACCAGAGATGGAAAAATAAAATGGGTAGCTCTTTATTCTTCGCGGATCGAATACCAAAATGAACCAGCTACGCTTACCACTTTTATGGACATCACTGATCGCAAACGGGCGGAAACAATCCGGCAGATGCAGTTCAACATTGCCCGGGCAACAATTGCCACAAAAAATTTTAATGAGCTGTTTAGTTCCATTAAAAATGAACTGAATAGCATCATTGATGCAAAAAACTTTGTGATTGCTTTCCATAATGAAGAAACCGGAATGCTCCGCTCATTGGTTGATTTGGATGAAAAGGATGAAATACCGGAATGGCCTGAAGAAAAATCAATCACAGGCTATGTTATCAGACAGAACCGTCCGGTCTTATTGCAAAAGAATGAAATCTTACGTTTACACGAAGAAGGAATCATTGAGCTTCACGGAACCATTCCGGAAGTGTGGCTCGGCGTCCCGTTAAAGGTAAAAGGAAAAATTTTTGGGGCTGTAATGGTTCAAAATTACGATACCCGCGATGTTTATGATCAAACGAGCATTGAAGTCATGGAATTGGTCGCCCACGAATTGAGTATTTTTATTGATCGGCAAAATGCAGAGGAAAATGCGATTAAACTTTCCCGGGCTGTTGAACAAAGTTCGGTTTCGGTAGTGATAACCAACAGGGAAGGCATTATTGAATATGTCAATCCATTTTTTACAGAATTAACGGGCTACCGTTTTGAAGAGGTAAAGGGTAAAAATATCAATATTTTAAAATCCGGCCATCAATCCACAATATTTTACCGGGAACTCTGGGATACCATCCTTTCGGGCAACAACTGGGAAGGTGAAATGCTTAATATGAAGAAAAACGGGAAATTTTATTGGGAAAGGGCAGTTATATCACCCATTGAAAACAGTGAAGGTGCTATAACAAACTTTGTGGCTATCAAAGAAGATATCACTGAAAGAAAAAAGATGCTTGAAGAATTAGTTACAGCTAAAGAAAAAGCCCAGGAAAGCGATAAATTAAAAACGGCATTTATCAATAATATTTCACACGAAATCAGAACACCACTTAACGGAATTCTCGGTTTTGGAGCGTTATTGTCGCAAACGGATCCTTCTCCTGAGGCCAAAAAGGAAATGCTGGAGATTGTACAACAGTCGAGTAACCGCCTGATGAATACCATAACGGATTATATGGATATGGCACGTATTGTGTCGGGCACAATGGAGGTGCATAAAAAAGAATTTCTCCTGCTGCCATTCGTTGAAGAAGTTGCAGAAAAGGCCAGGCAGTTGTGCGCAGGTAAACAAATCGGTTTTGAGACAGATTATCAGATAGATGACGCTGATTTAGCCATCCATTCCGATTCTGAGTTAATCAGTAAAATTTTTAGCATTTTGCTCGAAAATGCCCTAAAATTTACGGGCAGGGGAAGCATACGCTTTGGGTGCAAGCGTAAAGAAGGCTTTATTGTATTTTTTGTCCAGGATACCGGCAAAGGAATAGACCCCGGAAAGCTGGATGATATTTTCAACTTGTTTACTCAGGGAGACCCATCCAGTATGCGCGATTATGAGGGCAGCGGGCTTGGATTGTCTATCGCAAGTGGATTGGTTAAACTGCTGGGAGGCACGATTTCGGCCAACTCTGAAACAGCTAAAGGTTCTACCTTCACATTTACGGTTCCATACAAAGAAAATGAGATAACAAAACAAACACCACCAACCGGGAAAAAAACTGATTTTGTTGCAGCGAAGCCATTGGTGCTTCTTGCCGAAGATGAAGAATCAAATTATTTATATATGAAAGCGGTTTTAAAAGAGGCCGGTTGCGACTACCTGCTGGCCCAAAATGGTGAAGAAGCCGTAGCATTATGCAAACAACATCCCGCTATTATACTGGTGCTGATGGATATTGAAATGCCTGTAATGGACGGGCTGGAAGCGACAAAGCACATACGCAAATTCCGGCCGGAACTCCTCATTATCGCAACCACTGCTTATGCCCAGGCCGGCGATGAACAACGCTTTCTAAATGCCGGCTGCGACGGCTATCTGCCAAAACCAATAGAAATGGAAAAAATACTTGCGTTGTTACAAAAGCACACGCGCTAACAGGGGGCATATTATTTCCTGTATTTCTTTTCAACCTCACCAGCCGAAAGCCGGTGGCGGGAACGGCTGATCGACCGGTGGCCGGAGTATCCCCGCAAACGGATAGGCCGCTTTTCCCGATCCCGGTAAAATACAGCTTATTCTGATTCTTCGTCACGCAACAGGTGAGTTTTGAGTCAACGAAAGCAACTTTTGCAGGCCCGGGGGGCGGTTTGGAATTCCTGCCAGTTGCATCCCCCGCTGGCCCTTGTTAAACCGGAACGCAGCCGTACTTCAAGTTTTTCAAAATTATCTAAATTCCTCCAGAAACGGGCGCTTTTTGGCATTGCGATTGGTCCGGTATACCGACCTTACAAGCTTAATGTTCTCGCATTTTACCCGCTGGGATAAAAGTATTGCTACCCAATGGGGGTGAATATCCTGCTTCAGGTTAAATTTGTATTTTCTTGTAAACTCCTTTGTGTATCTGAATATCAACTGTATCAGCTTGTACGTGTCTTTGTAAATGGGCAATTCGTCAGATAAAGCCGTATCTCAAAAATTTTACGCCGCCTCCGGCGGATAAATATTTAAAAAGCCCGAACGGCACGAACAAGGTAAGAATTGCTCTTTGGATAGTGGTACGCGGTGCCATCGACGAAGAAGAAGATCCAGGCCTCGACATTGGAGCGCTCCGTCGATGACCAGTAATATAATATTTCCATTTTGTCTGAGCCTGCAACGCTGCTGAGAGCTTTTTGTACTTCGTAAAGATTATTCCACACATGGTTTAGTTCGGCTCTGCTTGGCAAATACCAATCGCTGTAAGTTCCTGTGCCATAATCGATATTGGTGTAATCTACGCAAAGTTTTGCAGCACTGCTAATGTGCCCGCTTTGGCCGGTAATTGCTGTGGTGTTACCTGCACCGTTCCAATCGTTGGTGGTGCCAATAAACACATTGCTTACGTTGCTCCATGGCGTGTTGCCAAGGTCAATCATGCTCACAATTAGCCCGTGCTGGCCGGTGTGGTCAACCCAGAACACAACGCCGCCTCCGTATAGTTCGCCAACGTAATGGTTTGGCACGGCATTAACAACATAAGGTGAAGCTGTTGTTCCAGTACCCGTAATGGTAACATTATCACCGGCAGTTACCATGGTTTCGGAGCCATCGGCCGTTCCCTTCACCGGCACCCAGGCAGTACCATTGTACTCGTACAGGCCGGCTGTCCCATTTGTTTGGTAAATGATAAGCCCTGTGGCCGGATCAGATATGTCATCACGCTGGTTTTCGGTCATCCGTGGTGGCAAAAAGCCTTTGTCGTCACTTTTTACTTCGAGCATGGCCGAACCATCGGCACTGCTGCCGTCGGTGGTTACGACTACCTGAGCGTTAACTGAATAAAAAGCCAATATTACAATTGCGATTAAAAGTGTTTTAAATGTTTTCATAATTACTGAGTTTTTAAGTTTTCTATAATTTTTGACGTTATTTGAATTCTTTGAAAACCCAAATATTTTTCTTTTTGATTTCGAAAATACAACTTTTTTTGCTTCTGGCTACATTTTTTACTCATTATTTCCGTTTTGATTTGCATTTTGCCTCTTTTATCCTAAAAAACAGCATTTTGCTGATTTTTAGGCATACCTGTCCTAATCAAGTAGCTCTGCTCAATATAAAATCAGCCCTCAATACGTTATAGATGATACAATTCATATCAAATCTCAATGAATTTCTACCTATGGTCTTTGCTCTTGCAAGTTGCATCTTCAACTTGTTCTTCATAAAGGCAAAAGGATGTTCTACTGCTACGCGAACAAATGACTTTTGCCTATTCCTTTTCTTTTGTCGGGCAGAGAGTGTTTTTCCTCGCTTTGACTTATCCAATACGCCATAATAGATCCCCATCTTACGCGCGGCAAGTTTTTGAGCATCATTGCAATAGGCCTTATCACCCCCGATACCATCTTCATCCCCACTGCATAGATCTTCAATAAGCTGGCTGTCATGAACATTGGCCGATGTAAACTTGCGCTTTCTGATCAACTTGCTTTGAACATCAACCCCAATATGCCC
>CAYOLA010000145.1:0-4496 GCA_964404735.1 uncultured Bacteroidales bacterium
TGCTTTTCTTGCAATTATTGATATAAAAAAATCACAAGTTATCAACATTATATAGTTGATAATCAATGTTTTGAAATGTTTGTAAGGAGGGACTAATTATCCATAATGGCGTTTAACCTAAATGAAAAACCATGAAAAAAATTAACTTCTTTTATTTGCTTGGCATCGTTCTGATTGGTGCCTCACTTACGCTGTCATCCTGCAAAAAGGACGATGACCCGGCGCCGGCGCCGCCAGCTCCTGCTCCCTATACCCCGGCTTTTTCACCCACTTATCTTGTGGTTAACACCGGTGGTGCCGAACTGCTTGATTTTTATATTACCTGTACCACCGACGACTGGGAAATGATCAAGGTGATCGTTACCTATCCCGGCGGGCTTGGGAATGAAGAATACTTTGGCAGCGGCCAGATCGTCACGGCAGGCACACCTTTTACATTCCCGGATTATTTCGTAAAACTTGGCGGTACCTGGACATTCAGAATTACCGGCAACATTAAGTCGGGCACCCATGTTGGGACAAGTTTTACGGTTACCACTACCGTGAACGTTACCGGAAAGTAAATAATTTTTTATATAGGAAAGTCCACAGCCAATTGTGGACTTTTTTTACTTCTTTGTAAAAAAAGCCCGGGTGTTCGAACCGGGTTTGACAAGCTTGTGCATTGCAATGCATAAGCTTTTTTTATGATTATACCGGGTTGTCAGAGTTCCCTGAAGTAGGTAATTGTATAGACCGGGTCGAGTTTTTGGTAAAAGCGGATCAGTATTTCCGTTTTTTGCCTGATCGCTTCATGATTGGACCATGCCTGCCAGAATACCTCATCTGCCATGAAAAGGAATTCGGCAAAACAGTTAAAGTCTTCTTCGAATGATGCCAGTGAATATTCATTCAGGAAGCCTTGTCCGAAAAGGCTGGTATCGGGTATCAGGCTGGTGTTATTGTTTCTCAGGGCTTCAAGACCGCCCTCTCCGTATCGGAAACCTTCCGGATTCGCTTTTTCCCATGCCTGACGGTCGAAGTGCCTGTCCTTGCGTTTCAGCAGCACACTGGAAAACTCATGGTGGAAAGTACCCTCAACAAATTGGTCCGTATATCCTCTTTCAACCCCGTTGCTGCTGATATATACATTCCGCTTAAAGTAAGTGCCACCGTATTCGAGACCGAAAAACATCAGTGTTTTTACAAAATGAATTTTACGGAGGTTTTTGCGGACAAGCTTTTCCGGGTATTTGGAAAGTGCCCGGCCGGCAATGGTGATATGCCGCTGATATTCACTTTTATCCAGGGCTGTGGCAGCCGGTTCTATTCGGTTGTTCCGCCAGCGGCAGGGGAATATTTCCTTTCCGGAACCGAAATATGCTTTTTTAGCTGCAGTTCTGGTATCAGGTGGGGACTGGCCCTGCACGGGCAGGATCACAGCGAGCAGCAACAGCAGGAAAATGGCTTGCTTTTTCATGCCTGATTAATCATTTGCCAGGTTCTTAAGCAGGGGGACGAAGCGGAAGGTGCCGTGGTTTTCTTCCCTGATATGTCCGTCTGCTTCCTTGATATAGCGGTACATGAGCTGTATGTCGCCGCGGCCAACGGGTATTACGATCATACCCCCGATTTTAAGCTGGGCGGTCAGGGCTTCCGGCAACTGCGGCGCACCGGCGGTTACCAGTATCTTGTCGAAAGGTGCAAAGGCGGGCAAGCCCTTGTAGCCATCGCCATAAAACAACCTGGCCTTATATCCGAGCCCTTCAAGAAAGGCTTTGGTGCGAAGGTAGAGCTTTTTCTGCCTTTCGATGCTGAACACCCTGGCTCCGAGTTCTTCCAGCACACAGGCCTGGTAGCCCGAACCCGTGCCGATCTCAAGCACTTTATCACCGGGAGTAATTTCCAGCAGTTCCGTCTGAAAGGCTACGGTATATGGTTGGGAGATGGTCTGCCCCGAGCCGATCGGGAAGGGTTTGTCCTGGTATGCAAATTCGAGGAATGATGAGTCGAGGAAAAGATGGCGGGGGATACGTCCGATGGCTTCGAGGACATCTTCGCTGACAATGCCCTTTTCGCGGATGGTATCCACCAGGTTTTTTCGTAAGCCTTTGTGTTTGTATGAGTCGATCATGGGTGTGTGATCCCTTTAGCGGCCTTTTTTTTTGCCGGCCCTTATGCAGCGCGAAAATAATAAAAACGCCCGTGGGGTTTGCCGAAAAAAGATACATTTGCAGAAAACTTAAGATATGCTGAAGATTGGAGTGCTCGGGGCAGGCCACCTGGGCAAGATTCACATTAAATGTATCCTGGATATTCCTGATTATGAGCTGTGTGGTTTTTACGATCCGGACGACGAAAATGCTTCATTCGTTGAGCGCGAATTTGGTATCAGGCGTTTTGATTCCCTTTCTGCCCTGATCGGTGAAGTGGAGGTTGTTGACATCGTTACGCCCACTGTTTCCCATTTCGAATGCGCCACAGAGGCCCTCAGGAAAACACGGCATGTATTTATCGAAAAGCCGGTGGTGACCACCCTTGATGAGGCCCGGCGCCTGATCGCGCTTTCGGAAGAGGCGCATATCAAGGTGCAGGTCGGGCACGTGGAACGATTCAACCCCGCATTTATCGCTGCCCGTCCCTACTTCGGGCAACCCATGTTTATCGAAACACACAGGCTCTCACAGTTTAATCCCAGGGGAACCGATGTGCCCGTGGTGCTGGACCTGATGATCCACGACATCGACATCGTGCTGAGCGTGGTCAATTCTGATATTCACCGTATCAGTGCCAGTGGCGTATCCGTGGTCAGTGATACCCCCGACATTGCCAATGCCCGTATCGAATTTAATAACGGATGCGTTGCCAATCTCACCGCCAGCAGGATATCCATGAAAAATATGCGTAAATCGCGCTTCTTCCAGAAAGATGCCTATATCTCCATCGATTTTCTCGAAAAGGAAACGGAAATCCTTCGCATGAAAGACATAGATCCCGACAAGGCCGACCCCTATGCCATGATCCTTGAACCCGGCGAAGGCAAAACCCCCAAGCAGGTCATCTTCGAAAAGCCGGAAGTTAAAGCCATCAATGCCATCAAAACGGAACTTGAAACATTCTACAGTTCCATCGTTAACGACACTACACCGCCTGTTACCATTAACGACGGTTATAATGCCCTGGAGGTGGCACACCGCATTATTGACAAATTAAATTTAAATCCGGGCAACCTTTAATTTACAAACTGTCTAAATAATATGACGAATAAGGGAACCAACAATATTTAATTTACACTGTCGTTGAAATATATTAGAGCCGTACCCGTAAAAATTTCCTGCATGAACAGCAAAAAGCTACGCTTTTCTGGTTTGTGTTTAATGTTTATCTTAGCCTTCATCGCAGTTTCGTGCAATAAATTCGAAGGCGATCAGACCGTGCCGGCCTATATCAGGATTGATTCCATCAGCGTTTATACCGATTACGAAACCCAGGGCGCCCCAACCCATAACATCACCGATGCCTGGGTATATATCAATGACCAGGCCATCGGCGCTTATGAGTTGCCGGCAATTTTTCCGGTGCTGGCCAAAGGCCTTACGCAGGTGCGCGTCGACCCCGGTATCAAACTCAATGGTATCGCTGCGCTTCGGTCACCCTATCCGTTTTATCAGTCCATCGTTCAGGATGTTTTTCTTACCGAAGGAGAAACCGTAGACTTGAATACCGATACCCTTTTCACGGGTGCGCAGGCAGTACCCTATCACATGAAAACCACCTATTACGAGAACCTGGAATTTGTGTGGATGGAAGATTTTGAGGATCCGGGCATTTCCCTCGACAGCACCGGCAAGAGCAAGACCGATATTATCAGGACCCAGCCGGCCAATAACCCCGAAGCATTTATTGCCTCTTACAGCAAGTACTCGGGGCTGATGATCCTCGACGAGGAACGCTATCTGATCGATGTGGCTACCAATGTTGGCTACGACGAAGGCTTTATCCTTCCCAAAGGAGGCCAGCCGGTCTTCCTGGAAATCGACTTTAAGAACAACAACTATTTTACCGCAGGTTTTTACGCCCGCACACTGTCGCAGATCATCCAGCACCCTGTGCTGAACATGAACCCCTCCAGCGAGTGGAAAAAGATATACGTGAACCTTACACCCGGTGTCAGTTCACAAGTCAATGCCCTCGACTTTAACATTTTCCTGGGTGCAGTGAAGGAAGACGGGGTGGATGAGGCCAGGATTTTGATAGATAACATCAAATTAATTCATCGAAAATAGGATCTCATGAACAAAAACTTACAGGTTTTTAAATATGTGTTCTTTGACCTGCTGGCAGCAGCCCTTGCCTGGAGCTTGTTTTTTTTCCTGCGAAAATACTCTTTCGATGTATATACTTTCCGTGAATTACGACTGATCTTCGACGACTGGAATTTTTACGCCGGCATTGTGGCGGTCCCTCTTTTCTGGCTGGCTTTTTATGCCATTGTTGGAACCTACCGCCGCATATAC
>CAYOLA010000146.1:0-7353 GCA_964404735.1 uncultured Bacteroidales bacterium
AAATACCTCCTGAACCTGGGATTTTCGCTTCACGAACTATACAAAGGCCCGCTCTTCGACGGAGGCGGCATATTATTTCTGCCAAAATCTTAAGCATTCCTCCAATAAGCGTAACTTTGCAGGCATAATGATTTGAATGACGGGATTATACAAAACAGAAAAAAACAAAAATATGATAAGACAAGCCATTTTCATCCTGATGATCGTATTCCTTCCATGGACAGCACATTCGCAGGTAAAGGACAAAAGAACAAAAGAAAAACTGCCCGTACCCATCGTTGAAGTGGGAGGCGGCATGGGGCTGAGCTCGGTGGCAGGGAACCTGGCATCAGAAGAATACCGCCTGACGGGACAATTCGGTGCGGGCTTTACCCTGCCAATCTCCAAAAGAAACAATATCCACACAGAATTGCTCTATACTTTTCAGGGCTTTAAGTACGGATCGAACACCTATATTCATAAGGGCGATACCATCAGCCTGGAAACAACCGAACAGCGTTTCAACTATTTTAAGCTGAACGTGATGGACCGCTACTTCCTTGACAAAAACCGGGTTTTTTACGTAAACGGGGGGGTTTATGTGTCATACCTCGCCCAGGCCCGGTACCAGGGAAGCTTTTATACGGATATTGCCGGTACCGACGATCGCCTGCTGAATGAAATCGACAACGACAACAAGGATGATTTCACCACCGTGGATTTTGGGATGGTGGGCGGTGTCGGCCTTCGCCTCGGAAACAAAAAATACAGTAATTTTATTATAGAGGCGCGTGCTGCCTATGGGCTCATTAACATTGCCAAACCCCTTGAGGGAAAATCCGGAAATGAAAAAACCCTTTATGGCATACTGAAGCTGGGCGTGGATATTCCCCTGAAAAAATAACAACGTCATCGTACGGCCCGGATATGAAAAACAAACTGTTCCTTCTGATGGCAATCATCCTGGCCCTGCCCCTGGCATCAGCAAGCCAGGACATCATCTACAGGAACGACGGGGAAGAGATACGGGCAGTCATTCTTGACATATCACCGGGCGTGATTAAATACCTGAAATATGACCACCGGCAGGGACCGGTCTTTTCCATCGCCAGGACACAGGTTCAAAAAATCGTTTATGAAAATGGCCGGATTGTCACATTTGACAAGCCCGTAAAAGAAATAAAACCCGAAACGGAAAACAGTTACCAGCCGGCCCGTAAACCGCCACTCTTTGGCTGGCATATCGGCCTTGGAGCCAGTAACCTCTACGGCGACATCGAAAATAACAAGCCCCTGCTGGCATCAGCCATAGGGGCCTCGGTCACCCTGCCGTTTGGAAGAAACAATTCACTGCTGCTGCAGGCCGACCTCCTATCGCTGGGCTGCTCCTTTCACGATATGGACTATCTTGATGAAAGCGACAGCTCCAGGGTGTCGATT
This sequence comes from uncultured Bacteroidales bacterium, assembly GCA_964404735.1. Taxonomy (GTDB): domain Bacteria; phylum Bacteroidota; class Bacteroidia; order Bacteroidales; family B18-G4; genus B18-G4. Next base: position 1,420 of record CAYOLA010000146.1, read on the forward strand.
ACCAATGCCGTTGAAGACCTTGGATATATCGGCCTTACGATCATGAACCGCTATTTCCTGAATCCCGATTTCAACTATTATGTGGAAGGAGGTGTTTACGGATCTTTTCTGATAAATGCCCGCATGCAGGGCGATGTAGAGGTTACCGACACCACGGGGCAGCTTAGCAGCGGCTCTTTCAATGAACAGCTGATAGAGTTTTATAACGTTTTCGACTTTGGGATTGCTGCCGGACTGGGCGGCAGGATACCGCTCAACAAAACCAAAAAATGGCACCTGACCCTGGGCATGCGGTTTTATTACGGGCTTACCAACATCATCGATACCGGCATACCCCGGCTGAACGAATACCGCGAATCGAATATTTACGGACTGGTGTTCCTTGGCCTCGACATTCCCACCAAATCGCCGGACTAAAATATTTATTAATTTCGCAGGGCTGAAACCGCTTTCCCATAATGGTTAAGGCCACAAAAACGATTAATATGCTCAGAACCCACAATTGCGGCGAATTAAGACCGGAACATATCAACACCGAAGTAACATTATGCGGATGGGTGCAACGGATCCGCGACAAAGGCGCCCTGATATGGGTTGACCTGCGCGACCGCTACGGCATCACACAGTTACTGTTCAGGGAAGAAAGTGCCGTTCCGGAACTCATGGAAAAAGTCAGGACGCTGGGGCGCGAATATGTCATCAGCGCCACGGGTACCATCATCGAAAGGGAATCGAAAAACCCCAAACTTCCCACCGGCAGCATCGAGATGAGCGTTGAAAAACTTGAGATCCTCAACCCTTCCGCCCTTCCGCCCTTCACCATCGAAGACGATACCGACGGCGGTGAAGAACTCAGAATGAAATACCGCTACCTTGACCTCCGCAGGTCACCCCTGCGCATCAACCTCGAACTGCGCCACCGCATGTCGATCGAAGTGAGAAATTACCTCGACCACCAGGGCTTTTACGAAATAGAAACACCCTGCCTGATAAAGTCTACACCGGAAGGTGCCCGCGACTTCGTGGTGCCTTCGCGCATGAATCCCGGTGAATTCTATGCCCTGCCGCAATCGCCCCAAACCTTTAAACAGTTGCTGATGGTAGCCGGTTACGACCGGTACTACCAGCTGGTGAAGTGTTTCAGGGACGAAGACCTGCGTGCCGACCGTCAGCCCGAATTCACACAGATCGACTGTGAAATGGCATTCGTAACACAGGAAGATGTGCTGGAAACTTTTGAAGGCCTCATGCGCCACCTCTTCCAAAAAATCAAAGGCATTGAGATCCCTGCTTTCCCGCGTATGACCTACGACGAAGCCATGAAAAAATACGGCTCCGACAAACCCGACCTGCGTTTCGAAATGGAATTTACGGAACTCAATGAGCTGGTCATAGGCAAGGGATTCAATGTGTTCGACCAGGCTGAACTGGTGGCAGGAATCTGTGTTCCGGGAGGAGCCGGATACTCGCGCAAACAACTGGACGAGCTTACCGAATTTGTAAAGAAACCGCAAATCGGCGCCAAAGGGCTGGTATACGTTAAATACAACGCCGACGGCAGTTTTAAATCATCTGTCGACAAATTTTACAGCGAAGACGATCTGCGCAGCTGGGCATCGAAAGCCGGCGCCTCGGCCGGCGACCTTATGCTCATCCTGTCGGGCGAAGCCCATAGCTGCCGGAAACAACTCTGTGAATTGCGGCTGGAAATGGGAAAACAGCTTGGCTATCGTAACAAGGATGTTTTCAGGCCCCTATGGGTGGTCGATTTCCCCCTGCTTGAATGGGATGAAGAAGAAAAACGGTTTTTTGCCATGCACCACCCTTTTACCTCCCCGAAAGAGGAGGATGCCGGCTTGCTCGAAAGCAATCCCGGCCGGGTTCGTGCCAATGCCTACGACCTGGTGATCAACGGTGTTGAGATCGGGGGAGGCTCCATCAGGATACATAACAAGGATATGCAGCAAAAGATGTTCAGTGTGCTGGGCTTTACCGAAGAGGAGGCCCGTGCCCAGTTCGGCTTCCTGATGAATGCTTTTGAATACGGTGCCCCGCCCCACGGCGGGATCGCCCTGGGATTCGACCGGCTGGTGGCTTTGTTCGGCGGACAGGACAGCATCCGTGATTTCATCGCTTTTCCGAAAAACAATGCGGGAAGGGATGTGATGATCGACTCCCCCTCAGTCATCTCAAACAGGCAACTGGATGAACTGAACCTGCGCATCACCACGAAAGATAAACCGAAGGGCTGATCACTCGATCGTTTGCCATATCAAACGGGGAATGTCCGTGTTTTCCGTCTGACCCCCGAAAAGCATGCTGTTTACACCAAGCGCATATACCGGCACCGCCGTTCCGGTATGTGAAAGGCTGGTCCAGCCCAGACCGGCCCTGTGCGACAGGATCTCCAGAATGGTCAGGGTAAGCCTTTCATAGGGGATGTCTTCCCCTTCACGGCTCACGTCAAGACCCATAAATGCCTGCCGGAGCCTGCCGGTTTCCACGGTACTCAATACGATCGGGGCGCCCTCGCCACCCAGGCCAAAATATTCCTCTGTCAGCAGCAGCAGCTTCTTAAAACCCTTCTCATTGATATGATTATCGGGCAGCCAGCCGGCCAGAATATGGTTAAACGCCTCACCCGAAACCTTCTGATGCACCAGCAATGAATAATCCGTATCATATTTCATAACATTGCTCCCAAGGCCAAGTCCGCCGGTCTCATGGTCGGCCGTAACAACGATCAGGGTTTCGTCGGGATACTTCTCATAAAAGCGGATGGCCTCATCAATGGCCGCAGAAAAATCAATAACATCCCAAACCATGGCCGCCGCATCATTGTCGTGACACAACCAGTCAATCTTCCCTCCTTCCACCATGATAAAAAAACCTTCATCACCCTGCAGCAGATCAATGGCCTTACGGGTAATGCCAGCCAGGCTGAAATAGCCCTCCGGCTGATCAATGGCATAGAACATCGAGGCGCCTTCGGTAAGTTCAGGATGTACAAAAAGCACTTTCCCTGCCGGAGCTTCCAAATCCTGAAAGGCTTCGATGTCGTTGATATACATATAGCCGTTTTCCTGTGCCAAAGCGGGAATATTAACTTCGATGCCGTCGAAACTGCCATTGGGTTCCTTAAAACCGCCCCCGCCAAAAAAATCTATCCCGCTTCGGGCCAGGTCAAGGCCAATTTCGAAATACATATTCCGCGAAGGCTGATGAGCGTAAAATACCGCCGGCGTGGCATGGTCGATCGAAACATTGGAAATGATCCCTGTTCTCATCCCTTTTTCCATGGCCTTTTCTGCCAGCGTTTGCAGGTGAATGCTGCCGGATGTATCCATGGAGATACGGCCAATGGAAGTCTTATGCCCGGTAGCCAGCGCCGTTCCGGCCGCTGCCGAACCCGTGATGAAACGGCTTGCAGCATAGGTATTGCTCAGGCCGCTGACGGGAAAATCCCTGAAGGGCAACGCCACATAAGTTTCCCCCGGAGAAAGATCCGTTAAAAAAGCCTCCGTGGCAACCACCTGCGACAGACCCATGCCGTCGCCAATAAAAAGAAAAATATATTTTGCGCCGGCCGGAGAAGCCTGTTCTGTATGATCGCACCTGACCAGGAACATGCCTGGCAGGAACAGGGCAAACAAGATTAATAATCGTGATTTTCTCATATCAGTTCATTTTAAAATGCGTATAAACCCATCCCCCTTTAAATCTTTTTTCTGTGCCGGAAAAAACTGAAAACAGCATAATACCGGCAGAAGATGATTTTTTCAAAAATAAATAATTCCCCCGACCGGGAACCGGAAAGGCATGTTATTTTTTGATTAAAAAATTAAGGGACTGCCGGCAAAGGTATTCCGGGATTGAAAAAAGCAATAGCGGGATTTCTGTGCAATGTGTTACTTTTGTATCATGCCTGAACTAAAATACGACAAGGGCAACATTGAGATCATGGCACCGGTGGGATCAATGGAGTCGCTGATGGCAGCCATACAGGGCGGAGCCGGATCGGTGTATTTCGGCGTTGGGAAACTGAACATGCGTTCGCGCTCCGCGAAGAACTTTACCATCGAAAACCTTAAAGAGATTACGGCCATCTGTCGTGAACACGGACTCAAGTCATACCTGACCCTCAACACGGTGATCTACGACGAAGAGGTGGACGAAATGAAAAATCTGGTGGATGCCGCCAAAATAAACGGCATCAGCGCCATTATTGCTTCCGACTTTTCGGTTATCAATTATGCCCGGCAAACCGGTATGGAGATCCATATGTCGACCCAGACCAATATTACCAACCTCGAGGCTGTGAAATACTATGCAAATTTTGCCGATGTGATGGTTACCGCCAGGGAACTGGATCTCGGCCAGGTTAAAAACATCACCGAAGGGATAAAACGGGAGAACATCTGCGGGCCGGGAGGCGAAAGGGTAAAAATCGAGCTTTTCGTTCACGGGGCCCTCTGCATGGCCATTTCAGGAAAATGCTATCTGAGTCTCGACAATGCCAATTACCCGGCAAACCGAGGCGAATGCATGCAACTGTGCCGCCGTTCATACCTGGTAACAGATAAAGAAACCGGCCTTGAACTGGAAATCGACAATGAATACATCATGTCGCCAAAAGACTTAAAAACCATCGACTTCCTGGATAAGATCCTGGAGGCAGGGGTCAGGGTCCTGAAAATCGAAGGCCGGGGCCGCTCGCCCGAATACGTGAAAACCGTTACCCGTTGTTATCATGAAGCCATTAGCGCATACTTCGACGGCAGCTTTAACAGGGAAAAAACCGAATCGTGGAACAAACAACTGGCCGGTGTATATAACCGGGGGTTCTGGGATGGCTATTACCTGGGAAGAAAAACCGGCGAATGGTCGGAACAATATGGATCGCAGGCAACAAAAAAGAAGATCTATGTTGGAAAAGTGATCAATTATTTTACCAATATCGGCGTAGCCGAAATACTCGTTGAGGCCAGCCCGCTCGGACAAAATGATGAGATTTGTGTGATCGGTCCAACCACCGGCGTATACGAAGGTAAAGTGGATGAACTGAGGGTGGACGGAAAAGTTTGCGCAAAAGCCTTACAAGGTGAACACTGTTCCCTGCCTGTACCTGTTTTTCTGCGTAGAGCCGATAAATTATACAAATTTTTTTAATACACTAACTCATACATTTATAGTCACTTACAAGGGTTTTTGACCGGTTTATTAAAAAAAATTGAAAAATTTTTTCAAAAACAGGGTTACCTTTTGGGTGTTTTCCGTATTAATAGGTATATTAGTTACCACCTAAAATTTTTCTTTTTCATTTGGTAATTTATAGATTTGGGTTTGGAGAGCGTCTGGTCAACGCTCTCCTCTGTTTTTATTCCAGCGCCCCATATTGGCAAATTCACTATTATTGTCGCTGAAAATGTTCAGGCATAACTTTCATACGCACACACATTATTGCGACGGCAGTTCAGCCCCCGAGGCCTATATCCTCCAGTCACTGGATGCCGGCATGCAATCAATCGGTTTTTCAGGTCATGCACCCGTCCCCTTTAAAAATTCCTTTGCCATCAGCAACCATGAGGAATTGGGTAAATACTGCAACGAAATAAAAACACTCAGTGATAAATACCGGGAGCAGATCAATGTATACCTGGGACTGGAAGCCGACTTCATTCCCGGAATAACTTCCGCGTTTTCGGATTTCTCAGAACAATACCTCCTCGATTACCTGATCGGGGCCGTTCATCTCGTCCTTGACAATAACCGTGAATTATGGTTTATCGACGGGCCCGACCGGAAATACTGGCTGAAAGGGCTTAAAGAAGGATTCGGGGGAGATATCCGGAAAGCCGTGAAGGCATATTACCGGCAACTGAACGAAATGGTTGAAACCCAGAAATTTGATATTATCGCTCATCTCGACAAGGT
>CAYOLA010000147.1:0-41829 GCA_964404735.1 uncultured Bacteroidales bacterium
TCCCGGGGCAGGCATCCCGATAAATCGGGGATTCGTTCGACTAAGCCTTTTCATATCGCTTTGCTCATAAAAAGGCAGTCTCACGAATTTAACCATTTAGCCATGAAACCATTTATTTTTATATTTTTGCCTGATAATCATTTCCCATGACCGTTGATATTTTCATCCCCTGTTTTATTGATCAGTTTTTCCCCGAAACGGGCTTTAACATGATCAGGATACTTGAAAAACTGGGGCATAAGGTGCATTATAATCCCGGGCAGACCTGCTGCGGACAAATTGCCTTCAATACGGGTTATTGGGAAGAGGCCAAGGCGGTTGGGGCCAAATTCATCCGCGATTTTCCGAATAACAGGCCGGTGGTGAGCCCCACGGCATCATGTACCGCCTATGTGAAGAATTATTTCCACGAACTCTTTCACAATACTTCCCTGCACAACGAATATAAGCAGTTGCAAAAGAACATCTTTGAGTTCACCGACTTTGTGGTAAACCGCCTGGGGGTGACCGACCTGGGCGCACACTTCCCGCACCGGGTAACTTACCACGATTCATGTGCCGCCCTGCGCGAATACGGCCTGGGTAACGAACCCCGCCTGCTGCTGGCCGCAGTGAAGGGGCTGGAACTGGTGGAAATGGAAGAAAACGACTTTTGCTGTGGCTTCGGCGGGACTTTCTCGGTGAAAAATGAAGCCATTTCAACGGCCATGGCCGACCGAAAAATTGAAAATGCCCTGAAAACGGGCGCCGAATTCATTGTTTCTACCGATGCCTCCTGCCTGATGCACCTACAGGGATATATTTCGAAAAATAACATCCCCCTTAAAACCATTCATATTGTGGATGTGCTGGCCTGCGGCTGGTGATCCCGCATTCAAGGGCCTTCGATTTCCATTCTGACGCCTTCGGCAGTCCCGGCCTGCGAATGCGCAACAACGGCCTTCTGCTCAGGCAGGCTTTTCAAAATCGATCCTGACTTTTTCGCGATCATGCGGATGCACCCTTGCCCTGAAGGATTTTCCCGCAGAGGCGCCGATCAGCTTGATTTTTTCTTCGTCCAGGGCAAGCTCCCTTTCGGCGCGGTATGGGCTTTTGCCTGAAAGGCTGACTTCGAAGAGCAGTTTTACCACAGGCAGGAAGTCCCTGCTCAGGCCGGTATCCTTTATCCCGATGATCTTTACAATGGCATCATTGCCTTTTTCTTCGAGCAGGACACGGTCATGCTCCGTCCAGCCGTCGTTCTTGATGTGTTCTTTTTGCATGGCATCCCAGCGCTCCGCGTCAAATACCGCATGACGGCCCCCAGCGGCATCAAGCTTTACGGGTATGCGCCTTCCGGGCTGAAAATACGGTACATCCGTACGGGCCACGATCGCATCGATGCTTAGCTCGTAAGGAGGGCTTTCCCCGTCTTCAATTCTCAGCAAAAGGTTCATGAGCGGTTGCTCGTTCAGCGTTATGACAAGCCCGCCGCTTTTTTCGTTGGACTGCAGGATCTCCGCCATAGCCGGCCGGCCTGTTTCGATGATGGCCCTGGCCTTTTTGCCCCTGCCCCAGAAATGGAACATGCCTGTTTTCCCGCCGCCAAATAAACGCCAAAGGATGATCGCCGGCGGGGTGATGCAGCCGGCAGCAAAGATCCCCAGGGCAATGCCCAGGATGTTTTCATAGGCCTGCTCTCCGTACCTGGCAGTAAGGGATGCTTCGGCAATGGCCACCGTAATCAGCGGGATGCAGCCCAGGTAAAGCGGGATAAACAGCCTGAAAAATCTTCCCAATGTCATGAATGCGTTTTTTTTAATACTGCCAATCTCAGCGATCAATATGAATGAGTACCTTATTCCTGTCGTAAGGATGCACCCGGGCATGAAAGGTTTTGCCAACGGCATCCCTCAGCTTTCCGGCCATTTCGCCCTTCATGGGCATCTCTTTTTCTATCCTGTACATGTCTTCGCCCGTAATATGAATGTCGAAAAGGATTTTTACAACGGGCATGAAATTTATGCTGGCGCCGCTGTCTTCAATGCCGGCCAGCGTGGCCAGCGCTTCTTTTGACCCTTTTGCGGTTTTCTCCTGCTCCTTCGCCGTCCATTCGCCGGTGACTATGCTGTACGACTGCATGGCTGCGTATCGTTTTTTATCGAAAACCACACGGTTTTCATCTTCCGGGTCGATCCTTACCGGGAAGACGGCCCCTGGCTGGAAGCGGGGCAGCATCGCCCGCGGCATCAGCAGATCGAATTCCACCTCGTATAAACGACCTTTCGGGGTTTCGATACGCAAAGCCATTTGCAGTACCGGCTGTTCGTTGATGGTGACGATGCCTCCCCTGGTTTCGGCTAACCCGAGGACGGTAGCCATTCCCTGGTATCCTGTTTCAAGGATACGCGCGGCATATTTGCCTTTGCCCCAGAACATGCGGTATCCTTTCTGCCCGGCAAGGCCTTTGAATATCTTAATAAAAGGGTAGAAGGCGGCTGTAAATATGAGCAGGATGAATGCCAGCAAAAGAAGCTCAAAAATACTGTCTCCGTGTTGTTCTCTTATATACTGTTCGTTCAGGACGATGATGGCCAGCGGCAGGGCTGCCGCAAGAGGCAGGATCAACGACAGTCGGATGTTTCTTTTCATCTATCCAAAAATACGTTTTTTGCCCGAACAAACATGTCCGGTTTTTTTTTCGGGTACAGGCATTTTTTTCAGGGCACCGCTTACTCAGCACAGTTGCAGCAGGATGTCGAGTTCTTTCCAGAATCCCGGATACGACTTTTTAACCGCATCCGGCCGGTTTATTGTTACGGGCCTGCCCAGCAGTGCCAGGGGGGCAAAGGCCATGGCCATGCGGTGGTCGTTCCTGGTTTCGAAGCTTTGGCTGATGTGCATCTTTTGCGCATCGAAGCTGAGTTCCCCCTTGCCTGTCCGGCAGCGGATGCCGGCCTTTTCCAGTTCGGCAGCGAGCAGTTCCGGGCGGTTTGATTCCTTGTGGCGCAGGCCTTCCAGCCCGCCGAAGCTGCCTTTTAGCCCCAGTGCCGCTGCCGCCACGATAAAGGGTATGGCCAGGTCGGGATGGTTTGAAAAATCTTCATCGATTACGCTTCTGCAAGTCGCTGAGCGGCGGATCAGGGCGCCTTCATTTACGAAATTGGTTTCGATGCCGAGTTTCACAAAAAGATCTTTCGCATGGCGGTCGCCCTGTATGCTATCCTTTTCCAGGCCTTCCAGCAGCAGTTCCCCCTGTCCGGCCAGGGCCAGGCATTCATACCAGAAGGCCGCCGACGACCAGTCCGCTTCGGCCTTCAGCCGGCATTTGTGGTATTTCGATTGCGGGATACTGACAGCCTGCCGGCTGGTTTTTAGCGGGATGCCGGCTTGCTTCATCATGGCGGCAGTCATGTCGATATAGGGGCGCGACACCGCTCGTCCTTTAAGATTGATGCAGAGGCCGCCGGGCAGGGCAGGGGCGATCATCATGAGGGCAGAGATGTGCTGGCTGCTGATGCCGGCCTCGATGTCAAGGCTTCCTCCTTTCATTGGGCCTCCCTTTATGAGCAAAGGCGGAAAACCTTTTTGTTCTGCATAGCTGATGGACGCACCCAGCTTTTGAAGGGCTTCCACGAGGGCTCTCACGGGCCGTTGCTTCATGCGGCTGTCGCCGGTGAGCAGACGGCTGCCTTCCAGCATGGAGAGGTAGGCACAGATAAAGCGAAATACGGTGCCGGCATTCTCTGCGTGAAGCACCCGGCTGCCGGCATGTGCCTGGCGGAGCAGTTCCTGCATCAGGCGCGTGTCGCCGGCATCCGATAAAGGCCCTGGAATGGCTTGCTTGCCGCTGATGGCCGATATGATCAGTGCCCGGTTGCTGATGCTCTTTGACAGGGGCAGGGCAACGCGGCCTTCCAATCGTCTTATGCCGGTCTTTATGGTGATGCTTTCCATGCTCAGACTGTTTTGCCTGCAACCCTTTCGAGGTACAGGACAAGCGCCTGCCGGATGTGCTCATCGCTGCAGCTTATTCCCTGCAGGCAGTGCCCCGGCTTTGTCACCAGCGAAAACAGTTTTTTATGCCGGGCGTTTTTTTTGTCGTGACGCATATAGGCCAGCAGGCTGTCGACATCGTCAGGCATGAATTCAACTGCAGGGAACAGGCTGAGCAGGCAAGCACTGATCTCTTCCAGTTGTTCATCTTTCATCAGGGTGAGCCGGTTGGCGATGATGCTTTCGCACACCATGCCCGCTGCCACGGCGATGCCGTGCCGTAACGGCTTTCCCTGCTCCCTGTAAAGGGCTTCGAGGGCGTGGCCGATGCTGTGGCCGAAGTTCAGGCATTGCCGCAGGCCGTGGTCGTGGTAGTCACCCTCCACGATCCCCGCCTTGATGGCCGCCACCCTGTAAAGCAGCTGGCTGTCGACGGTCTGCAGCAGTTCTTCGTGTACAGGGCGGGTCTTACAACCCGGCGAAAGTTCTTCCCATAATTCTGCATCGGCCAGCAGGGCGGTCTTGACCACTTCTGCATAGCCTGCCAGCAGTTCACCGGCAGGGAGGGTCCGAAGGAATGCCGGGCAGATGATCACCGCTTCGGGCAGGCTGAAGCTGCCAAGCTGGTTCTTGATGCCGCAGAGGTTAAGGCCGGTCTTTCCGCCGATGGCAGCATCGGCCATGGCTGTGAGCGAACCTGGCAGGTGTATGAAGGCGATGCCGCGGTGATAGGCCGATGCTGCAAAGCCTCCCATGTCGGTGATCATGCCTCCACCCAGGTTGAACAGCCGGCTGTGACGCCCGGCACCGGCATGAAGGAGGAAACGCCAGACCTGATGCAGGTTGTGGATGTTCTTTTGATCGTCGCCGGGATCCACAACCATCAGCCGCTTGTCGTCAGGGCCCCCTGTCAGTTCCCTGATCAGGGGAAGGCAATGATGTGCCGTGTTCCTGTCGGCCAGAAAAAAGGCATCTTCCCCGCCGGCTCCGTATTTTTTCAGCAGGCCGACAAGGCCGGGCAGATCCGTGAAATAGATCATACTGCCCATGAGGCTGATGCTATCCGGTTGTTTATGCTGCTGCCCCTGGTGCATGTGCATAGGCTTAGATGGCAGATATCAGCAATTCAATGTCGCGGAATGGAAGATCGAAGTTTTCGCTGATATTCTTATTGGTGATCACCCCGTTGAAAACGTATACACCATTGCGCATGGGATAATCGTATTTGAGAAAGTTCACCACGCCGCCGTATTCACTGATCTTTTGCAGCACGGGCATGAAGAAGATGCTCAATGCTGTGGAAGCGGTGTGCGGCACGCTGGCGGCGATATTGGGCACGCAGTAGTGTGTTACGTCATATTCCTTGAAAACCGGCTCATTATGATTGGTAAGGCGGGAGGTTTCGAAGCATCCGCCCTGGTCGATGCTCACATCGATGATCACTGCGCCCGACTTCATGCGTTTAACCATTTCCTTGTCGATCACGCAGGGGCTTTTGCCTTCGCCTGAGCGGATGGCGCCGATGGCGATGTCGGCCGTCTGCAGGCTGTCGCGAAGGATGCCGGGCTGCAGTACTGATGTAAAAACGCGGTTGTTGAGGTGCTTCTGTATCCTTCGGAGGCGGGTCACAGAGGCGTCGAAGATCTTGACGAGCGCTCCCATGCCGATGGCGGCGCGGGCAGCGCTTTCGCCAACGGTGCCGGCACCGAGTATCACCACCTCGGTGGGCATGATCCCCGGGAAGCCGCCCAGCATCATCCCGCGGCCGTATTTCGGATGACGCAGGTAGTTGGCGGCAATGACGATGGCCGTGTTGCCAACGATCTCGCTCATCGACCTGAGCACGGGATAAGAACCTGAAGCATCGCGCAGGAGTTCATAGGCCAGGGCGGTCAGCTTCTTGTTCATCAGGCTCCTGAAATACTGCTCGCTCCTGCCGTTGATGTTGAGCGCCGAGATAAGGGTGTTACCGGGGGTGATCATCTCCGTTTCTTCCGGGGTGGGCGGCGCAATTTTTAACAGTATGTTGGCCTTGAATATCTCTTCGCGCTCGTACCTGATCTCTGCCCCGGCTTCGCTGTATTCGTGGTCGGTGAAATGGGCGGCATCCGCTGCACCTGCTTCAAAAAGGATGCGGTGGCCGCGGTCGCAAAGGTATTTGACAGCCGATGGCACCAGCGCAACACGCGTCTCCTGGTAGGTGTGCTCTTTCGGGATGCCGATGACCAGGCTCTTCCTCGAGCGGTATACTTCAAGCACCTCTTCCTTCGGCATGAAATGTTCCGACTGTGAAAGATTTGTCATTCCCTGTTTTCCGTTTTCCATGACATCAGTATTTGAGCAGGATCTCCCGCTTCCTGTCTTCTGTTTCCCTGATCATGATGTATACGTGTTTTTCGGGTAAAAGTTCGCTGATCTTTTCCGGCCACTCCACAAAAACGTATTCGTTGCTGAAAAAATACTGCTCATAGCCGATGTCCATCATCTCTTCGGTTTTTTTTATGCGGTAAACATCGAAATGGAATACCGGGCCTGCCGTTTCCCGGTGGTATTCGTTGACCAGGGCAAAGGTGGGGCTGCTCACATTGTCGGTAACCCCCAGTACCCGGCAGAGGTATTTGATCAGTGTGGTCTTTCCGCTGCCCATCTCACCGTGAACGGCAAATACGCCCGGTCCTCCGCAACGGCGCAGGATGTCGGTGGCCACGGCCTCCAGTTCTTCGGGTGCATGGCAGTGATAGGTGTGTTCCATCGGTCAGGATCTTGGTTTGAGTGTAACGACGGGCACCAGCATCTCTTCGAGTGAGATACCTCCGTGCTGAAAAGTGTTCCGGTAATACTTTACGTAGTAATTATAGTTGTTCGGATAGGCAAAAAAGTCATTGCTCCTGCAGAATACGTATGATGAGCTCACATTGGTTTTGGGCAGGTATATGTCGCCGGGATTCCGCACCTCGAAGACTTCCTTTGGATCGTAATTCAGGTTTCTTCCCGACTTGTAGCGCAGGTTGGTGGTGGTGTTGCGGTCGCCCACGATCTTGACGGGGTCTTCCACCCTTACCGATCCGTGGTCGGTGGTGATCACCACCGGCACTCCTTTCTCAGAAAGTGATTTGATGATGTCGAGCAGGGATGAATGTTCAAACCATGATTGCATCAGGGAGCGGTAAGCCGGCTCGTCGTCGGCAAGTTCCCGAATGATCTCCATTTCCGTCCGCGAATGCGAAAGCATGTCAACAAAATTATACACGATCACATTCAGCTCGTTGTTGTAAAGGTTCGAAAGGTTTTCGGAGAGTTTGCGTCCGGCTTCGAGGTTCAGGATCTTGTTGTAGGAATACCTGATGTTTTTCCCAAAACGCTTGAGCTGTTCGCCCAGCAGTTCCTCTTCAAACCTGTTTTTGCTCCCCTCTGTCTCCTCCGGCACCCAGTATTGGGGGTAACGCTTTTCGATTTCGAGCGGCATCAGCCCCGAAAACATGGCATTGCGCGCATATTGCGTGGTAGTGGGCAATATGCTGTAATAGATATCGTCCTTTTCCACACGGTAATATTCCTCCACGGCGGGCTGGATGGCCTTCCACTGGTCGTAGCGGAGGTTGTCGATGATCAGCACAAATAAAGGTTTACCGGGTTTTAATTCCGGGAACACCTTTTCCCTGAATAGGGAGGGCGACATGACGGGTTTGTCATCAGTCTTGCCGCCGAGCCAGTCGCAGTAGTTCTGTTCAATAAATTTGGAAAAAACCTGGTTGGCTTCGTTCTTTTGCATGCCAAGGATCTCTGAAACGTTTTTGTCGGTGGTTTTTTTTAGTTCCAGTTCCCAGCGGATCAGCCTTTTGTACATATTAACCCATTCTTCATGGTTAAGCCTGCCCGACAGGTCCATGCCGATGTTTCGGAATTCCTGCTGGTAGGCCATGGTGGTCTTTTCGCTGACCAGTTTTTTGTTTTCAAGGTTTTTTTTGAGTGAGAGAAGTATCTGTTTGGGGTTGACGGGCTTGATGAGGTAATCGGAAATGTTGGAGCCGATGGCATCTTCCATGATCGATTCTTCTTCGCTTTTGGTGATCATGACCACAGGCAGGTTGGGGTACAGGGCTTTGATCTCTGCCAGCGTTTCCACGCCCGACATGCCGGGCATATGCTCGTCGAGGAAAATGATGTCGAAGGGCCGTTCGCGTATGATCTCCAGGGCATCGTCGCCGTTATTGGCAGTAACCACTTCAAATCCTTTTTGTTCGAGGAAGATGATATGCGGCCGCAGCAGCTCAATCTCGTCATCTGCCCATAAAATAGTGATGTTTTCCATATGGTTGGTTCAGTTTATCAGGAGCCGGCAGCAGTGACGGCTTCGTTATTCAAAAATAATTCGTATTATTGAAATGAAATTTCAGGTTAATTATTGCCCAATTGATCATAACAATACAAAAATAACACAGACTTGCGGCATTCTTCATTCAGCGGCAGGAAAATATTCAATGATCCGGTTTACGGCTTCATCACCCTTGCCGATCCTTTGCTCTTCGATCTGGTGGATCATCCCTGGTTTCAGCGCCTCCGGCGGATCAGGCAGCTGGGCCTTACCGACATGGTTTATCCGGGTGCCCTGCATACCCGTTTTCATCACTCCATCGGTGCCATGCACCTGATGGGCCAGGCCGTGAATGCTTTACAGCAGAAAGGAGTCGACATCGGCCCCGCCGAAGCCAGGGATGTACAGGCAGCCATATTGCTTCACGACATCGGTCACGGGCCTTTCTCGCATGCCCTTGAGCATTCTATTGTCGACGGTATCAGCCACGAGATCATTTCACGGCATTATATGCACCGGCTGAATGAAGTATTTGGCGGTGCGCTGGAGGGCGCGATGCAGATATTCCGCGATTCGTATGACAGGAAATTCCTGCACCAGCTGGTATCCAGCCAGCTCGACATGGACCGTCTTGATTACCTGAAGCGCGACAGTTTTTATACCGGCGTTTCGGAAGGGGTGGTGAATGCCGAACGCATCATCAAGATGCTTAATGTGGCCGGCGACCGCCTGGTGGTGGAGGAAAAGGGCATTTATTCGATCGAGAAGTTCATCATTGCGCGGCGGCTGATGTACTGGCAGGTATACCTGCATAAAACCGTGATAGCGGCCGAAAGCATGCTGATCAGCATCCTCAGGCGTGCCCGGGAGCTGAGCCTCGGAGGGGGAAAACTTTTTGCCACACCTGCACTGGCCTATTTCCTGGAAAACAAGGTGAGCAGGCATGAGTTGCTGAATGATCCGGCATGCCTGGAGATGTTTTCGTTGCTCGACGATTTCGACATCTATGCAGCCATAAAAGTTTGGGCAGCATCTCCCGATCCCGTGCTTGGAAGGCTTTGCAAAATGCTGGTGAACAGGCAGCTCTTTGCTACCGAAATGCATGACGACGCGATTGACGAGGAAAGGATCGACGGCATTGCCCGAAAAATCGCCGAAAAATATGGACTGGGACAGGACGAAGCGGCCTTCTTCATCATTGCCGATACATCCGAAAACCGTGCCTACCACCCCCAAAGCGATAAGATAAACATTCAATACAAGAACGGGGAGGTTGCCGACATAGCCCATGCCACTCAGCAGTTGAATGTAAGCGTACTCTACAGAAGCGTTACCAGGCATTTTATCTGCTACCCGAAAGAATTCAGGGATGCCGGGTTATCAATGGGATGATGTATGTTAATCTGCATAATTTCAATGGCTTATAAGTCCTGTCAGGCGGCCGCTTGTTTTAATTGAACAATAACACATACACACAACAAGATAAAATCTTAATATTGCAGCAGGAATAAACAGAAGGATATGGAAGTTACAGTCGGACAGATCGCAGGCATCATTGACGGAACGGTAGAGGGGGATGCCGGGATCAGTATCAGCAGGGTGATCAGGATCGATGAGGATGAGAAGGGCGGCCTGAGTTTCCTGGCCAATCCCAAATATGAATCTTATATATACACCACCGGTGCCGATGTGGTGATCGTCGGGAGGGATTTCATGCCCGACCGGGAACTGTCGCTGACACTCATACGGGTCGACGACCCTTACCTGGCCATTGCCAGCCTGCTCGAATTGTATAACAAGATGAAACACGATAAATGCGGCATCAGCCCCACGGCCTGTATAGATGAGACCGCTGTTATCGGGAAAGACGTTTATGTGGGCGACTATGTATGCATTGGCTCCGAAGTGGTGATCGGCAACGGCGTAAAGATCTATGCCCACAGCTATATTGGCGATCAGTCGAGGATTGGCCGTAATACCATGATATTTGCCGGTGCCAGGCTTTATTCCGGTACCGTGGTTGGCAATGAATGCACCATCCATTCGGGGGTGGTGATCGGCAGCGACGGTTTCGGATTTGCTCCCACCGCCGACAACCAATACAAAAAGGTGGCGCAGATCGGGAATGTGGTGATCGGGGATGAGGTGGAGATTGGTTCCAATACCACCATCGACCGGGCAACCATCGGGTCGACTATCATCGGGAAGGGCGTTAAACTGGATAACCTGATACAGGTGGCGCACAATGTGGAAATAGGCGAAAACACCGTTATCGCAGCACAAACAGGCATATCCGGTTCAACCAAGATCGGCAGGAATTGTATGATCGGCGGACAGGTTGGTATTGCCGGGCACCTGAAGATAGGCGACAATGTAAAGATTCAGGCGCAGTCGGGTATCCCTTCCGATGTGGCCGACGGGGAGATCATCATGGGCTCTCCGGCCATCAGGCTGCGGCAATACATGAAATCCTACATCCACTTTAAAAACCTTGACGAGATCCTTAAAAGAATTGAGGAACTCGAGAAGAAGACAGGCTCCCGCTAGGCATTCTTTCACCGGCATTTTCTTTCCCCGGTTGTGT
Source organism: uncultured Bacteroidales bacterium (assembly GCA_964404735.1). Lineage (GTDB taxonomy): Bacteria > Bacteroidota > Bacteroidia > Bacteroidales > B18-G4 > B18-G4. The sequence goes on from CAYOLA010000147.1 coordinate 10,875, forward strand.
TAAATTTTATTACTTTTGCGCCAATTATATTAAATCATTGTCATTCAGGTATGCCCGAAAAACAGAAGACCATACAAAAGCCTGTATCCGTAAAGGGTGCCGGGCTGCATACCGGCAATGATGTAACCCTTACCTTTCATCCCGCACCCGCCGGGCATGGCCTGGTGTTCAGGAGGGTCGACCTGGAAGGGCAACCCCTGGTTGAGGCGCTGGTCGAATACGTTGCTGATACCTCGCGCGGCACAAGCCTGCGCAAGGATGACGTTGACATCAACACCTGCGAACATGTGCTGGCCGCTGCCACGGGGCTGGGGATCGACAACCTGCTGATCGACCTCAGCAGCAGTGAGCCCCCGATCATGGATGGTAGCTCACGTTATTTTGCGGAGGCCCTTGACAGGGCCGGGGTCAGCGAGTTGGATGCCGATAGGGAATTCATAGAGTTGAAGGAGAATGTGATCTATCGCGACAAGGAAAACAAGATCGAGATGATCGCCATGCCTTCCGACAGCTTGCGGATGTCGGTGATGATCAATTTCGAGACCCGGGTGCTGGGCACGCAATATGCCGTGATGGAAGATATTGCAGCGTTCAGGGATGAAATTGCCAACTGCAGGACCTTCGTATTCCTGCATGAGCTCGAATTCCTGCTTAACAATAACCTGATCAGGGGCGGCGACCTGAGCAATGCCATCGTTTTTGTGAACCGCGTGGTAACACAGGATGAACTGAACCGGCTTGCCGACCTCTTTAAAAAACCAAGGATCGAAGTGTTGGATGAAGGCATCCTCAACAACCTGGAGCTGCATCACGCCAACGAACCCGCCAGGCATAAGCTGCTCGATCTTATCGGTGACCTCAGCCTGCTGGGAAAACCGCTGAAAGCGCATGTTATCGCCCGCAGGCCCGGACATAAGGCAAATGTGGAGCTGGCTAAACGCATCAGAAAACATATTTCCAATAATTCAAAAAAAATGGACAATCCGATTGCATTTGATCCCGGCAGGGAAGCCATCATGGATGTGAACGAGATCCAGCGCCTCCTGCCTCATCGTCCGCCTTTCCTCTTTATCGACAAGATCCTGGATATCGGGGATGATTTCATCGTGGGAATGAAAAACGTTACCATGAATGAAAGTTTTTTTAAAGGGCATTTCCCCGGAAATCCCGTTATGCCGGGCGTGATACAGATCGAAGCCATGGCACAGACCGGCGGTGTGCTGCTGATGAGATCAATCCCCGACCCCGAAAACTATGTAACCCTCTTCCTGAAGATCGAAAATGTCAAGTTCAGGAAGATCGTGGAACCCGGCGACACCATCATTTTCCATAACAAACTGATAAAACCCATCCGCCGGGGCATCGGATACATGGAAGGAAAGGCCTACGTGAACGGCAAGGTCGTGATGGAGGGGAATATGATGGCCTCAATAACCAGAAAAGAGATTAGTAACGAATAAACCCTACTGATGAACCAACCCCTGGCATATGTACACCCGCAGGCTAAAGTAGCCAAAAATGTTGTGATCGAACCATTTGTGAACATTGAAAATAATGTAAGTGTGGAAGAAGGCACCTGGATCGGTTCCCATGTGACCATCATGGAGGGTGCCCGTATCGGCAAGAACTGCCGTATCTTTCCCGGAGCCGTGATCGCCGCCATCCCACAGGACCTGAAGTTCGACGGAGAGGATACCATTGTCAAGATCGGGAACAATACCACCATCCGCGAATTTGTCACCATTAACAGGGGCACCAAGGCCAATTATGAGACCGTGGTGGGCAATAATTGCCTGCTTATGGCTTATGTCCACGTGGCCCACGACTGCATCATCGGCGATAATGTGATCCTTGCCAATGCCGCCACCCTGGCCGGCCATATAAAGATCGACGATTTTGCCATCGTTGGCGGACTTGCCGCCGTGCACCAGTTCGTTCAGATCGGCAAACACAGCATGGTGTCGGGCGGAGCCCTGGTGAGAAAAGACGTACCTCCCTTTACCAAGGGCGCCCGTGAACCGCTCTCCTATGTCGGCGTGAACTCCATCGGCCTTCGCCGCAGAGGATACAATAACGATCAGATCAATGGCATACAGGATATTTACCGGATGATCTACCTCAGGGGGCTGAATGTTTCACAGGCCGTGAACATCATCGAAGCAGATGTGCCGGCAACACCCGAACGCGATGAGATACTCTCATTCATCAGCAAGTCGACACGGGGGATCATGAAAGGATACAGCAAATTTCAAAAACAGGATTGATAAACAAGAAAACACAATGGCAACAACCGCAGATTTCAGGAACGGCCTGGTGATCGAATTTAATGGCGAACTGTATACAATCGTAGATTTTCAGCATGTAAAACCCGGCAAAGGCGCTGCTTTTGTCAGGACCAGGCTTAAGAACGTGAAAACAGGGAAAGTGCTTCCCAACACCTTTAACGCAGGTGTTAAGATCAATATACAGCGCGTTGAGCGAAGGCCTTACCAGTACCTTTACAAAGATCCCGATGGTTACCATTTTATGAACCAGGAAACCTTCGAACAGATCCACATCGGTGAAGAACTGATATCAGCTCCCGGCTTTCTCAAGGAAGGACAGGAGGTTGAGATCACCTTTCATGCCGAAACAGAATCGTTCCTCGCATGCGAACTCCCTGCTTACGTCACCCTGGAGATTACCTACACCGAACCCGGAGAAAGGGGAAATACCGCCACCAACGTGATGAAGGATGCCACCATGGAAACCGGTGTAACCGTTAAGGTGCCACTGTTTATCAATACAGGCGACCTGATCAGGGTCGACACCCGTACCGGCGAATATTCCGAAAGGGTAAAAGCCTGAACATCCAGTATTATACCCGTATGCTTTGTCAAAATGCTAATGCTGCAAACAGGCCGGCATACTAAAACCAAAATCCTATGAAATTTCCGGAAGCACAAACGGTAAGCCGGATCAGTGAACTGTTAAATGCAACATTTGCCGGCAATGCCGGCCATCTGGTCACGGGCATGAATGAGATACATATGGTGGAAGAAGGCGACCTCACTTTTGTTGACCATCCCAAGTATTACAACAAGGCTTTAAATTCAAAAGCCACAACCATTCTGATAAACAAAGAGCTTGCATGTCCCGAAGGCAAAGCACTGATCATCTCCGCCGATCCCTTTGCCGATTTTAACAGGCTGGGCGAATATTTCCGCCCCTTTAAACCTGCCAGCGCCATGGTGAGCCCCACGGCAAGCATCGGTGAAGGCACCGTGATACAACCGGGCGCCTTTGTCGGTAACCAGGTTGTGATCGGAAAAAACTGCCTGCTGCATCCCAATGCGGTGATCTATGATCATTGCATCCTGGGCGACGGGGTTGTAGTGCATGCCGGAGCCGTGATCGGGGCCGATGCCTATTATTTCCAGAAGAGAAAAGAAGAAACGCTGAAGTTTAAGTCGATCGGCCGTGTCATACTCGGCAACCACGTTGAGGTGGGGGCCAACACCACCATCGACCGGGGCGTGACCGGCGATACCCTTGTTGGCGAATATACCAAATTCGATAACCACGTACAGGTTGGACACGACACTTGTATCGGCCGTTTTTGCCTGATCGGCGCCTTCACGGCCATCGCCGGGGTTACCAGAATCGAAGATCATGTGATCCTCTGGGGAAAGGTCGTGGTCGATAAGGATATCGTGATCGGAGAGGGTGCGGTGATGCTGGCCACTTCAGGCACCGATAAGTCGCTGGAAGGCGGAAAAGTCTATTTCGGCGCTCCTGCCCAGGAGGCAAGAAAAGCCTGGCAGCAGCTTGCACTGATCAGGAAACTACCCGAAATCTGGGAAAAGGTAAAAAAACTCTAAGCAAGGGCAACGCTTGCCGGCCGTACCGGCTCTCAAAACCATTGATGTTTTTTTTGAGCATCCATCCATTTCCTGCAGCTCTTAAGCTGCCTTGCTCATGCTGATATGGCAGGGGAATTTATTCCTTACCCTTCGCGTTGTTCTCTTCTTCCGGCTTGTTGCGGTCGGTATGGAACAGGTCGAGCGAGACGATTATGCCGATAAAGCCCCAGAAAGGTACCGAAGCCTTGTCGGTGTCGAGGAAGTTATTTAATAGTCCGTGGGAAAAATACGACATCAGCCCGAGCAGGAGCAGCAGGCTGATCATGCGTACCTCTTTGGTATTTCCACGTTTGTAAACACGCAGACCGGTGATGGTTGCGGCAATGATGATGGCAATGAAGGTGAGCATGCCCAGGATGCCCGATTCGGAAAGCGGGCTGAGGTATTCACTGTGGGCATTGCCCATGTCGCCGACATTGGTGCTGATGATGGTCTTTTCCTTTGAGCGTTGAAATGGTGCATATACGAACTGGTAAGTGCCGGGCCCCCATCCCCAGAAAGGACGCTCGTTATACATTCTGATGGCGCAGTTCCAGCGGTTGATGCGTTCAAGGTTGGAGGCATCGCTGGAGATGTTCGAGATCGACTGTATGTGCTCTACGAAATCGGTGGATGAATCCTGCTTGTTGCGCTCCAGCTTGTCGATCAGCTGGAAGGAGAACATGTAGAACAGCCCCGACAGCACCAGCACCCCGGCAACGATCCATCTGAATTTGATGCGTAAGGCAATGAGGAAATAAACCATCACCGAAAATGCTACGCTGATCCAGGCAGCACGGCTGTATGAGAAGATGATCCCGATAATCAATACGAAAAGTATGATGAAGCTGGCCAGCCGCTGCGAATTGCTGTAGCTTTTGCTGAAGGCAAAGCCTGTAAAAAACGGCAGGAACAAGGCAATGATCGCCCCGTAGGCCGTATGGTCATTGTAAAAAGGCTTCATTACTATGTTGCTCACCGGCTTAATGAAGCCATATCCGGCATGGTTGTATAGCGTATAGGCGATCACCACCATCAGCGGTAAAACATAGAGCCAGTTAAAAAGCTTGATGTTGCGTATATTCTTAAAAAGCAGAATACCGATGAAGTAAAACGGCACCACGAACCACAGCCGTGCAATCAGGAATTTTAACGAAACAACAGGGATCTCGCTGGTTAAGGTGGTTACGCCTATCCACACCAAATTGAGGATGATGAATATGCTTACGGGGTGGGTAACCACCTTACGGTTAAAGCCCCCTTCCCAAAAGAGCTTCAGGATAAATACCACAAGCACGCCAAGCATCAGGGGTTCTACAGGCAGTGAAATGCCTACCCCGAGTTCGGGGTCCTTGTAATTTATGGCCAGCGGTGTCAGAAAAACGATCAGCAGGATGAGCTTGTCGAGGGCGAAAATATACAGGTACAGGAAAACGAGCAAAAGGGGTGTGAGCAGGGCGTAGTACTTGTCCTGCACAATAAGGTATGCGTTCAATGCAATAAACGCCAGGCTTATTGCATAAACAATGTAGACCTTGTATTTTTCGATCAGTTGCAAGACCGTGTTGCTAAGCTATTTTTTGATCTTAAAATGATGCCGGTAACGTTCAATGACCAGGATCACGATAACAGTGAGGAAAAGCGTGGCGATCATGGTAAACAGCACGATAAGCCAGCGCACGGGATATGCCTTTTTGTCGGCCGGGTAAGGTTGTGTAACAACATTGGCATAGGTCAGCTCATCCGTGTAGAAACGTACGGCATTTTCGTAATCCACTTTCAGCATCGAAAAGTTCTGTGTTTCGTTCTTGATCGACTCAACGATCTCGATCAGCTCACCACCGTGTTCCTCAATATTCTTTTTGAGCTTTTCCACTTCGCGCTGGTTGATGCTGGTGGTAGTGGCCCCCATCACCGTGCGCAGGTAACCTTTGGTAACTTCCAGCGCCTGTGCATCATAATCGATGAGCCCGTATTCGGTGCCGAGAAAATGGAGCCTGCCTTTCAACGAATCAATGTGTGCCTGTTTTTTATCAATGATGGCTTCATACATTCTGATTACCTCAATGTATTTTTCGTTGTGCAGGGTTCTTACTTTCTTGGTGTAAAAGTCGATGATGGCATTCACCATATCGCAGGCCATCTCCGGATCCTTGTCGAAAACCGTGATCTCGACCGACTCATAGGGGGTCTTGTTGATTTTCACATTCTGGCCGAATTCATAGTAGATCGTGGAGTAGAAATATTTGAAATTGCTGTCGACCCTGTAATGGGCGGCCAGGTCAAACATTTTTATCACACTGTCCTTCACATCTTTCGACTGCAAATGCTGTAGCATCTGTTCCGTCTCGCTCTCATCGGAATAAGGGGAGATGTTGGCCGGGTATACCACGGCATACGATTTATACTTTGGTGTAATAAATATCGGACTGGAGAACAATACGCCCAGCAGCAGCGCAGCGACGGCAATGATCAGGATATGCACCCACCATTTTAGGATGATGCCGACCAGGCTGGTGTTATCGTAATAGGTTTTCATTTCTGGGTGATTATTGGATTTTTTAATTGGTAATTCTGTTTTTTTATCTGTTATTTCCTTTTCCGGACTTTTAATGTCAGATCCTTTGTTTTTATCTCCGGCAGTATCTTGCGCTTCTTCTTTTTTCTCCGTTTTTGTTTCCGGGGTTTTTACAGTTTCGGCAGTGGCTTGCGCATCTTTATGTTCGAACTTTCTTTTGTCCCTGCCTTCATCATTATTCTTTTTTTCTTCCTGGTCCGCTTCGTTGTTGATCATGTCGATCAGCCTGCTGAAGGGCTTGAGGTTCAGCTTAAGGCTTTTTTTTTTGATCCGCGCGAAATTTTCAACGAGGATAATGATGAGGATGGCCAGCAGCAGGGCGGAAATGGTCGACACCACCACGATGACCCAGCGGATGGGGTGCGATTTCTTTTCGGCCTGGTAGGCTGAGTTTACGATGAACTTTTGCGGCAGTTCGGATTCGGCGTCGACCTTTGCCTCCTTGTATTTTGCCTTGAGCAGTGCAAGTTGTTCCGACTTGAACTCCAGCGCGTTCTTAAGGGCCATGAAGGTTCCGCCATATTCTGCCAGTATATTCAGACGCTCCTCAAGTGCCCTGACTGCCCTGGTGTCACCGTTTCGCAGGGCAATGGCCAGTTGCTGGTTGATCACTTCCGATTGCGACTCATAATCGTTGATGCCCAGCTTTCCGATCACCCTGAGGGAATCGACGATCCCGTTGATCTCGTTTTGCAGTTCCGTATATTCCTGTTCCACGATCTTAAAGGCCTTTATGGCCCGCTCCCGTTGCATCTGGGTTTTGGCCGAATCCACCAGTTCGGCAATGCTGTTGGCGATATCAGCGGCCATCTTTGGATCTTTGTCGAGTACCGTGATCTTAACCGCCATGTATTCGGTGCGCCTGAAAGATACGTTGTTTTCGTATTCTTTTACCAGGCGTGTGTACTTGTACCTCGATTCCGGTTTGATCCCGTAATGTTCCATCAGGTTGAACTTGCTCACAACCCTGTCCATGATCTTGTTCGAATTCAGGATCTGCAGCATTTGTTCTGCCTGCTCCTCTTCTCCGAAGCCCATCACGTCTTCCTTGATGCCCGACTGCTGGCTGATCAATGCCTTGGAAATGGAATTGGTAGCCACCGGGAAAAGGATTACCGTTGATTTGTATTTGGGTGTGATGAACCAGGGTGAAGAAAAGAGAATGGAGGCAAAAACCGCAATCAGCATGATAATGATCAGGGGCTTCCGCCAGAAATACAGGAAATAGATGAACCCGGAAGAGTCAAAGTCGCCGTTTTGTGCAAACTTACTTACCATCATGTTCGATCTGAATAATGTACAAAGGGAGCAAAAATATAAAATATTTTAAAAGGATTAACCAAAATGCCCTGCTATTTCTTTTTATTTCACGCCGGGGGCGATGGCCTGCCGGCATGTTGCCGCCGGGATCAGGGTGCCGGCTCGCGTTCGCGGAATATCCTGATGAATCCCCTGATGCTGAAAAGCTTTAGTGCGGATGCCAGTATAAAGGCAATGACAAACATTGCGGCAAGCCCGACATACCACTTTTCGTGAAGCATGCTGCTGAAATAGCCGGCCAGGGTGAGAAGTGCGGCAAAGGCCGCCAGCGAAAGCAGATAAAGCCTGTTCAGGCGGAACCTGAAGACCATTTGAACGATCATGATTTGCAGGATCACCGAAATAAACTGGGCCGATAGGCTGGCGTATGCCGATCCGAGCGCCTGTATCCTGGGGATGAGCAGGATGTTTACCAGCAGGTTGAAAAGGATGGCCGATGCGGCAATGATGTTCAGTTGCCTGAGATTGCCGTTGGCCGTGAGCAGGGTGCTGAAGACATAGATGCCCGAAACGGCGATGAAGCCGAACATCAGCTTGCTGAATATCTGTGCTGCCATGGCATTGTCGCCGGGATATAAAAGGTTCATGATCTCGTTGGCATAAAAGAACGAACCCAGGGCAATGGTCACCGAAATGGTATACAACAGCGAGAAGGAAAGCTTTACCATGTGCTCCACCGGCCTGCCTTCCTTTATCATGTTGGAGAAGATCGGCAACAGTAAAACGGCGAAGAGGTAGGCAATCTGGTTTGCTGCATCAAACAGCCGGAAAGCCTTGGCATAGATGCCCGATTGAATCTCTCCGTCCGGCTCGGGTAATATTCGGTTGATGAGGACGGGGTCGATGCGGTTGTATAACGACATCATCAGCACCAGGGTGGCGAAGGGAAGGCTCCGCCGGATGATCATGATGAAAAATGCCCGGTTCCAGTAAAGCTTTTTAAATTTCGCCCTGACGATCACCACCGAAAGGGCGATGAGGGCCGTGAGCAGGTAGGCAGCCGTTTGCGCATATACAAACCACTCAATCCTGAATGCCTGGCTGGTGACGTTGCCCCACAGCAATACCGAACAAAAGATGATCATCAGCACCCTGTCGAGGACAGAGATCAGGCTGTCGGTGCGCAGCATCAGCAATCCGGAGATGTTGGAGCGCAGATACAAAATGGTCGACAGCAGGAACTGGTTGAAGGCGATCCAGCCCAGCAGGTAAAGCTGCCCGGCATCGAAGCCGATGATCAGGGCAACACCAAAGGTAATAAGCAGGTAAAACAGGGCCAGCAGGAACCGTACGGCGATAATGCCCGAAAAATGCTTGTTCAGCAACTGCCGGTGCCGGGCAATGTTGCGGTTGTTGAAGTTGGTGATGCCCAGGTCGAGCAGGATGTTGAAAAGAAAGGAAAAGTTAAAAACCACAAAATAAAAACCGTACATCTCCTCGCCAACCGTGTTCTGCACAGTGCGGTCGATGCCCAGTATCCAGAAAGGCTTGATCAGCAGGTTCAGCGACAACAGTAAAACCAGGTTTGTGATGAATTTTCGCTGCATCTTTCGGCTTTGCTTGTAATGGTTTTATCCGGGTCTGCGACCTGTGGTTATCGGAAAAGAATTAAATTTGTACAAATTTATCATAAAATTGCCAGCAGGAAGGATAACGCATCAAATAAGTCAATATTTGAAATTTTTAATACCAATTCATTGCGGATAGCCGTTAATACACGCCTCTTGCTTCCCGGTAAACTGGAAGGCATCGGATGGGTCGCCTTTGAAACACTCAAAAGGATCACCACCGACCATCCCGAACACGAATTTTTCTTCATTTTCGACCGTAAGTACGACCGGCGCTTCATATTTTCTGATAATATCACCCCTGTGGTGGCCGGTCCGCAGGCCAGGCATCCATTCCTCTATTACCTCTGGTTTGAATGGACCATCCCCCGCATACTCAAAAAGATCGGGGCCGACCTCTTCCTCTCACCCGACGCCTACCTGTCGCTGCGAACGGATGTGCCGTCGATTCCGGTATTTCACGACCTTAACTTTGAGCATTACCCGGAGGATCTTCCCTTTTTTGAACGACACTATTACCGCTATTTTTTCCCGCGCTATGCACGCAAGGCCCGCCATATCGTCACGGTATCGGAATTTTCCAAAAAGGACATCATGAACCTGTACGATATTGCCGGTTCAAAGATCAGCGTGGTATACAACGGAGCCAATGAACTCTTTGTGCCGGTTGCGGAAGCCGTGAAAGAAGAAACCAGGCAAAAGTTGAGCGGGGGTGCACCTTATTTTATATTTGTGGGAGCACTTCATCCAAGGAAAAACCTGGCCAGGCTTTTCAGGGCTTTCGACCTTTTTAAGGAGAATTCAGGCTCCGATGCCCGGCTGTTGGTTGTTGGCAACCGTAAATACTGGACTGCCGACATCAGGAAGGCTTATGAAGGGATGAGGCATGCTACTGCGGTGATCTTCAGCGGACGCATGTCGTCCGAAGAACTGCACAGGGCAGTGGCTTCGGCGCTGGCCATGACCTATGTCAGCTATTTTGAGGGGTTTGGCCTGCCCATTATCGAAGCCTTTCGTTGCGATACACCCGTGATCACCGCCAATGTAACCAGTATGCCGGAAGTTGCCGGGGATGCTGCCCTGCTGGTCGACCCCTTTTCAGTGAGAGACATTGCACATGGCCTCGGGCAACTGGCCGCTGACGAGGGGCTCAGGCAGGATCTGATCAGCAGAGGCAGGGAAAGGCGCAAACATTTTACATGGGAACGTTCGGCCACAGGGCTGTGGGAGGTCATGGAAAAGGTCATGAATGAAAAAAAACAATTGATATGAATGTGCTTTTATTGGGTTCGGGTGGCAGGGAGCATGCCCTCGCATGGAAAATGGCTCAGAGCAGCCTGTCTGGCAAACTCTTTATCGCCCCCGGCAATGCAGGCACCGCACAGCACGGCCTGAATGTCGGCATCGATCCCGGAAACCATGAGGCAGTGGCCGCTTTTGCCATTGAAAACAAAATCGCCATGCTGGTGGTGGGCCCCGAGGCACCTCTGGTAAATGGCATTCACGACTATTTCAGGGAGCATCCCCGCCTGTCGGATGTCATGGTGATCGGCCCGCCTGCCGCAGCGGCCATGCTTGAGGGAAGCAAGGACTTTGCCAAAGAGTTTATGAAAAAATATGGCATCCCTACGGCAGGACATGCCACCTTTGGCAGGGATGAACTCGAAGCCGGACTGGCCTTCCTGGAAACCTCGGGGGCCCCATGGGTGCTCAAAGCCGACGGGCTGGCGGCAGGCAAGGGGGTGCTGATCTGTGAAACGCTCAGCGATGCGAGGAAAGAGCTTACAGCCATGCTGAAGGATGCCCGCTTCGGCGCGGCCAGCAACAAGGTGGTCATCGAAGAGTTCCTTGCCGGGGTTGAGATATCCTGTTTCGTCCTTGCCGACGGCCGATCATATAAGATACTCCCGTCGGCCAAAGACTATAAGCGCATCGGCGAGGGGAATACCGGCCTCAATACCGGGGGCATGGGCTCCATCTCGCCTGTTCCCTTCGCCGGGCCTGCATTTATGCAGGAGGTCGAAGACAAAATCATCGCACCCACCATGAACGGGCTCATCAGCGAAGGGATGGATTACAGGGGATTCCTCTTTTTCGGACTCATCAATACGGATGCGGGGCCAAAGGTGATCGAATACAATGTACGGATGGGCGACCCGGAGGCAGAGTCGGTCATTCCCCGCATACAGACCGATCTGCTTGAACTTTTTGTGGCCGTGGGCGAAGGCAGGCTTGCGGAAACCTCCTTGCTCACCGACCCGCGCTACGCCGTGGCCGTTATGCTCGTATCCGAAGGATATCCGGGTAGCTATGAGAAGGGAAAACCGGTTACGGGAATCGGGGAGGCTGAGGGCAGCATCATCTTTCATGCCGGGACCGCCTTCGGCAGTGAACAGGGGCAGGTCGTTACCAACGGCGGACGCGTGATCGCGGTCACCTCCATGGGCAGTACCATGGATGAGGCGCTGGAACGCTCATACAGGAATGCCGAACGCATAAACTATGAAGGTAAATATTACCGCCGCGACCTGGGCTTTGACCTGCGCGGCTAACTGCTATCCGGCTGGTTCAGGGACGTTGGCAGGGAAATAATACAGAATTATTGTGCTGATCAGGTTTTTTTCATCCAGTTTTTACCAGCAATATGTTTTACTGTTGGTGCTTGCGGCTGCCCTTTGGCTGCCCGCCTTCTGGTTTCCTGCCGAACCTGCTGCTCCGGGCATGGAATCGCCGCTGGCAAACCTGCTGGCCACCTGGCTGGCAGGCTGGCCCATTGCCGCGGGCCTGACGGCCTTCCTGCTGGTGACGGCCGAAGCACTCCTCCTGAACCATATCCTCATTCGTCATGAGCTGGTTCCTAAAAACACCCTTGTCCCGGCTGCCGTATTCCTGGTGCTGATGAGCCAGCTCCCCGCCTTGCAGGATCTGTACACCCTGCTGCCGGCTGCCTTTTTTATTATCATGGCGCTGGGAAGCATCTTCAACACCTACGGCCAGCCCGACCCGACCAGCAGTGTGTTCAGTGCTGCATTTCTGCTGGCACTGGCTTCGCTCTTTCACTTTGCCTCCATCTTCCTGCTGCTTATCCTTATCCTTTCCATGATGCTTTTCGGCACCTTCAGCCCAAGGATCATCATGGTGTCGCTTGCAGGCTTTGCCGGTGTGTACCTTTACCTTTTTTTGTATCACCTGCTTAACGATACCTATCTAACGCAGTGGGAGCACTATCTTGCCTGGTTTTCGGAAGCAGGCATCATCAAACCGCTCAATGCCTGCCCGCTGCAGATGATCGCATGGGGATGGATCGGGCTGATACTGCTCTTTTCAGCTTCCCGCGCCTATGCACGCATGCAGGCCTGGAACATCAGCGTCAGGAAAAAGATGCTGCTGCTGATGTGGTTTGTTCTGATTGCCATTGCCAGCCTGGTATACGAAACCGAATATGATATGGCTGCCCTGGCAGTGGCTGCCGTGCCTGCCGCTGCCATCATCGCCGCAGGCTTTACCGAACGCCAGAAAACACCCCTGAAAATGGAATTGCTGTTCTGGATCCTCCTGTTAATAACCCTTGCAAATAACTGGTTTCAACTGCCATGCTGATTAATTACATTGATAACGGCATGCTGGTTGCAGGGCTCGATGAGGCCGGGCGCGGCTGTTTCGCAGGGCCGGTATTTGCCGCCGCCGTGATCCTGCCGGGCGGCTATGAAAATGATGTGCTTGACGACTCCAAGAAGCTCAGCGAAAAAAAACGCATGATGCTCAGAAAGGAGATCGAAGAACAGGCCATGGCCTGGGCTGTGGGCGTGGTGAGCAACCAGGAGATCGATGAACTGAATATCCTCAACGCCTCAATTCTTGCCATGCACCGGGCCATCGACGGTCTGGGCATTAAGCCGGGATTGCTGCTGGTCGACGGGAACCGCTTTTACACTTATGGTGACATCCTCCACCGCTGCATGGTCAAGGGCGACGCAACCTATTACTGCATCGCCGCTGCATCCGTCCTGGCCAAGACCTGCCGCGATGACCATATGCGTGCCCTCCACAGTGAATACCCCATGTACGGCTGGGAGGTAAACAAGGGATATCCCACCCGCGATCACAGGGATGCCATCAACCGGTACGGCATCACACCCTACCACAGGAAAAGCTTCAACATGAACGAACAGCTTCGCTTCGACCTCTGACGTTTTCGTAAGCCTGATTAATTAACATAAAATTGTTAGTTTAATTCGGCAGCGCCCCCCATTCGGGTCTTCATTTTATTATACTTTTGGTTTTATAAGACGAACGAACATGGCACAACGTTCACGATTACTGAATCATATTACCCTGGTCATCCTGGCTTTGCTCATCATGGCAGGGGGGTATTTCTTCTACGACAAATACGGCAATGTGTCTTACGATCCCATGCAGGCCATTCCCTCCGATGCAGCCGTCTTCATCCGCTTCAGCGGCCCCGGCAAGACCATGCGTGCGCTTCCCGGCAGGAATGAAATATGGATGGAACTGGCAGCTACGCCAGATGCAGGCAGGTTTTTGTCGCAGCTTGCCTTTGCCGATTCCAGCCTGATGGCCATGGGCTATGGCGAACTCATGGAGGAGGAGGAGGTTTACCTGGTATTGAACGGCGACAGCGCCATCGGGTGGTGCCTGCTTTTCCGCTGGCCTTATGGTGCCAAAGAAAGCCATGTCGACCAACTGGTGAACGCCCTGGCAAAAAAGGAATTGCAAAAAACGGCCGTCGATTTTGCCGGTGCCCGCGGGCATATGCTGCACGATTCCGCCGACGTTTTTTGCTACACCATGATCAGGCGGGGATTATGCGCCGTCGGAAGCTCCCGGGCAACCATGGAAGCGGTGGTCATGCGCATGGATCATAAGAAAACGCTGCCGCGTGAGGAGGAATTTGAAAGGGTTGCCGTCACGGCAGGAAAAAAGGTGGATGCCAACGTTTATATCAACTTCGAGCGCCTGCCGACTGCAGTCGCTAAACTTTTTTCACCCGCTTTTAAGTCCAACCGGCCGATCATCCCGAACTTCGGCTCATGGTCGGAAGTCGACCTGATCATCAAAAACAATGAACTGCTGTTGAACGGCTATACCGAAGCGGTCGACTCCCTGCATCACTTCCTGGGACTGTTCAGGGGTCAGCAGGCTCCCAAAATCGCCGTTACACGCATACTCCCATATAACACATCCCTGCTGGTCAGCTTTGGCATCAACGACTTCAGTACATTCTACCGTGACTATGCCTTTTATGTGGAAAAAACAGCTTTATTTCCCGGCAGGAGCGAACAACTGCAGCAACTTAACAAACGCTACGGCCCCAATACCGAAAAATTCATGACCTCCTGGGTGGGAAACGAAATCGCCCTGTGCATGATCAACCCCCATCTGCCCGATACGCGCGAAAACACTTTCATGGCCATCCATGCCCACGATATCGAGATGGCCCTCAGGCAACTGGGCGAGCTTTCTTCCAGCCAGTATTCAGCCAGCTACCGGGGCTATGACATCCGCCGGGTGAATGTTCCCGATATCATCCCCCTGGTATTTGGCAACATATTCGCGGAGATCGAAAATAACTATTATACCCGTGTGGAAGATTATATCGTTTTTGCCAATTCCGGCCGCAGCATCGAAAACTTTATCAATATTTTCCAGTCGGGAAAAACCCTGGAGCAAAACGAAAATTTCAAGGGCTTTTCCAATAATGTTGCCCGTGAGTCGAATATTTTCTGCTATTTCAATATCCGCAATTCGGCCGGCCGACTCCCTGAATTGCTGTCGCAACCGCTGGCTGATTTCGCTGCGGATAACCCCGGAGTGCTCAATAACTTCGAGGCCATCGCCGTGCAGGTCAAGACACTGAACAATATGTTCTTCACGAGCGCCTATTTCAAACACAATGCCGATTATGTAAAGGAAGACCTTTCAGTATGGAAAGCATACCTTGATGCACCGGTGCATGGCGAGCCCTATTTCGTTACCGACCACCGCACCAATAACCTCAAGATCGTTGCATTCGATACCATCAACAATATGTACCTTATCGACCACAACGGCAATATTAACTGGAAGCTGAACATAGGCGAAAAAGTGATCAGCGATGTGCAAACGGTCGATTATTACAAAAACGGGAAAATCCAATACCTTTTCAATACTGCACAGCGCATATATCTCATCGACCTCCTCGGAAGGGATGTGGGGAATTATCCTGTTGAACTGAAAACAAAAGCCACCAATGGCCTGGCGGTTTTCGATTACGACAATAACCTTGATTACCGGGTGATGCTGGCCCTGGACGATAACCGGGTGTATAATTTCGACATCAGGGGAAGAGTGGTCGACGGCTGGACAAGACCGCTGTCGAAAGCCAGGGTTACCACCCCTGTGCAGCATCTCCGCACAGGTGGAAGGGACTATATCGTCATTGCCGATGAGGAAGGCAACATCAAGATCACCGACCGCCGGGGTGATCCCCGCATCAACCTCAAGGAGCGCTTCGTGAACGGCAACGGTTCGGCCTTCTACGTGAATCAAACCAACAGCAAAGGGATCCTGCTTACCACCGATAACGAAGGCAAATTGTCCTATATCAGTTCAAACGGCCGTATTGAACGCACCGACTTCGGCTCTTATAGTCCGGCCCATTATTTCCTCTACGAGGATTTTGATAACCGGAACGGAAAGGATTTTATTTATCTCGATGAAAACAGGCTTACGGTTTTCGACCGCTTTAAGAATGTGATCTTTTTCAGCGAATTTGGTAACGATATCCGCTCATCCCCGGTGATCATTCCGGTTTCTCCGCGTGAAAAACTGATCGGTGTGGTTTCGGAGGCCGAGCGAAAAATATACCTGTTCAACCGGGAGGGCCAATTGATCAGCACCCCCGAACATATCGGAAAAACGCGCATGCTCATCGGCAGCCTCAAACGCGACGGGCAACTGAACATGATCGTGGGGGCCGGGAATACCATATATAACTATTATTTCAGGTAAGCCTGACTGCTCATTCGGATGAATTCTTTTTCTTTGCATGAAATACATGATGCCAGGCATATGATAAAAAAAACCTGTCTTTTGCTCTTTTTGCTGCAGCTATGCGCCTTCTCGGCCACGGCACAGCTCCGGACCGTGTGGGACGATACCCGCTTTCTGACGGAGCCCATGAAAAAGGTCATGCTCATCGTTCAGTTTCAGGATGAGGGCCTGCGTACGGAGGCTGTGGAGTTGCTGCTAAAAGCTCATGGCGACAAAGGTGTTGCCATCATGGATGCATACTGCATGTTGCATTACGACTCCATGTACCGCTACAGCACACTTGAAAGAAAACTCGACAGCGCAGGTGTGGACGGGATCCTGATAGCCAGGCTGGTGGATATACGCGAAAGCGATATGTACATCATGCCGGGCGATGTGATACCACCATATGCATACAACTATTTCGAGTATTATTCATTCTATTATTACCACGACCTTGGCATCATCACCCGGCCCGGCTATTATGAAAAAGCGGGACGGAATTTTCGTATCGACCTGAATCTATACCAGAACAAGGGCGATATGATCGTGTGGGGTGGTCAGTATATGCTGTCGTCCTACGCCAAAACGGCAAAATCGCTTTGGCCGATGGCAAAAGCCACGGCAAAGTCACTGCTGACAAAAAAGCTGCTGCGGCAGGCCGAAAAGAAATGAGGCCGGCGGGCCGCTGATAGTGTAAGGGTGCAGCTTATTTCCGCTTCTTTTTATGCTTGTGTTCATGCTCCTTTTTATGATCCTTGCCCTCTTCCTGTCCTTTTTCCGGTTTCTGCTGTGATCTCAGGTATTGCCAGTCGCCTGCCAACACTGTGGGCCAGTCGGTGACAAATTCGGGCCATGGCATCTCCGTATCCATGCTTTTTCTGCCAGGCAGGAGGGTTTGCATAATGCCGCTCTGGATGCTTTTCCAAAGGAAATTGAAAAAACCCTTGTTCAGGTCGCGTTCAAAGAACATATACGCCGTTTGTGCATCTTTGCCGGGGTGTGGGTTGTTTTTTTGAATAACGGTTCTGGCCAGAAAGGAGAGCAATTTGTTTTCATGTGCCGGTTCGCCGTCCTCCCCGGACTTTTTCAGCATGCTCATGTCCAGCTCCTGGTACAGGAACTGCAACCTGCCGATGGCAGTGTCGCTGCGGGCAATGCCAAAATATTCCAGGCTGTTGATATTTCCGCTTTTTGCCTCCAGCGATGCCAGGGGTGTGATGAGCGGGTTCAGTGCCTCCGCGGGCATCCCCGTCAGGGAGCCGTAAAAGCTGAAACGCTCATGCGGGTCGCCGACAGGCAGGCGCAGGTGCAGCCTGGCTTCTGAGATCCCCATCAGCAACCCCTTTGCGTCGACGATCATCGACTGGCCTTTGCTGATTGAATCGGGATCGTTGCAGATGCCCGTGGCAAGAACGTCCAGCGCGGTGAATGTCAATTGCCCGGGCCCTGAAGCACCTTGAACGATCTCGCCGTAGGCGAGCTTGCCATTGACGACTTTTACCCGGGCGATGTTAACCTGAAGTGGCATACCGGCTATTGCCGTCTGCAAGAGTTTTGGGAAATGTTCCTTGTCGAGCGGCATGCGTTTGTCGCGGTATATGTCGGCTGCGGGATTGTTTACCATCAACTGCCCGGCGATCAGCTTTCCGGCGGACAGGCTGTCGAAGACTATGTCCTCAAAGCCGATCTTTCCCACTGTCAGGTCGAAGCGGTCGGTTTGCCGGCCCGCTGCCTTTCCGAAACTGTTTTTTTCATACAAGGGGATCAGCCTGAGGGAGTCGATCACGGCCGAGGCCTTTTTGTGATCGATCACGGCTGGTCCGCAACGGATGCTGTAAAAGTTGCCGGGGAGGTCCATGCGGTGTAATGCCAGGCTGAGATAAAACGCATCCAGGCTGATGAAACCCGCCGGATTTTCTCCGGAGGCGGGATGGACCTGCAGCTTGCTGAGCATGAGGTCGAGCCCCTGGGTTTCCAATACCGGCTTCCCCTCTTGCAGGTCGTGGTAGATGATGCCGGCATCGTCAATCCTGAAGGATCCAAGGGTCATTTTCGGAATATCCCCGCTTTCATGGTCCATTGCTCCCGTGTCGCGGTGTTCAAGGATATCAAAGGGCCCCGTAAGGCTGTATATTTCAACTACGGGGCGGCCAAGCGTGATGCTGCCGATGTGTATGTCATCGCCCCCAAAGGCCTTAAAGGGGTTTATGCCCCTGATGCAGATCCGCTCAATGCTGAGTGCGACGACGGGAGCGGCCAGCCGGCTGCGGCGGGCCTGCTCCATGGCAGCATCTGCGGGATGGATGCTGATGCCTTCGATGCGCACCGACATGCTGAAAAGGTTCACCCTGACCTTTTTGTAATCAATATGATAGGAGACCGTGTCGATGGTCGAAAGCTTTTCGCGCAGTAAAGAATCTGCTTTTCTGCTTAAAAAGGTGTTCATGAAAAGTATCCCGGTGAGCAGAACGATAACGACCACGCCCGCCGCCACCATCCACTTATTCTTTTTGCCGCTGAGTGCCATAAGTGCCGATCTTTGATTGATGCGAATAAAAATAGGAATATTAATCCAAAAAACACCCGGGAGGGGGTATTTATTAAATCCGGAGGAAGATGATCTTCAATAACGTTATCCTCAGGGAATTTTTCTTTTTTTCATGCCGGGGAAATATTATATTTGTATGGATATTATACCACGAACCCAAAACAATTACGCATGAAACGTCTTAATCTTTTACTCATTGTGATCATTCCGGCCGTTCTGGCTGCAACATCCCAGCCGCAGCGCGACTGGACTATTGTTGACACTTATGACATTAACGGCAAGGCATCGGGACTCGCCTGGGACGGGTCTGCCTATATTTATCATGGTATTTATGGTACAAACGGCGACAAGGTCTACCGTTTCAACACGGCCACCGGGCTGAGCAACCTTCAATTCTCCAATCCGGCCATTGATGATTGCTACGGGATGACCTGGGACGGGCAGCATCTCTGGATCATCGACCAGCCGTCAGGTGCCGCCAACCCTGCCCTGGCCACAGAGCTCGACCTCTCGGGAAACATCCTGTCGACCATCACCCTGCCCGACCATTATATGTCGGGCATTGCCTGGGATAACGGCGACTTCTGGGTTTGTACCTATTATCCCGACCCGGGAACGATCTATAAAATTGATAATAGCGGTACCATCCTTACACAGTTCCAGTCGCCGGGCGAACAGCCCTGGGACATCTGCCTGGAGAACGGGGATCTGTGGGTTGCCGACTATTACGACGACATGCTGTACAAGATCGATATCAGCGGGAGCCTGCTCGAAGCACATCCTTCTGAAAATATAAAGCCTTCCGGCATCGTGTTCGACGGCAACTACCTTTGGTATTGCGACGGGCAGATCAGTACCACGCCCAGCACCCTTTACAAGGTCGATCCGGGCGGGGCCGGCACACCTGCCATCAGCATCCCGTTGACCATGCATGATTATGGCATTGTAACCATCGGCAACAATCCTGTCTGGAATATGGTTGTTTCGAGTACGGGTACAGCCCCGCTGGTGATACAGTCGATCGATATCCCACCGGGAGAGCCGGTATCAACAAGTTTCACAACCCCCGCCACGGTCCAGCCGGGTAACTCGGTGACCGTGCCGCTGTTTTACACACCCGTAAATCCTGTGCCCATGAATGTACTGGTGCAGGTGGTTTCGAATGATCCGGTAAACCCTTCCGTGGCTGTCAGGCTGACAGGCCATGGGGTCAATCCCGGGCCTTCCGCGCAGGCGGGAGTCACCGCCCACGACTTCGAAACGGTCAGAAGCCATGCACATACCCGCTGGTTCTTCAGTGTTCAGAATATAGGGGATGAAGTGCTCGAGATCACAGAGATCAATTCATCCGGCCCAAACTTTTATGTCTTTCCCGACGAGACTTTCCCCATCACTGTTCAGACACTCGACACGGCCATGATCGGCATGTGGTTCAATCCTGCTTCGGCTATTCAGTACGATGGCACCATGGAGGTGATGACCAACGACCCTGCCCAGCCTGAAATCAGCGTAACCCTCGAAGGCGAAGGCAACGACCAGTTGTGGCCCATCGGCGAACTTCTCTGGCATTATCTGATCGATGTTTCCTGGGATAACAGCCCCAAGGCCATCGCAGCCGTTAACGACATTACCTACGACGGGGTGGCGGATGTGATCGTTTGCAGCGAGGATAATTTTGTCAGGTGCTTTAACGGGAACTCCTCCGGCCTGGCCGATGTCATGTGGGAGTATGATATCGGGAACGGTTCCGTGTATAACCAGAATGGCCTGAGCGTGGCCGACATCAACGGCGACGGCCTTGAAGAGGTGGTCATCGGAACCACGGGGGGCAGCCGCTCAATCATTGCGCTCGACGGAAAAACCGGCAGCCTGATATGGCAGCGTCATACCTACGAATATGGTGAAGGCGGCTGGGTATACCAGGTTGATTGTTCATACGATTATAACGGCGACGGCATTGTAGATGTGCTGGCATCCACCGGCGATGACGGCGGCGGCACCGGTCCCAGAAGGATCTACTGCCTGGACGGCCTCAGCGGGGAGTCCATCTGGGAATGCTATACAGGGGGGCCTAACTTTTCCTGTTTGGGTGTGAAGGATTTTACGGGCGACGGACAGGCGGATGTGATCGCAGGGGCCTCGAACAGCATGGAAACAGACGGGATCGTATACGGAATCAACGGCCTTGACGGAGAGATAGCCTGGAGCCACACTGTCGACGGAAGCTCGGTATGGGCACTCGGGCAACTGAACGACATCAACGGCGACGGCATTCATGAGGTGGCGGCGGGCGACGGGGTCATACCCGGCGGCCATATCTATTACCTCGATGCCGCCACGGGTGCTCCCCTGCATACTGCCAGCCTTGGGCATATCATCAACGCTTTTGTGAAGATCGATGATATGGACGCTGACGGCCATCCCGACTTCCTGATCGCCTACGGCGGAACCAACGGGATTGTGATCAGCGGATACGATGCCTCCGTCATCTGGATGCAGCCGCTGGCCGACAAGGCATGGGTGGCCGATGGCATGGACGATATCAGCGGCGACGGGATGAGCGATGTGATCATCGGCACCCTCTATTCCAATAATAATTGTTATTTCATGAACGGCCTCAACGGTGATGAACTTGCAACAATCCCCTTCAGCACCCCGGTGGATGCCATCAGTGCCATCCCCGATATCACGGGCGACTTCTCCATGGAGATGGTGGCCGGTGGCAGGAACGGTAAACTCAATTGCTACTCGGGCGGGCTCAATGCCGCAACGGGCATTAGCGAGCCGGCAGTTGGAGGAAAACGCCTGCAGGCCTCATGCCATCCCAACCCATTTATGCCGGCGACCGGACAGCACCTCAGCATACAATACAGCCTGCCCGAAAGTGCTGCCGTAAGTTTGGAAATATTTGATGTGCGCGGGAAAATGGTGTATGCGGAAGAGGTGGGAAACAAACAAAATGGCCTGCATGTTGCCGGCTGGAACGGCTGCGGCGATAAGCGGCAGCCACTTTCCGCAGGATTGTATTTTTGCCGGATCACCGCCGGGAATTATACCGCATCACTGAAAATACAGGTTTTGTAAATATAACGATATGAAAGTATTGATAACCGGTGCAACAGGCTTTATCGGCCGCCGGCTGATGCTTGATTTCCTTAGCCGGGATTATGCGGTCACGGCCGTGTCCAGGTCACCGGAAAAGAGCAGGGGAGGGTTGCCCGCATCCGTCCATGTTGTTGGCTGGGAACCGGATGCCCTCACCCGTGCCGTAGCCGCCGCAGACATCATTGTGAACCTGGCCGGCGAGCCCATCGCCGGCGGGCTGTGGACGAAAAAAAGAAAGGCAGCCATCGTGAACAGCCGGGTGCTGGCCGCACAGCGGCTTGCTGATGCCATCGGCAAAAGCGGGAAACGCCCCGGACTCTTCATCCAGGCCTCCGCCATTGGCTACTACGGGAGCCGGGGGGATGAAGTTTGCACAGAAACGACAGATCAGGGCGAAGGCTTCCTGGCCGGGGTCTGCAAAAAATGGGAAAGCCATGACCCGGAAATCCAGGCCAGGGCCGACAGGTTGCTTACCCTGCGAATCGGGCTGGTACTCGGCCGCGAAGGCGGACTGCTGCCCGTATTTGCCAAACAGGCCAAATGGCATGTGGCCGGTAAGATCGGCCATGGAAAGCAATGGATGTCGTGGATACACATCGCCGACTTCAGCAGGGCGGTGATGTTCCTGACGGATGATGTAAAAGCCGATGGCGTATTCAATATGGTGGCCCCCAGCCCCTGCAGGCAGGCGGAATTTTCACGTTTCCTGGCCAACGCGCTTGGACGGCGGTTGCAACTTCCCGCTCCTGCATGGGCCATCCGCCTGCTCACCGGCGAAATGGGCCGCGAACTGGTGCTCGGCGGACAAAGGGTGTCGGCCGGAAAACTGCTTGGGCAGGGATTTGCATTCATTCATCATGAGGCAGGAAAAGCCATCCTGGAAATTACCGGAAAAGAAAAACAATAGCATATGCAAATAGAAAAGAAAAGCATGAAAACCCTCAGGACTTTCGAAAGCATCGTTATATGGGTGCTGATCGTGACCATGGCCCTGGTGCTGCTGTTATCCGTCATACAACTCGGTTATACCCTGATCTCCTACATTTCTGTCGGAAACTTTCACATGCTCGACGAAAAGGTGATGATGGATCTATTCGGAAGCATCCTTATCGTGCTGATCGGAATTGAATTGCTCGACACCATAAAGGTATATCTGCGCGATGATATCGTGCATGTGGAGATCGTCGTGCTGGTTGCCATCATCGCCCTGGCAAGGAAGATCATCGTCCTCGATTTCGATCAGTATACCGATCTGACAAAACTCGCCATCGGTGCACTTGTCGTGGGACTCGCCATCGCCTATTACCTCATCAAGAAGGCCGATCACCGCTTCACCTTCCCGGCACACCGGAAGCGCGTAAAAAAAGAAAAAGCAAAAAAGACCGGCGAATGAACTTTTATCAGGGCAGGGTGTTTAGATTTTGTTTAGCGAATAAAGCTTAAAATTAAACATCTTGAAGCCGATCAACATATTCTGGTTCAGGCGCGACCTGCGCCTTAACGATAACCACGGCCTGTACAGGGCCCTTCAGGCCGGGTTACCCGTGCTTCCCGTATTCATCTTCGACAGCCTGATACTCGACAGGCTTGATGCCAAAGCCGACCCCCGTGTGACCTTCATTTATCGCGAAGTTTCGCGTCTGAAGCAGGAAGCTGAGAATATGGGCAGTACCCTGCTGGTTTATCATGGCATACCCGGAGAAGTTTTTTCGGCACTGACTGAAAAGTATCATATTCAGCATGTTTTTGCCAACAATGACTATGAGCCATATGCGCGGGAGCGCGATGGGCAGTTGGCAGGCTTGCTGCAGGGGAAAGGCATCGGGTTTCATACTTTTCGTGACCAGGTGATCTTCGAAAAGGATGAGGTTTTGAAGGACGATGGCAGGCCCTATACCGTTTTTACTCCCTATATGAAAAGGTGGAAGGCTGTTTTTGACGATACGGCTTCTTCAGGCTGGCCATCTGAAGATGTGACCGCCGGCTTCATGCAGCATCTTCCGGCTGCGATGCCGGCATTACATGAAATGGGTTTTGAGGAGGCAGATATGGTTTTTCCTTCGCCTGATTTTGATGCCGCCGTGATCAGCCGCTATCATCTGAACAGGGATTTTCCCGCACGTGAGGGGACCAGCCGCCTGGGCATTCACCTGCGTTTCGGCACCATCTCCATCCGCCGGCTTGTGAACCTGGCCCGGAGCACGAATGAGATTTTTTTGAATGAGTTGATCTGGCGTGAATTTTATATGATGATCCTCTGGCATTACCCGCATGTGGTGGAGGCTTCGTTCAGGCCGGAGTATGACCGTATTGCCTGGCGGAACGACGAACATGAAATTTATGCCTGGATGGAGGGGAATACGGGCTACCCGATGGTAGATGCCGGTATGCGCCAGCTCAATGCCACCGGCTATATGCATAACCGTTTGCGAATGGTAACGGCCAGCTTTCTGGTGAAGCACCTGCTGGTTGATTGGCGTATTGGTGAAGCGTATTTTGCTTCCCGCCTGCTCGATTTTGAGCTATCCTCAAACAATGGCGGGTGGCAGTGGGCCGCCGGTACGGGCTGCGATGCCGCCCCCTGGTTCAGGATATTCAACCCGGAGCTGCAGGCGAAAAAGTTCGACCCGCAATCAGAATTCATCCGCATTTGGGTGCCGGAGGCGGGCACAGACGCCTATCCGCCCCCCATCGTCGACCATCGCTTTGCCCGGGAAAGGGCATTGGGCGTTTTTAAGAAACATCTGAAAAACTGAGACGTGAAAAATCCCTTCAAACATATTGTCACTTCTTTTTTCCTGATGGCCGTTGCCACCTTGCTCACGGCCCAGGAAGCCAGGATCAGCGGGCGCATTTTCGATGCCCGCAGCAATGAGCCCATCCCTTTTGCCAATATCGTCATCAGCGGCACCAACATCGGCTCTGTTTCCGACCTCGACGGGAATTTTGTCTTTACCGGGATCAGCCCCGGCTTTGTCAGGCTGTTGGCCAGCGCGGTGGGATATGAGAAGAAGACCACCGAAGAGATACAGTTGACCACGGCCCGCACGGCTTACCTGGATGTGCCCATGACACCGGCACAGATAAAACTTGATGAGGTGGTGGTGCGGGCATCCGCCTTCGAACGTGATGCAGAAAGCCCCTTGTCGGCAAGAAGCATCGGTGTGTCGGAGATCGAGAAAAACCCCGGTTCCAACCGCGACATATCAAGGGTGGTACAGGTATTGCCGGGCGTGGCTTCCACGCCGGCCTTCCGCAACGACGTGATCGTCAGGGGAGGGGGGCCTTCCGAAAATACTTTCTACCTCGATGAGGTGGAGATCCCCACCCTGAACCACTTTTCCACACAGGGTGCTTCGGGCGGCCCGGTTGGTATTGTTAATGCCGACTTCCTCAGGGAGGTAAACCTCTTATCGGGTGCCTTTCCCGCTTCACGCGGAAACATGCTCAGCTCAGTAGTCGAAATGAAAATGAAGAACGGGAACCCCGACAAGATCAATTTCAAGGGTACCGTCGGGGCCTCCGACCTGGCCCTGACACTGGAAGGCCCCGCCGGGAAAAAGTCGACATTTATCTTTTCCGCCCGCCGGTCATACCTGCAGTTCCTCTTCAGCGCACTGCAACTGCCCTTCCTGCCGACATATAACGACTTCCAGCTTAAGAACCGCATCATCTTCGATAGAAAAAATACACTGACTTTTATCGGCATCGGGGCCATCGACCAGTTCCGCCTGAACACCGGCCTGAAAAACCCTACCGAAGAACAGCAATACATTCTCGACCTGGTGCCCGTCAACGAACAGTGGTCATATACCTTCGGGGCCGTGTACAAGCACTTCGGCAACAGGGGAGCCCATACGCTTGTCGGGAGCCGGAATTATCTCAACAATAAACAAATTAAGTATTTCGAAAACGACGAAAGCTCCGAAGACAATAAAATTCTCGATTACCTCTCGACCGAGGCAGAGAACAAGCTGCGTTACGAGTACGACATGCGTGCGGGCGAATACGGCATCAGGGCCGGGGGCGGCCTTAACCATGCCATCTACACCAATCGTACCATGCGAAAAGTGTTCCTGGGCGAAGAAAGTGTTGACCTGGAATACAACAGCAGGCTGGAGATGCTTTCGTGGAGCCTTTTTGCGCAGGTTTCACGGTCTTTTGTCAGCGACCGGCTGTCCCTTTCGCTGGGGATCAGGACCGATGCCGCCAACTATTCGCCGGAGATGTCAAACATGCTCAGCCAGCTTTCTCCGCGCCTGGCTGCATCATACCTGCTGAGCGACAAATGGACTGTGAATTTCAATACCGGCCGCTATTTTCAGCGCCCGGCCTATACCACCCTCGGCTTCCGGAACCCGGCCGGTGAACTGGTGAACCGCGACAACGGGATCAGGTATATTTATAACGATCAGGTGGTGGCCGGTGTGGCCTTCAGGCCCGACGACAACTTCGAGCTGTCGCTCGAAGGCTTTTACAAGCATTATTACGATTACCCTTTTTCGGTGGCCGATTCGGTGAACCTGGCCAGCAAAGGTGCCGATTACGGCACCTTTGGCGACGAGGAAGTGATCTCAAAGTCAGAAGGAAGAGCGGCAGGTGTTGAGCTTTTTATGCGCGGCACCCTGTTCGGGAAGATCAATATGCTGATTTCATACACTTTTGTCAGAAGTGAGTTTCAGGATAAGAACGATGTTTTCATCCCTTCGGCATGGGACAACAAACATCTTTTCAACATTACCGCCAGGAGATCGTTTGAAAGGAACTGGGATTTTGGCATCAAGTGGCGTTATGCCGGAGGGGCGCCATATACGCCCTGGGATGTTGAAAGTTCCAGCTTTGTGCTGGCGTGGAATGCCCGCAGCGGGCCCGGCCTCGACTATAACAGTTTTAATTCTTTCCGGCTTACGTCATTTCACCAGCTTGATGTGCGGGTCGACAAATCGTATTATTTCAAAAAGTGGTCGCTCACGCTTTACCTCGACATACAAAATCTTTATAACTTCAAGGCGGAGCTGCCGCCCAACCTGATCAGGGAAACGGATCCGCAGGGGAATTATATCATTGAGAATCCCGCTGATCCGCCGGCCCTGCAGCGTTATAAGCTGAAAGAGATCCCCAACGAAACGGGAACCGTACTGCCCACTATTGGCATTATCTTTGAAATTTAAAACCTTGAACATGAAAAGACCGATCCGAAATCGTCCGGGACTTATCCGTCAATCAGGCTTTTTGCTGTTGTCACTGGCCTTGTCTGCCTTAATATCTTTTCAGGCATGTTCATCGCAAAGGGGTGGCGGAGCGGCTGCCGCAGAACCCGAACTGCTCTTTGCCAACCGCGATGCAGCGGGCCTGCTGCTGGAGGTTGAATTCAGGAAGGGCCCGGCGCACAACCATCCGCTGATGGCCGTATGGATAGAAGATACAGCCGGGAATTATATTGAAACCCTCTATGTGGCGGCATCCATTGGCACGGGCATCTTTGGCCATGGCCGCGTTACCGCAGGCCACTGGGAGCCGGGCCCCGTGAAACGCCCTGCCGCCCTGCCATACTGGTGGCATAAATACGGCGGACTCCCTGGTGTGGATAATCCGGTTCCCGACGCCATTACCGGACCGACACCCACAGGCGACTTCAGGCTGCAGGCGGTAAGCACAGCCATGCTGCCCGATGTTTTTTATGTATTATTGGAGGTCAACCAGTCGTGGGACTGGAACGAATACTGGACCAACACCCGGTATCCCGGCAATGCTGATTATATGAGTTCCAGCCAACCGGCCCTCGTGTATGCAGCCAGGCTTGAAAAGGGTGGCGAAACAGCCGTTTATGAAATGAAACTTATCGGCCACAGCCATTACGCCGGAGCTGACGGCGAACTATACAGGGATATCAGCACTTTTACCACTGCCAAAAATATTGCCGCTGCCATCAGGGTGAGGATCATACGGGATTAGCCATAGAAGGGAAAGTACCCGTTTCAGGTTCTCAGTCTTGAGGGGAAGTAATTGCCCAGCAAGTCTTCGATGGATTTTTTCCGCTTCAGGGGGTCATTCTCCAGCCGCGCGGCGATATAGTTCTCTTCCTCTAAGTATTGGTGACAGGCCTGCGATATGTGCGCATGAAGCCCCGACATATCATGGATTTCATCAAGGTGTATAACCTCATGTTCCCAGGCGCTCTTTTTTTTCCTTCGCCGGGTAATGGCAAATACGCCTCCGGAAGGCTTGAAACCTTCGGAGCTGCGAAAGGTGTAAAAACGGTATTTCTTTCCTGTCTTCCCTGTTAAATAAATGATCTTGACTTCGTGCATTTTATTCGTTTATTTTTTATATGTTAATTATTTGCCTTGGTTAACAAGGTAAACCAACGGCCATTCGGTATTATTATCAACAATTACCTGTAGTTGCAGCCTTGAACGGGAAAGGCTTAACGGTTAATCTAACCACCAGGCAGCATGTGCCTAAAACCGGATTTCGGTAAAGATACAAAAAATTCTTTGATAAATCAAGCAGGAAATAGAAAGAGCAGGCATTGTCGGGAGGCGGCCTGCCATTGGGTATGGGTGATTACCTGCCGCTGCTTTCCAGCGCATATCGTAATTCCGTCACGTTCACGGGTCTGGCCAGGATCTCCCTTTTGCGGTTAAGCAGAAACATGGTTGGGGTTGCATAAATGCTGTAATCTTTTACGGCTCTGGAATTCCATCCTTTCAGTTCGGCGTAATTGATCCACGGCAGCCCGATTTCCTGTACGCTTTTTTCCCATTCGGTGGCGCTGGTGTCGATGGAGATGGCCAGTATTTCGAAAGGCGGCAGTCCGGGTGCCTCATAGAGTTTCATCAGTTCCGGCATCATGGCCACGCAGTGCGGGCACCAGCTTGCCCAGAAGATCACAGCCACCAGCTCCCTGTCGATGCTGCCAAGCTCTTTTGGCTGCCCGTTTTCATCGGTGAAGGTAATGGGCGGGGCTGTCTTGCCTACCGCCATCTCGCGCAGGCTTTCCATCCGCTTATGTAATTCCGACTTGCTGTCTTCATCAACACAGGCGCCGGCCGGCTCGTAATTCCCGGCAATGTGCGAGATCACATTATCGAAACCGTACATATCGAAGCCCTCAATGAGGTATTGCATCAGGAAATCAAATACCTGCCCGTTCTCCATGGCGTGCAGCAGGATACTGTCAACGGCCTGTATGAACAACTCCTCCTGCCGCGCCTTGCCGATGCCCTGCATGGAATAGAATTTCAGGTAGTCGATGGCCTTGCCGGTAAACACATTGCTGTTGAGGAGTGTCGTATCGCTAAAATCGACTTCGTCGAAATAATGGGACCGCATATACTGCAGATAATCTTCCCTCACCCTCTTGGCGGGGATCATCACCGGCCTGTCGCTCCGAACCATCCTGGCAGCGTAAGTTCCCGCATGTTCTTCAAGGATAAGGTCTGTATATTCCCTGAAACCTGCCTGCAACTTATCAAAATGGGCCCCGGTATAAAAATAGAAGCTGTCCTGCTCGGGATAGGTTCCCAGAATATCGACAAGCTGCGCATACTTTTGGTTGAATATGTCGGAACGAACCATGTAGTCGTAATAAACCAGATTCTCGATCGAAAAAACAAATTCCGGCAGGGTAGCGCTGTTCCAGTCGATCTTCATGGTGATGTTTTCCTTGTTGAAGATCAGGTTGGCGAAGGGTTTGTTATTCAGGGCCAGCGAATACAGCCCGGTGGGGGTGTTTTCGGGAACGGAAAAGCGGAACCAGCCGTTCCGGTCGGTACTGGTCGAGTCAAGGAAGCTGTGGCGGTCGCCGAAAAAGCGCAGGAGAACGATGTTTTCATTGTTCAGCCCCTGCAGGCTTCCTTCAATTTTGTACTGGGCAAAAGTTGTGAGGAAGACAAAAAATAATAAAATGGAGGATGCCGTTCTGATCATCATATGTCTTATAAAATCAATTAGTACCTGATTACACAATGCCTGTAACGCTTATTTGATATTATAAACGTGGATCAGCCTGCTGGTGGTATCGGTGAGCCCGATCTCGTTCTTCACCTCGAGGAGTATCCTGAAGTTGCCGGGGTTGTTGAATTTTCGATAGATTATGGTATCCGCCAGGTAGGGGGTGTCCCAGCTTCCGTCGCTCTGCCAGTCCCAGCGAAAGCGCAGCTGGTCGGTGGGCGTATAGGGATCGTAGCTTGTGGCGGCCGTAAAATAAAAGATGGTATTTACGCTGGCCGTGTCGGGAAGCACATTGAAGGAGGCCACTGGCGGCAGGCTGTCGGGATAAACGTACAGCATTTTCGTTTCCGTATCGGTCCAACCCTTGGTATTCATTACCTCCATGGTCACATTGTAATTGCCGGCATCTTCGTATTGGTGTTCTGCCACCTTGTTATAGGAAAAGGGGGTGTCGTAAAAGCCGTTGCCGTCGAAATCCCACCTTACCTTCAGCGAATCCAGGGGGTCTTCATCATCCTGGCTCCCGGAGGCATTGAACAAAAAATTTATGGCAACAGAGCCGCTCGACGGGCTGATCGTAAAGGCGGCTACCGGCTCCCTGGGTTCTTCTTTCTTCTCACAGGAAGAAAATGTCAGTGTCAGAATCGTTGCAATAGTAATAATGATAGTTTCTTTCATCGGCCATTTAGTAGATTCAGACATCCTGGAAGCGCTTGTGCAAATGTTGGTCTTGTTTATTTCGTGCTCAGTAAAAAATTCCAGAAGATCTGAGTGAAATAAAACAGCCTGTGAAAATACAACTACTTTGGATATTTACCAAAAATTTGGTCAAAGTTTTTAAAAAAGAACGCTTTTGTAATTAAAAATGTATGTCGTCAAAACAATTTGCACCAGTTTGATTTAATTTCATATGTGTAGTTCTTTCAAAGTTAATGATTAATTTGGGTAGTTTGCAGCTGTTTTT
>CAYOLA010000148.1:0-1551 GCA_964404735.1 uncultured Bacteroidales bacterium
ATCATCGACAATATCGTGGTTTATAAAACATTCAGTTCCGAACTGCCCGCCGACTTCACGGGAGGCGTGATCGATATTACCACCAAGGACTTTCCCGAACAAAAAACCGGAAGTATTTCGCTCAGTGCCGCTTACAGCCCGGCCATGCACTTCAATAGTGAATACCTGAGCTATAATGGCGGGAAGACCGAATTTTTTTGTTTTGATGACGGGGGAAAGGACATTCCCGCAACCACGAACATCCCCTTCTTTTCCGAAGTAGTCGGAAACCCATATGGCGAAAAAGGCCGGCGCTACAAAGAAATCCTTGAGAGCTTCAATCCCGGAATGGCAGCCCTCAAACAAAAAAGCTTCATGAACTACAGTTTGGGCGCTGCTTTCGGGGACCAGTTCCTGCGCAGCAAAACAACTCTGGGCTATAATTTTGCATTTTCTTACAAGAACGAGACCAGCTTTTATGAAGGAGCAGAATACGGCCGTTACGGCCTGTCGGGAAACCCTGACGTATATGAGATGGACGTGCGGGAATTCCAAAAGGGGAATTTTGGGGATAACTATGTGCTGATGAGTGGTCTGGCAGCTTTTGCCGTGAAGACCAGGCATTCCAAATACGCCATTGACCTGCTGCACCTTCAGAACGGCGAATCCAGGGCCGGTATCTTTGATTACCAGGGATCCGACCAGGGTTCAAACTTCGATGCCTTACAGCACAACCTTGATTACAGCCAGCGATCACTGTCAAACTTGCTTATCAGCGGCAAGCACAGCTCACGCGATGCCAGCTGGATTTATGAATGGAAGCTTTCTCCCACCTATTCAGTGATCAAGGACCCTGACATCCGTTTTTTGCGTTACCAGGACCGGAACGGGGTTTATCATATCGGCACCGAAGTCGGGTTCCCGGAAAGGATCTGGCGCGACCTGGAAGAGATCAATGCAGCAGGCATCCTGCATGTGGAAAGAGATTTTTTTCTGCGGGGGCAGAAGTCGAAGCTGAAGTTCGGAGGCGCATACACTTACAAGGAACGCGATTATGTCATCCGCAGCTTTGCCCTGAACATCCGGAATATCACACTTACCGGTAACCCGGATGAACTGTTTTATCCCGAAAACCTCTGGCCTTACGAAGGAAGTTTGGTAACAAGGGGAACGACCTATGAGGCCAGGTTCGTCCCCAACAACCCGAACCAATATAATTCAAGCATCAGCAGCGCTGCTGCTTATGTGGCCACCGACCTGGCCCTGTTCAGGAAGGTCAGGGCCACCATCGGAATCCGCTTTGAAAAATACCTGCAGCGGTATACCGGGCAGGACCAACTGGGCGTTAATGTACTGAATAACGACATCGTACTCGACGATCTGGATGTTTTCCCCTCAATCAACCTCATCTACAACTATGCTAAAGACCAAAACCTGAGGGCATCCTATTCCAACACCATTGCCAGGCCATCATTCAAGGAACTTTCCTATGCCGAGATCTACGATCCTATCAGCGGCAGGACTTTTGTCGGGGGTCTTTTCCGTGATGCCAATGACATTGCCGGCATCGTG
>CAYOLA010000149.1:0-31635 GCA_964404735.1 uncultured Bacteroidales bacterium
GCCGGGGCCGATATTCCCGATGGTGGCTGCAGTAGCTCCAATGGCTGTAGGAACATTCAGACCCAGCAAAGCCATCACCATCGCCCCCGCGATAAAAACGAAAACATAAATAAGAAAGAAAGCCATCACCTTAAAAATGATATCCTGCGATACTACTTTCCCATTCATTCTCACAGGGATGATGGCCTGTGGATGGACGAGGCGTTTCATTTCCAGGAGGCTGTTCTTGAGCAGGAGCAACTGTCGCATCACCTTGATGCCGCCACCGGTAGAGCCCGCCATACCGCCGATGAACATCATCAGAAATATCAGCAGCCAGAGCAGCCCCGGCCAGTTCATATAATTATCGGTGATATAGCCTGTGGTGGTAATAATGGATACAACCTGAAAAAAAGATGAACGGAACGCTTCTTCAAAGCCCATGTCTTTTTTACCAAATGCCAGTACCAGGGTAATGATGATGGTACCAGCCATGATCAGGTAGATGAAATAACGGAATTCCTCACTTTTCCAAACCTTTCGCAGCTGCCCGTGCAAAGCCAGATAATGGAGTGTAAAGTTTGTGCCGGCCAGGATCATGAAGATAATGATCACATATTGTATGTATGGAGAAAAATTGGTGATGCTGTGGTTAGATGTTGAAAAACCTCCCGTGGCCACAGTGCCAAAGGTATGGCAGAGTGCATCGAAAAGGCTCATCCCGCCGAATAAAAGCAATCCCGTTTGAACCAGGGTAAAAATAAGGTATATCCCCCACAGTCTTTTTGCCGTGGCAGTGATCCTCGGGTGAAGCTTGTCCTTGGTCACTCCCGGCATCTCAGCGGCGTAAAGCTGCATCCCGCCAATGCCAAGGATGGGCAATACTGCCACGGTAAACACGATAATGCCCATGCCACCGATCCAGTGCGTCATGCTGCGCCAGAAAAGGATGCCTTCGGGCACAGCTTCAATATTGGTGAGTATCGTAGCACCGGTTGTGGTAAACCCCGACATTGTCTCAAAGAAAGCATTGGTAAAGTTTGGTATGGCACCGCTCAGCAGGTAAGGCAGGGTGCCGAAGAGGGATATGATGATCCAGGTAAATGTTACGATCACATAGCCTTCTTTTTTTCCTATTCCTCTGGGTTTTTTTCTTGTTGAAAACCATAAAATGCTGCCCGAAGCCATGGTTGCCAGTCCTGCCGCAAGAATGCCCGGCCAGGCCCCATCACAATAATAGAGGGAAAAAGAAAGGCTGGTAAGCATAAAGAGCCCTTCAATAATGAGCAGGAACCCGATCACCCGGATGATAACCGGTAAATTGATGCCTTGCCAGTTCTTCATCCCTAATGAAAAAGTTTATCGACCTTGTGTATGGCCTCGGGGAGGCAAAAAACCACCACTTTATCGCCCTCTTCTATCTGGAAATCGCCCACGGCAATAAAGCTGTTTTCACCCCTGATAATGCCTCCGATGATGGCTCCTTTCGGTATGGGCAGATCCTTGATGGGTTTGCGCAATACAGTGCTGTTCGGATGAGCCACCAATTCCATTACCTCCGCATTGATGCCACTCAGGCATTTAATGGATGTAACGTTGGCATTCATGGTAAATCGAACGATATAGCTGGCGGTGCTGAGTTTTTTATTGATGATGGTATCGATACCGATATTCTGTGAGATATCGATATAGTCGATATTCTCGACCAGTGCGATGGTTCTTTTCACGCCGAACTTGCGGGCATGCAGGCATGAAAGGATATTTGTTTCTGAGCTGTCGGTAGCGGCAATAAAGGCATCCATCCCCCTGATATCTTCATCTTCCATCAGTTGTATATCGCGTGCATCGCCGTTGATCACGAGGGTATTCTCAAGCAGACCGGCCAAATGCTGGCTTTTTCCCTTGTCAATTTCGAATAATTTAATATTTAAAGAATTCTCGAGCTTACTGGCGGCTGTGCGTCCGACACGGCCGCCTCCCACGATCATCACGTTCCTGATGTCGATCTTTTTTTTCCCGCCCAGTTTCAGCAATTCTTCGATGCCTCCCGGTTTGGTGATGACATAGGAAAGGTCGTTTACCAGGAATTTGTCGTGGCCTTTTGGAATGATGGTTTGCGAATTGCGGTGTATGGCAACGGCCCTGAAATCAAGGTGTGGGTACATGGCCACAATGTCGTTCAGTGTCTTGTTCACCACCGGTGCATTTTGTTCGAGTTTTATAAGGAAGAGGAACAGTTTGCCCTCTGAAAAGTCGAAGATCTCCGTGGCAGCGGTTTGGCTGAGCAGGTTAACGATCTCATTGGCTACGATTTCTTCGGGACACACCAGTGAATCGACACCCATACTAACAAAGCGGGCTTGGTTTATCGGTTCCAGGTATTCGAGATTGTTCACCCTGGCAATGGTCTTTTTGGCGCCAAGCTGCTTGCCCAGGGCGGCCGTAACAATGTTGGTCCGCTCATCGTGCATTACAGAGATGAGCAGGTCAGCCTTTTTGACATTGGCCTGTTTTAACACTTCCACCGAAGTTGAGTCGCCGGTGATGGCCATGAGATCGGTATGGGATTCAACCATTTTTATAAGATCTTCGTGTGGCCCGACAATCGTAATGTTCTGGCCTTCAATCGAGGCCAGTTCCTGTGCCAGGTATAAGCCCACTTCTCCGTCGCCTGCAATAACTATATTCATTTTCACAGCTTAAAACAGGGTGCCAAATTAATATAAAGAAATGCTAAAAAGCAAATCATGAAGAGAAATCTTATTATATAGCCTTGCGATCATTGAATGATGAAGTTGTCCCAGTCGCGGGCAACCCCCAGTTTTTCGCGCATTTCGGAGAGGAAAGCAACATCGGGCGTGAAGTTCTGCGCAGATTCGACACCTGAGCCGATCTGCAGGGGGATACTGCCGTCGGGTGCCACCACCATTGAATCACCCGAATGCTCCACGCCTTTTCCGTCGGTTCCCGTACGGTTCAGTCCGACTGCGTAGGCCATATTCTCTATTGCCCTGGCCCTCAGCAGGCTTCTCCAGGCCAAAGAGCGCACAGCAGGCCAGTTGGCCACATATATCAGCAGATCGTAAGCATAATCATGGCCTGAAAAAGTGTTGTGGCTCCATACCGGGAAACGCAGGTCGTAGCATACCAGCGGCATCACCTTCCATCCCTTGATCTCAACAATAAGTTTTTCGTTACCCGGGCTGAAAAACAGCTGTTCGCCACCCATTCTGAAAAGATGCTTTTTATCGTATTTGCAGTAGCTTCCATCGGAGCGCATCCATACCAGGCGATTGAAGTACTTATTGTTTTCCCTTATGATCATGCTGCCGCAGATCACACAGTTATACCGGCGGGCAGCATCCTTCATCCAGCTGATGCACGGTCCCTCCATGGTTTCGGCGTTTTTTTTTGTATCCATGGTAAAACCCGTGTTGAACATTTCGGGGAGAAGGACCAGGTCCGTTTGCGGCAAAGATTGCAGCTTTTTGCCAAAGGCCTCCAAATTTGCCTTCGGGTCTTCCCATACAAGGGATGATTGTACAAGGCTAATGGTCAGATCCTGCATAGTATTTCCGCAGCTATTTCCAAAGTTTCCTTTTTCTTGGCAAAGCACAACCGCAGCACCTTATGATCATCGCCCCTGTGATAGAAAGGTGAGACCGGGATGGTGGCGATGCCGAACTCCTTTACCAGTCTTTTGGCAAATTCCATTTCCGGCTCATCGGAAATGCTGCTGTAGTCAACAAGCTGAAAATAGGTTCCATATGTCGGGATCAGTTTAAAACGGGAACCGCTGATCATGCCGGCAAAATCATCACGCTTTTCCTGAAAAAAATCCCCAAGGCCGGCGTAATTTTCCTCATTGCCAAGATAATCGGCAATGGCATGCTGAACAGGCGTATTGCAGGTGAAAACGATAAACTGATGGGCTTTTCTGAATTCCCGCATCAGCCCGGCAGGAGCCAGCACATAGCCCATTTTCCATCCGGTAGCGTGAAAGGTTTTCCCAAAAGAGCCGGTTACAAAGCTTCGCCGGGCCAATTCCGGGTATTTGCAAACACTTTCGTGCGTATACCCGTCGTAGATAAGATGCTCGTAAACCTCATCACTCAAAATAACGATATCTGTATGATTTGTCAGGTTCACCAATTGACGCATGTCTTCCTCCCTGAGGATGCTCCCCGTTGGATTATGCGGGCTGTTGATGATGATCATGCGTGTGCGGTGGTTCAGCAAACGGGAAACTTCTTCCCAGTTGACGCGGTAAGCGGGAGGTTCCAGCCCGACATATTTTACGATGCCCCCCGACAACTTCACGGCAGGGGCATAACTGTCGTAAGCCGGCTCGAATATGATCACTTCATCCTCATCGTGAACCATAGCGGCAATGGCCGTATATATCGCTTGTGTGGCCCCTGCCGTAACATTGATCTCGCTATCCGGATCATAACCGGCCTTATATGCTTTTTTTATTTTGGCGGCGATCCTTTCCCTGAGCAGGGGCACGCCGGTCATGGGAGCATATTGATTCAAGCCCTTCCTCATGTAATGGTTCACAAGGCTGATCAACCCACCGGATATTTCAAAATCGGGGAATCCCTGCGAAAGGTTGAAGGCTCCGTATTCATTTGCCATTTGCGACATAACGGCAAAAATGGATGTTCCCGTTTGCGGGAGCTTCGACTTTATTGTTCCTTTATATTCAGGCACCGGTATTCGGGTTCTTCCAAACAAAAATAATGATTTTTAAGCTGCTTTTCCTAATTTTGCAGTGACATTGCACATCATACTTATAAAAAAATCCTAACCAATGGTTCGTATTGACAATTACAACTTCGCTGGCAAACGTGCCCTGATCCGCGTTGATTTTAATGTACCGCTGGATGATTCCTTCCGGATCACCGACACTACCCGCATTGATGCGGCCCTGCCCACCATAGAAAAGATCATTGGCGATGGGGGATCGGTTATCCTGATGTCGCACCTGGGCCGGCCGAAAAACGGTCCTGAGGAAAAGTTTTCGCTGATGCACCTGCTTCCTTACCTTTCGGAAAAGCTGGGAAGGGACGTGAAATTTGCCGGCGACTGCATCGGTGAGCAGGCAACCCGGCTTGCTGCCGTGCTGGCACCCGGCGAAGTGCTGTTGCTTGAAAACTTACGGTTCCACCCCGAAGAGACCAAAGGTGACGGGAGATTTGCTTCTGAACTGGCAAAGCTGGGCGATGTATATGTGAATGATGCATTTGGAACGGCGCACAGGGCTCATGCCTCAACCGCCATCATTGCCGGGTTTTTCCAAAAAGATAAGCTCTTTGGATACATCATGGGAAATGAACTGGAGAACATCAATAAGGTAATGCATGATCCCGGCAGGCCTTTTACCGCCATTTTGGGCGGAGCCAAAGTATCGGGGAAAATAGAGATCATCAACAACCTCCTCGACAAGGTCGACCACCTGATCGTGGGCGGGGGGATGATGTTTACATTCATCCGGGCCCTGGGCGGGAAAACCGGCAATTCGCTGGTGGAAGAAGAACTCATTGATACCGCCATGAAAACGCTTTACAAAGCGAAAGAACTGGGTGTGAACCTCTACCTGCCAACCGATACCGTTGCCGCCGATGCCTTTTCGAACGATGCCGCTACAAAAACCGTTGCCTCCGACAAAATTCCGGAAGGCTATATGGGTCTCGACATAGGCCCGGAAAGCGCCAGGGTTTTTTCAAAGGTGATCAAAAATTCGTCCACTATTTTATGGAACGGCCCCATGGGGGTATTCGAAATGAATCACTTTGAGGCAGGGACAAAAGCCATTGCAAAAGCCATTGCCGCTGCAACCGATAAAGGTGCATTCTCGCTGATCGGCGGAGGGGATTCGGTTGCCGCCATCAACAAGTACAAGCTTGGAAAAAAAGTTAGTTATGTTTCTACCGGAGGCGGAGCCATGCTCGAATACATTGAAGGCAAAAAACTGCCCGGCATCACGGCCATCACCGGCTCCTGAAACGTGAAAGCCGCAGGATCTAAAACCCCACTTCCCAAACCGGAAAACCCGGCTGTGTTAATGGCAGCGGCAGCCTCAGGGGGGAGTTGTCCGGCTAATATTTTTTATCGCTGCGCTCTTGAAATTTTAGTCTCATGAATAAATCATATATTTGCACCGCTTGTTAATAAATAAACAGTAAAAATCACATAAACCAGATCAAACCATGTACGGAAAAATGAAAGAATTCCTTCAGGAAGAGCTGAAGGGCATCAGGGAAGCGGGTCTTTACAAGGAAGAACGGATCATTGTCTCCCCCCAGAAAGCAGATATCAAGATCAACACAGGACAGGACGTTCTGAACTTTTGTGCCAACAACTACCTTGGGCTTTCCAACCACCCCAAGCTGGTTTCGGCAGCCAAGGAAGCCCTCGACACGCATGGTTACGGAATGTCGTCGGTACGTTTTATCTGCGGCACGCAGGACCTTCACAAAACCCTTGAAAAGAAGATCGCTGAATTTTTCGGCACCGAAGATACCATTCTTTATGCCGCCTGTTTCGATGCCAACGGAGGCGTTTTTGAGCCCCTGTTCGGACCTGAAGATGCCATTATCTCAGACACCCTGAACCACGCTTCCATCATCGACGGCGTAAGGCTTTGCAAGGCCCAGCGCTTCCGTTACAAAAATGCCGACATGGAAGACCTCGAAGCCCAGCTCATCGCCGCCAAAGATGCCCGTTTCAGGGTGATCGTCACCGACGGGGTATTTTCCATGGACGGGAACGTGGCCCCGATGGATAAGATCAATGAACTGGCTAAGAAATATGACGCTTTGGTAATGGTCGACGAATGCCATTCGGCAGGGGTGGTTGGTGAAACCGGCCGCGGGGTGACCGAACTTTTCAACATACGCGGAGAGGTCGACATCATCACCGGTACACTGGGCAAGGCTTTTGGCGGTGCCATTGGCGGTTTTACCACCGGAAGGAAAGAAATCATCGAATTGCTGCGTCAGCGCTCACGGCCGTACCTGTTTTCCAATTCCATTCCGCCCATGGTGGCCAACGCCGGTATCGCCATGTTCGACATGATGGCCGAAACCTCAGAACTGCAGGACAAGCTGCATGACAATACCGCTTATTTTGTGGAAAAAATGAAGGCTGCCGGCTTCGACATCAAGCCAACCAAGTCGGCCATCTGTGCCGTTATGCTTTACGATGCCAAACTTTCGCAGGAAATGGCAGCCAAACTTCTCGAAGAGGGAATTTACGTGATCGGATTCTACTTCCCGGTAGTGCCAAGGGGTGAAGCCAGGATACGCGTTCAGCTTTCAGCTGCACACGAAAAAGAACATCTCGACAAATGCATTAACGCCTTCATCAAGGTAGGCAAAGAAATGGATGTTCTTAAATAATTAAGGGCAACCATATTCCGGTTTGACCCCGCTCCAGGGCGGGGTTTTTTTATGAAACCCGGCGAGTTAAACCCTATCCTGGCATACTAATCATCATATTATCTGTTTTTTTAAGGTTTTCGTTAACTTTGCCCTGTAAGCATAACAAACATGAAGGAAAAGATATCGATCTACAATACCCTCAGCCGGAAAAAGGAAGTGTTTGAGCCACTCAAGCCACCGCATGTCGGCATGTATGTATGCGGTCCCACCGTATACGGCGATCCGCACCTCGGGCATGCCAGGCCCGCCATCACCTTCGACCTCGTATTCCGTTACCTGCTGCACCTTGGCTATAAGGTACGTTATGTGAGAAACATAACCGATGTGGGTCATCTCGAGAACGATGCCGATTACGGCGAAGACAAAATTGCCCGTAAAGCCCGCCTGGAAGAGCTGGAACCCATGGAAGTGGTTCAGTATTATACCAACCGCTACCACCAGGCCATGCATTTGCTAAATGTTCTTGACCCTTCCATTGAGCCTCATGCTTCAGGCCATATCATCGAGCAAATGAGCATGATCAAAAAGATCATTAATGCCGGTTATGCTTATGAAGCAGGCGGATCCGTATATTTTGACGTGGAAAAATACAATCGCGCCCATCCCTATGGGATCCTCTCCGGCAGGAAACTGGAGGAACTGATGGCCGCTACGCGTGAACTGGAAGGGCAGGAAGAAAAAAAGAACAGCTTCGACTTTGCCCTCTGGAAAAAGGCTGCCCCCGAGCATATCATGCGCTGGCCCTCGGAATGGAGCAACGGATTTCCGGGCTGGCACATGGAGTGTTCGGCCATGGGTGCCAAATACCTGGGCGACACCTTCGACATACATGGCGGCGGCATGGATCTCTTATTCCCTCACCATGAATCGGAAATAGCCCAGAGCGTGGCAGCCAACGGAAAAATGCCCGTGCGTTACTGGATGCACAACAACATGATCACCATTAACGGGCAAAAAATGGGGAAATCACTGGGCAATGCCGTTTCCCTCTCAGAATTTTTCTCGGGCAACCACCCCCTGCTCAAACAGGCATACAGCCCGATGACCATCCGTTTCTTTATTCTGCAGGCCCATTACCGCAGCACGCTCGACTTCTCCAATGAAGCCCTGCAGGCAGCCGAAAAAGGTTTTGAAAGGCTGATGGCTGCAGCCGGCACCCTTGAAAAGCTCCGGGCAGGCCAGACAAAGGGTGAAACGGCCGAT
The DNA here is from genome assembly GCA_964404735.1 of uncultured Bacteroidales bacterium. Classification (GTDB taxonomy): domain Bacteria; phylum Bacteroidota; class Bacteroidia; order Bacteroidales; family B18-G4; genus B18-G4. The sequence continues at coordinate 8,628 of CAYOLA010000149.1, forward strand.
GTGACAGCACTCAGGAAAAAATGTTATGAGGCCATGAGCGACGATTTTAACAGCCCCGTCCTCATTGCCCATCTCTTCGACGCCGTCAGGATCATCAACTCGGCAAAAGACGGCAAAATACAACTTGACGAAAAAGAACTGGGAGCGCTCAAATCCCTGTTCAACGACTTTGTTAAGGATGTACTCGGGCTCAACGAAGAAAAGCCCGGGAAAACCGATGACGGCCTGAGCGCAAAACTGATCGAAACCCTCATTGCTTTCAGGCAGGAGGCCAAAATGAACAATGACTATGCAATGGCCGACAAGATCAGAAACCGCCTGTCGGAACTGGGAATCCAGCTAAAAGACAGTCGCGACGGCGTGGAATGGTCGGTTGAATGATCTCTCCGCGAGATGAATTACAGCAGGTGAATTCCGTGGAGTGACCTGCAAATGGCCGGTCTATTGGCCTTTTCCAGCCATTTCCGGCTTCAATTTCTTCCTGACCGACCCGGTTTCCTTCAGGATAAGGGCGATCAACTCGGCGTTTTCTTCCCTCAGCCCCTCAATCTCCTGCTGAAAAGGCAGCTGGAAATCGCTCCCAAATAATTCGAGCCAAAGTTGGATTTTCCTGAGTTCAGCCAGCACCGAATGCAACTTTTTCATAAGATCGGGCAGGGAACTGAGGTTTACCGCATCCCCATAATACATGGCCGAGGAAAGCCCCGACCTGAGAATGTGATGGCATGAAGGCGCCAGCTCAGATACCGCCTGCAGCTTACACCCAAGATTTACGATCCGGATGCTGAAGCCGATCAGCCGGTCTTCCATTTTGAGATAATAACATCTGTTCATGATACAGGTTTTTTGCCAATGAAGAATTCTGAAAGCCCCGTGCGGTCATACACGCTATTTCCTTTGCGCATGCCAATACCGGAGACTTTATATATATTAATACCCAAAATGCCAAAACGTCGCACCCCGGATCAAAAAAAAATCATTTTTTTATGAAAATTTTCCGAATAAGATGACCGGCCAGGGATCAGCCCGAAAAGGCAAGCAGCAGAAAACACCTGCTAAAGCGGATTCCGGCAGGGCTTATGGTGCGGAGAAAAGGGAGGGTTCGGAAGATGGGGGAAGCGCTTATTACACTGCCCTGACCAGGAAATAATTTTTCTTTCCTTTCTGCACAATAATATATTTGCCGTTGAGCAAATCGTTTGGGGTGATCACATAATCCTCATCAACCTTAAGCTTGTTCACCATTACGGCCCCGTCTTTGATCATGCGCCGGGCCTCGCCCCTGGAAGCAAATATATTTGTTGAATCCGCAAGGAATTCGAGGATACCGGTACCGGGCGAGAGCTGCTGAGCTGCAATATCGCTTTGGGGCACGCCTTCGAACAGGCTGAGGAGGGTCTCTTCAGGAAGTTTCTTCAGCGTTTCGGTGGTTCCCTTTCCAAAAAGGATCTGGGAGGCTTCCACGGCGGCCAGGTATTCCTGTTCGGAATGAACGCGGATGGTCAGTTCTTTGGCCAGGGCCTTTTGCAGGGGGCGAAGATGGGCATTTTCCGCCTGTTCCTTTTCAAGGATTTCAATCTCATCCCGGCCCAGGAGCGTAAAGATGCGTATCCACTTACGGGCATCCTCATCGGTGGCATTCAGCCAGAACTGATAGAATTTATAGGGAGATGTCTTTTCGGGGTCGAGCCACACGTTGCCTTCTTCTGTTTTGCCGAATTTGCCGCCATCGGCTTTGGTGATCAGGGAGCAGGTGAGGGCATAGGCTTCGCCGCCGGTTTTTCTCCTGATCAGTTCGGTTCCGGTGGTGATGTTGCCCCACTGGTCGGAACCGCCCATTTGCAGACGGCATTGGTGGTTTTCATAAAGATAGAGGAAGTCATAGCCCTGTACGAGCTGATATGAGAATTCGGTAAAGGAGAGGCCGGTATCCAGCCTTTTTTGTACCGAATCCTTGGCCATCATGTAGTTTACCGTGATATGCTTGCCAATATCGCGGACAAAATCGAGGAAACTGAATGTTTTCATCCAGTCATAATTGTTCACGATGATGGCAGCGTTAGCGCCACAATCGAAGTCGAGGAATTTCAGCAACTGCTTTTCCAGACATTCCTGGTTATGCCGTATGGTAGCTTCATCAAGCAGGTTTCTTTCCTGGGATTTACCCGAGGGATCCCCGACCATGCCGGTAGCACCGCCAATCAGGGCAACGGGCTTATGCCCGGCCAGCTGAAAATGCTTCAGCATCATTACCGACACCAGGTGCCCGATGTGCAGTGAATCGGCTGTAGGGTCAATCCCTACATAGGCCGTGGTCATTTCCTTACTGATCTGCTCCCCGGTTCCCGGCGTCATGTCGTGGATCATGCCACGCCAGCTTAATTCTTCGATAAAGTCCATGATAGATGAATTTGGAGCAAAGATAATAAGAAGGAGAACATAAGAGAATGGATGGATGCCCCGGCACCGGTACCGGGGTTTTTCAGGGCAGGAACACTCCCCTGGCTTTCCCTTATAAAGTGCTGTTGAATCAGTTTATCCTGCTTCCCGGCACTGCATCGTCTGCGGGGGTTACAAATATCAGTTTCCCATCCGGGTCCTCGGCCATAAGGATCATGCCGTTCGACTCGATCCCGCGTAATTTCCGGGGAGCGAGATTTATCAGGAAACAGGCATGCCTGCCAACAATATCCTCCGGTTTATAATACTCTGCGATTCCTGAAACAACCGTCCTGATGTCGACACCTGTATCGACTTTCAGCTTAAGGAGTTTTTGGGTTTTGGGTACCTTTTCGGCCTCCAGGATCTTTCCAACCCTGATATCGATTTTCGAAAAAGTCTCATAATCGATGCCGGCCCTGGCAGGTTCGATCTTTATTTCTTCTTTTTCGTTGGCCTTTTTGGTATCGAGCAGTTTTTGCATTTGTTGTTCGGTCTGTTTATCGTCAATTCTTTCGAAGAGGTATTCGGGCTGCTCCAGCGGGTGGCCGGCAGGCAGGAGGTTGCTTCTGCCGGCTTCTTTCCATGGAAGCATTTCCTGGTTGAGCATTTTCCTGAGCTTTTCAGCTGTAAAAGGCAGGAATGGCTCGCAGAGGATGGCGAGGTTGGCGCAAATTTGCAGTGAAATATTAAGGATCGTGCTCACTTTAGCCGGATCGTCCTTAAAGATCTTCCAGGGCTCGGAATCGGTGAGGTATTTGTTTCCCAGCCGGGCCAGGCTCATCATGTTTGCCTGGGCTTCACGAAAGCGGAAGGCATCAAGGCTGTTGCCAATCCTTTCGGGAAAAGTCCCGATCTCTTCCAGCACCGTTTTGTCTTCACCGGAAAGCCCGTTCAGTTCAGGCACTTTACCTTCGAAGAATTTGTGCGTCAGTACCATGGTACGGTTAATGAAATTCCCGAATATGGCCAGCAATTCATTGTTGTTCTTTGCCTGGAAATCCTTCCAGGTAAAATCGTTGTCCTTTGTCTCAGGAGCATTGGCGGTGAGCGTATACCTGAGCACATCCTGTTTCCCGGGAAAATCAAGCAGGTATTCATGTAACCATACAGCCCAGTTCCGGGAAGTGGATATCTTGTCGTTCTCCAGGTTAAGAAATTCAAAGGCGGGCACATTGTCGGGGAGGATAAAGCTTCCCTCCTTTTTCAGCATCGACGGGAAAATGATGCAATGAAACACAATATTATCCTTTCCAATGAAATGGATCAGCCTGGTTTCATCATCCTTCCACCATGGTTCCCAGTCTTTGCCGTGGATCGATGCCCATTCTCGCGTAGCGGAAATATAGCCAATGGGTGCATCAAACCAGACATACAGCACCTTGCCTTCCGTATTTTGAAGGGGTACTTTCACGCCCCAATCCAGGTCGCGTGTAACAGCCCTTGGCTGCAGGCCGTGGTCAAGCCACGACTTACACTGTCCGTAGACATTGGGTTTCCAGTCGTCGCGATGCCCTTTTACGATCCAATCGTTCAGCCAGTCCTGGTAATTGTCGAGCGGAAGGTACCAGTGCTTGGTTTCCTTTTGCACGGGGATGTTCCCGCTGAGGGCCGAACGGGGGTTGATCAGATCCATCGGGCTCAGTGATGTGCCGCAGTTCTCACACTGGTCGCCATAGGCCTTTTCGTAACTACAATGCGGGCATGTTCCGGTAATATAGCGATCGGCCAGAAACTGGTCATTCTCCTCATCATAATACTGAAGGCTTGTTTTTTCGATGAATTCGCCCTTTTCATAAAGGTTTGAAAAAAATTCCGAAGCCGTTTCGTGATGGATGGGGTTGGAGGTGCGTGAATAGATGTCGAAGGAAATGCCGAAATCGGCAAATGACTTTTTTATGATCTCATGGTATTTATCAACGATTTCCTGGGGACTGACGCCCTGCTGACGGGCCTTGATGGTGATGGGAACCCCATGCTCATCGGATCCTCCGACAAAAAGCACATCAACGCCTTTGAGCCTGAGATAGCGAACATATATGTCGGCCGGGATGTAAACCCCCGCCAGATGCCCGATGTGAATGGGTCCGTTGGCATAGGGCAGCGCAGAGGTGACCGTATATCTTTTAAAGTTTTTGCCGTTATTTTTCATTTTCATGATGAAGTAAGGCGCAAAGATATAAATTTGTTTAACAAAGGCTGTCAGGCAGGTGTAAATCCCGGCCTGTTCAATTTGCTGTTTACAAGTCAATTAATATGTCAGAAAAAGTCATTCCAAACCGGCGCCCCCCTGTCCTTTCAGCCGGTGATAAAATCGGGATCGTGGCACCGGCACGAAAGGTTAGTCCGGAAGAAATGGCCCCCGCCCTGACCATGCTCAGGACATGGGGTTATGTACCACTTGAAGCGCAGCATCTATACCATGCGGATCAACAGTTTTCGGGTTCTGATCACGAACGTTATTCGGATTTTCAGATGATGCTCGACGACCCTTCGGTGAAGGCGATCCTGTGTGCACGCGGGGGCTACGGATCCGTTCGTATCATCGACAGGCTCGATTTTACCGCCTTCGCCAAAAACCCGAAATGGATCATTGGTTTTAGCGACATAACGGTTTTTCATTCCCATATAAACAGTCATCACGGCATACAGACCCTGCATGCCCCCATGGCCATCAATTTTCCTGCTGACGGAAACATGAATGAATCACTCGAAAGCCTGAAACTTGTCCTGTCAGGGGGATATCCCCAATACCATTTTGCTGCACATCCGTTCAACAAAGCCGGAACAGCCTCCGGTATTCTTTGCGGAGGAAACCTTTCGATGCTTTACAGCCTGATTGGAAGTCCGTCAGACATCGACACCAACGGGAAGATCCTCTTTCTCGAAGACCTTGACGAATATCTATACCACATCGACCGCATGATGATGAACCTGAAACGTTCGGGCAAACTCAAAAATCTTGCCGGGCTGGTTGTGGGAGGGATGAACGACATGAACGACAACCCCTGTCCATTTGGCAAAACAGCCTATGAAATTATTGCCGCTCTGACAGAAAATTATCATTTTCCTGTAATTTTTGATTTTAAAAGTGGGCACATTTCACAAAATCTGGCATTAATAATGGGGGGGCATGCCGAAATGGTATGCGGAAACGAATGTTCTCTCTCATTTAATCAATAATACCGGAAAATGGATCAGGCTCACGAATTGGGTATAACAGGCGAAGGGGCAGCTTGCGATTACCTTGAAAAGAAAGGCTACACCATCCTTGAAAAAAACTGGCGCCACCAGAAGGACGAAGTGGATCTGATTGCCCTTGAAGGCGACTGCCTTGTTATTATAGAGGTGAAAACGCGCAGCAGTTTGTACTATGGGGAACCCCAGATCTTTGTTACCAGGAAAAAACAGGCATTCATGATCAGAGCGGCCAATGCGTATATCTTCCAGAACGACATCCATTTTGAAACAAGATTTGACATCATTTCGGTGGTTCAATCCTCCCGGGGTGTTTCGATCAATCACATCCGGGATGCCTTCTATCCGACCCTGTAAAAATATTATTTTCGCAAAGGCTTTACACCGCCCTGACCCGACATGCAGGCCAATTCATGTTGATGTAACAGGAATTATTCCCCCGACGGAAGAATAAACCAATCCCTTATCGCCTTTTAATCATATCTTTGCACACAATCAAAAAATTGAGATGAGCGAAGACAAACCAGGTGGCAGGGAAAAGCGAAAAAGGCACGGCGATTACTCCGTTTTCTATAAAAGTCAGAAGAGCCGCAGCGGCAGGAAAAAGGCAGACCCCAAGACCAAAGCCGCAAATGATCCCGATAAGATCAGGGAAAAGGGATACCGCCGCAAGGATGAAGGCCATATCCGGCTCAACAAATACATTGCCGATGCAGGGGTTTGTTCCCGTCGCGAAGCCGATAAGCTCATCGCCAGCGGCACGGTTACGGTGAATGGCAAGATCGTCACTGAACTGGGCACCAAAGTTCTGCCAACCGATAAGGTGGTATTGGGGGGACAAGCGCTGAGGCGCGAAAAACTGCGTTACCTGGTGCTGAACAAACCCAAAAATTTCATCACCACCACCGATGACCCGCATGAACGGAAAACCGTAATGGCATTGGTGGAAAAGGCATGCTCAGAAAGGATATACCCGGTTGGCAGGCTCGACAGGATGACCACCGGCGTATTGCTCTTTACCAACGACGGCGAGCTGGCCAAAAAACTGACACACCCCAAACATGGCGTAAGAAAGATCTACCATGTAGTACTGGACAAAAAACTGACCAGGGCCGACTTTGAAAAGATCGCCAATGGCCTGGACCTCGAGGACGGGCCAATCAAGGTTGACAAGATATCATGGATTGATAATAGTACGGATAAAAAAGAAATCGGGCTTGAAATTCATTCAGGCCGCAACCGCATTGTCAGAAGGCTATTCGAATCACTGGGCTATAAAATTATCCGGCTTGATCGAACCGTTTTTGCCGGCATCACCAAGAAAGACACCCCCAGGGGCAAATGGCGATTGCTGAGCGAAAAGGAAGTAAATATGCTGAAAAGATTGCCCGTTTAAAAATTTGACGATCATTTTAACCCTTCAGCCGCATTCATATACGTTCCGCCTGTTTCATGGGCTTCAGGAAATGCCTGAACAGGCTCCTGTTGTATTCATTCTTCTACATATTTAAAATACTTCCTGTATCAATGATCAATTCCCGGGCTTAATTGTTTAAATTAAGTAACTTTATGGCCTGAAAAGCTAATTACAAACCAACACCAGATATCATGAAACAACTGACTTACGCTCTTAGCATACTGCTGACCGCCGTGATCCTGTCATCATCCGGAAACCTTTTAATCGCCCAGACGGGCGATGACCCCAATCTCGACAGGATCCCTGATGAATTCCTTGAATACAATCAAAGCCAGAACCGTTTGCCCAGCACCGTTGTCACTGTCGACGGGTATGACAATTACTACCTGGGTATCGACTTTGCCGAGGGGCACATCAGCGAAAACCCGCTCAGCCCGGGTGAATATTTCACTGCTTTCAACATCGACAAGTCCCGTTACACCATGAACGGACACGACTGGTTTACAAGCAGTCCTTCCTGGGGCGGATACTATGTAAGGGGGATGTACTCACAGCCTATGATGGTGCCGGCAATCTGTATTATGAAAACATGTACGGCAGCTCTATACAAGGTTGTGTGATCGTTAAATCGAGCGATAACGGCCAGACCTGGTCAAGCCCGGTGGTTGCCGTATCCGGCAACGACAAAAACTGGCTGGCCGCCGACCAGACCAGTGGTCCATACGCCAATTACGTATACACCACCATGACCAACAACGGGGTTGGCAATTTTGCCAGAAGCACCAATGGCGGGGCCTCCTTCCAGAGCACTTTTGCCCCGGGCACACAGTCGCTTCCCGGCATGATGGTTTGTGTGGGAGCCTGGGGCAGCACCGATGGGGGTGCCGTTTATGTGGTTACCAACTCTGGCAACTCCTTTGCTTCGGTATACACATTTTACCAATCGCTCGACGGCGGACAAACCTTTACCTATAAGTCGGCACAGAATTTTGCCAATTATGTGGGCAGCAATGTGAATGGCAGGAATTCGGTACAGAACATGCGTACGCGTCCTTACCCTTTCATTACGGCCGACAACAGCAACGGCCCTTACCGCGGGCGCCTGTACCTGATCTATGCTTCAAACCAGCCTGCCGGCAACGGTTATAAACCCGATATTTTTTCGAGGTACTCCGACGACGGCGGTGCCACATGGTCATCGGAAGTAGTGGTAAACGACGACTTCCCCTCCAACAACAACTCACAATGGCATCCGGCCACCTGGTGCGACTACACCACTGGAAGGCTTTATGTGCAGTGGATGGATACCAGAGATACTCCGACCGGCGACAGCGCCCTGATCTATGCCACCTATTCCGACAACGGGGGGCAGAGTTTTGCGCAAAACCACGCGGTCTCCAACCAGAAGATGAAGATCAACTGTACCACCTGCGGTGGCGGCGGTACACCCAGGTACCAGGGTGATTATAACGGGATTGTGTCAAACCCTGTCACTTCCATGTCGACCTGGGCCGACTTCAGAAATGGCAGTTTTGCCAGTTACACCGCCTACTTTCCCGATTATGCCATGGCCGTTACGCCGGCTACCGGGGTCGTTTCCGGGGGTGTAGCCACCTTTAGTGCAGAAGTTCCTTCGGTAAAACTCTGGGACGAGGACGTGACATTTACTGCCGTGATGGAAACACCTGCTACAGGTTCATTCACGGTAAACTATCCTTCGGGAAATACCCTTTCTACTTTCCCCGGCACATTACCCATCGAGATCGTTGTTAACGGAAATGTTCCCGTAGGCTTTTACGAACTGACGCTGACAGGCGAAGGCCCCAACGGCACACCTGTCCATATCCGCACCGCCTCGGTGGAGGTGGTGCCCCTGGCCCCGCCAACGGCTGATTTTACCGCCAGCGACCAAAGCCCCTGCGAAGGAATCGCCATTGACTTTTTCGATGCTTCAACCGGATCGCCCGACAGCTGGGACTGGTCCTTTGAGGGGGGAACACCTTCAAACTCCACCAGCCAGAATCCCACCGGTATCCTTTACAGCACACCCGGCCTCTATGACGTTACCCTTACCGCAACGAACAGTGCAGGCAGCAACAGCAATACCAAAACCGACTTTATCGAGGTGATCGTTCTTCCGCCGCCACCCACAGGATCCGGTGAGGAAGTATGTTTCGGCGAAAGCGTCCCCGATCTTTATGCCGATGGTACAGACATACAGTGGTATGACGATCCCGGCCTGGGCAATGTAGTGGGAACCGGTAATTACCTTGCCACCGGCCAGACCGATCCGGGTATTTATACCTATTATGCAACACAGACCGTGAATGGCTGTGAAAGCAGCCCCTTAACCATTACGCTTACGATCTTTGCCCTACCGGAAGTGGGACTGGAAGCTTTTGACCCTGTTTGTGTCGACCATCCACCCATTGTACTGACAGGCGGCACTCCCGAAGGAGGCAACTATACCGGCAACGGCGTAATGAATAATATGTTTTACCCAATGACCGCCGGACCCGGAATACATGAAATCACCTATACTTATACCGATGCTAACGGCTGCTCAAACGATACCGTGCAGGAGATTACCGTAAACGACCTGCCCGAAGTATTTTTCGACCCCCTTGCCGATGTTTGTATAGATGCCGAACCTTTTATCCTGACGGGCGGTATGCCCGAAGGAGGAACCTATGAAGGACCGGGCGTGATTGACGGCATGTTCTATCCCGAACTGGTGGGACCCGGATTACACGGAATCACCTATACCTTTACCGATGAGCATGGTTGTACGAATTCCGCGAACCAGACCATCGGGGTGAATGAACTTCCGCAACCAAACCTCGGGCCCGACTCATCATTCTGTGCCGGACAATCGGTAATTCTCGATGCCACCACCCCCAATGCCGTTGCCTATGAATGGTATCCCGGCGGACAAACCACCCCGACCATCACCGTTGATACAAGCGGATTCGGCATTGGCGAACAGATGTTTATTGCCTTTGTTACCGACATCAATAATTGTACCGGCAGCGACACCGTGATGATCGAGTTCCAGGATTGCACGGGTATTGGCGAAGCAGAAGAGATCAGCAACATCAGCATTTATCCCAATCCCGGTCAGGGCATCTTCACATTGCAGCTTTCCACTGAGAAACCCTTGGAAATAAACATCATCGTTTACAACAATGTGGGCGTTACCATTTATGAAGAAGACAATCGCATGCTCAGCGGAACTGAAAAAATCCGTATCGACCTGAGCGATCAGCCTGCCGGAATTTACATGCTGAATGTATACAACCGGAACGGAAAGTGGATCGAAAAGCTGATAATCAGGAAATAATTTATTATAACAGGAACAGCCAATTTGATGTTCTTATCAGGAGACCTCACAGCGCCCTTTGACCTGTGAGGTTTCTTTTTTCTTCTTACCTTTGAAATAAAACCGATCCGCTGTGAGCAGAACCGCAATTAGCTTCATCGCCACCCTCCTGATCCTGGGTTTTTTCCGGGGGAATGATGCCTGTGCCCAGCAGCAGGAACCGGATACGATCTTTGTTTATCCTTCGGCCGATACGCTGTTCAGTGAACTGGATGAAGTGGTGATCACCGGGACAAGAGTCTCGAAAAAGATCATCGATATTCCATACAGTGTTGTCAGGATCAACAATTTCCAGTTCAGGTATGATAAAATAAGCGGTGCCGACAATGTTCTTTCCGCCGTTCCGGGCATGTTCCTGCAATCCCGCTACGGAAACCACGATGTACGGATCAGCATCAGGGGTTTTGGCAGCAAATCGAACTCGGGCATCCGCGGGGTGCGCATACTTCTTGACGACATCCCCGAGTCGGAACCCGACGGGCAAACCCGCATCGAAGCCATCGACTTCAACTCCATTGGCAGGATCGAGATCGCCAAAGGAAACTCCTCATCACTGTATACCAATGCCCCCGGGGGGGTGGTCAATTTTATCAACGACATTGATTTTCATCGCTCATTTGGCTACCAGTTCAACCAGACGGGATCATTCGGCCTCCGCCGGAACGGGATCAAGGCAGGTGTGCGAACCGATCATTACGGCCTGCTTAACACATACAGCTATCAGCATTACGATGGTTACCGCGAACATAACAGCGAACACTGGCACATCCTCAACACGGTGGTTGAAACAACGCCTTCGGAAAATACCAGCCTGAAAATTCTCTTCTATTTTGTTGAAGGAATGATCCGCCTGCCCGGCTCTCTCACCAAAGAAGAATTTGAAGAAGACCCTTATCAGGCCGACCAGCGCTCCATTGACCGCGACCAGAAAAGACTTTCGACCAAAGGACGGCTGGGCATCAGGTATAATGCCAGGCTGGGAAAGACCGGGAACAACGAAGTTGAGATCACGACCTATGCCACCATCAAATACTTTGAAAGGACCTCGCGCGACTACCGGATCATCAGCCGGAACGGACTGGGAGTTTCGGGGCGCTTTGTCAATAAGTCAAAGCTGGGGCGCTCTTCCAATGAGTTTTCCGTTGGCGGCGACCTGTTGTTCCAACCAGCCCGGATAGAAAATTATGATAACATTAACGGTCAGAAAGGCGATCAGTTGAATCAGCTTATCAACGAAAAAATAAGCAATACGGGTTTTTATATTTCCAACCAGTATGAGATCCTTCACAATAAGATATTTGTGCTTCTGACAGCTCGTTACGATAACGTCAGTTATAAACTGCGCGAAGAGACACTGCCATCACGATACGACCAACAGCTTTTCTCTGCCTTTACGCCAAAGCTGGCGCTGAACTATAAACTAACAAATTGGATTGCCCTTTACACCTCCTTTGGATACAGCTTCGACAGCCCGGCAAAAAACGAACTTGAAAGCCTGGATCCGGCCCAACTTTATAACCATGAGCTGAAAGCCGAAGAATCGCAAAACCTGGAACTGGGGATCAAAGGCTCGCTGATCAGGCACGAATCCGATTTCCTCAGAAGGATCCTTTTCGAAGCTACTTTGTTTAACATTTTGATTAACAACGAGATCATACCCTTTGAAGTTTTCGGCGACGTGTTTTTCAGAAATGCCGCCAAAACCAACCGCCGCGGGATGGAATTGGGCGGCAGCCTCGAAATTTACCGGAACCTGCAGTTCACCCTGGCCTACACCTACTCGCATTTTAGGTATGATAGCTATATCGCGAAGAACATTGAACTCGACCAGGGAGGAAACATCATGGAAGAGGAAAGGGATTTTGCCGGCAACATCGTACCCAGTTATCCCGAGCATAACCTTTACCTGTCGCTTTCATATGCATACCCATTTCACAAAAACCTGAGTGCATTCGCAAAATTAAGTTATATGGGCGTGAGCGGGCTGTGGGTCGACGATGCCAACAGCGACAAAACAGATGCCTACAAGCTGCTTAATTCGGTGGTGGGACTCGATGTAATGTTTGGCAAATTCAACATGATCTTGTCGGGCAGCCTCAATAATATACTCAATGAAGTATATGTAGGATTCACCAATACCAATTCGGCCGACGGAAGATTTTACGAGGCCGGGGAACCCCGGAATTATTTTGTTTCAATTAATTTTGGTTACCGCTTTTAACATAATATTCAGTGAATCATCCATTAGATGTTTAAAAATATTTATTCCGCTCAGCTTTTTATTTTCCTGATGGCCGGGAGCCTTTGGGCCCAGCCCGGATCATCCCTTCAGGTTTATCCCGGTTTAAACCAAAATTTCCGGATATATCCCGGCAATGTAAGCCAAACCGAAGTATTTATCGTTAACAGCCCTGCCGATGGCAATGTGCTCTTTGCTTCGTGCAATACCCTGACCTTTATCCCTTTCTTTGTGAGCGAAGGCATCTATGTTTCCACCGATGGGGGCGACAGCTGGTATGGGAGCGACACCTGCAGCGGCGAGCCCATTGCCTTTCATGGCGGCGACCCGGGCATTGCCATCGACAAGAACGGCACCTTCATCCTCAGCAGGATCGGCAGGCCTCCTTTTAGCGGTCTGTTTTCGCACTATTCAAACGACCGGGGTTTAAGCTGGTCAGTACAGCAGGTGATCTCGACCGACGACCTGGAGCGGGCAGTGCTTGCCTCCGACATCTTTCCGTCAAGTCCACATTATGGAAGGACCTATGCCGCCTGGGTCAAGTTTGCACCGCCTTTCCCGATGATGGTTTCGTGGACGGATGACGGCGGTATCAGCTGGAGCCCGCCCCTTCAGATCAACAACCCTCCCAACCGGAGTGCCGGCGGCGACATCTGCATCGGGCCGGGTGGCGAAGTCTACGTTTGCTGGGCCGGTGTAACCGATGTGTCGCCTTTCAGCGAGGTCTACATCGGATTTGCCTCTTCCCTGAACGGAGGCAGCAACTGGAATGTTACCGAAAATGCTTTCCCGGTTAAAGGCATCACCGGAAAACTTGAAGAAAAAGGCAACATCAGGGTAAACGGGCTGCCCGTTATTGCTCTGGATACTTGCCTGGGTGAACGGTACGGGTGGATATACATACTAACGGGACAGAAGGACCTGGCTCCGGCCGGCAGCGACCCTGACATTATCCTGAACCGTTCAACGGATGGCGGACAGAGCTGGTCGACAGCAGTGCGTGTTAACCAGGATATGGCCGGCAATGGTAAGATACAATATTTTCCAGCCGTGCATGTCGACCGTTTCGGGGCGGTCAATGTTATTTTTTACGATGATCGCAATACAACAGGGGATTCGGCGGGTGTCTTCCTGGCACGCTCAGCCGACGGCGGCTTCAGCTGGAAAGAATATGAGATCAGCGACCACCGTTACCGGCCCGAACCCATCGGCGGTCTCGGGCAGGGATACCAGGGCGACAATATCGACCTTACTTCCACACATACGACCCTCTGGCCGGTTTGGATGGACAATTCGAGCGGGATTTACCAGATATGGACGGTTCCCATCGACTTTACATCCCTGGATGCCATCCGGGAAGCTGTGCACAAGCCGCTCTTCACCATAGAACAAAACCATCCGAATCCTTTCCGCAAACAGACACGGATCATTTACAGGCTGGATGAAGCGGGAAGGGCACACATCAGAATACACGATCTTCAGGGAAGTTTTCAAGTCACGGCAATTGATGAATGGAAAGAGGCGGGTGAGCATGAAATTATGTTCGATGCCGCTACGACCGTGATCCCGGCAGGGGTATATCTTTATTCGCTTACGTTCAGGGGTAAAACATTCAGCCGCAAAATGCTGCTGTTACCATAATATTATTTTCGTGGCAGCAGCGGCTGATCGATATGGCCGGGGGCCCTGCACCACAGCCCTGCAAAAATAAATGCCAGCTGGCAGAGAAGAGCCGTTAAACATATATTCAAGGCCGTTTTCAGGCAGTGAATGGAACAATTCCCGTTCGACCATCATCCCGTACTGATCATAAATACTGAGTTCAAGGGTAAGCGGGTTTTTAATTCCGGCCCCCCGGTCGTAACCACTTACAACAATAAGGCAGCGGTCGCGAAAAGGATTCGGGGCTGCCGTAATCTTCAGGTTCATTTGTCCGTAATCATGGTCGGGCGGTTGTGCAATTCCAACAGAAGCGGGTATATAGCGAATCATGGCACCATGGTACCCTGCGCCAAACCCATGCATGGAATCAGGGAAACACATATCGAAGATGGCAGTTGCACCGGGTGTCGGCACGGCTGTCCAGGTATAGCCGGTATCCAGGCTGTAAATAAGTTTTTGTCCCGGCCCCAGGGGCGCCCAGGCCTCGTGTTCATTCCTGAAATCGATATCGAAGGCATTGCCCGGCATGGACAGTTCTTCATAATCCCAGTTTACGCCGCCATCGGAAGTTCGGATCATGCCAACCCCATATCCCAGGTCGGGATCGCCGCCGGCCCCCAATACCCTGACCGAATCAAAAACGTGCAGTCCATGAACCTCATCGGCAGGCGCATCGGCAGGTTTTATGGGATACCACTGATCGCCGCCGTCGGAAGTACGCCAGGTTACCCCGGCAATATCAAACATACCCCCGCTGGCATAGCCATACTGATCGTTAAAAAATTGGATTTCCAGAACCGGAAAGAAGGCCAGGGCATTGGTATCGATGGGCGCCTGTGCCCATGTCTGCCCCCCGTCGGTCGTCCGTGCCAGTGCATGGGGGCTGGCCCCTATCCATCCCGTAAGGGAATCAAGAAAAAGGATACAATGGATAAAAATATTTCCGATCGGGAATTCTTCACTTATCCAGTCGGCCCCGCCATTGTCCGTTTTCAACAATAAAGTCCCGTAAAAGCCGCTGTAATTCCATGATGATGCCCATCCCCGCTGGCGGTCAAGAAAAAAAACATCCATGATATTATTTGTTGTCGGACTGCTTTGTACTTCCCAACTGAGACCGCCATCGGAGGTGTGGATGATGGTTCCGGTATCGCCAACGGCCCAGCCATACAAGCTATCGGTAAAGTAAACCGACCGCAAATGGTTTGCAGCAGGCACCTCCAGCAGTTCCCAGCTCCCCTGGGCTATGGTTTCCGGCGGTAATGTGAAAAAACCAGACAAGAGCACTATGATCAGCCAATATGAATTTTTCATACAAGTATGATAAATACCAAAGATATAACAATCCGGTGTATTCAATTAAAAAACGAAAACTTCATACTGTTATAAAAAAGAAACTTGTATTAAACCATTTATGAAGGATACGTCCAATACAATAACAATAATTATTTCCATGGATTTCTTTAATGTTTTGACATAAATTATGCATCTTTGTTATAATGAAATGCTCCGGTAATCATCATATAAAACGGTAGCAACGGAATTCGGATGATATTAAAAAACATCATAATCATATTAACCTGTCTGTTCACGGGTATCCTTCCCTTAATGGCAGAAGGGCCTGCGGGTCCGGGGGGGAAACTGAGCGGCATGGTGACCGATTCGGCCAGCAGCATGCCTGTTGAGTTTGCCAATATCGCGCTTTTCGCAGCCTCTGATTCCTCGCTGGTTACGGGAGCCATTTCAGACAATAATGGTTATTTTGAGCTCAACGACATTCCCGACGGGGAATATTATCTTGTTATACAATTTATCGGCTATGCGAAAAGGACCATCGACCGGATCGTCATTTCCCCAGAACAGCAAAAAATCAACCTCGGCCCCGTCAGGCTCAGTATTTCGGCCATACAGCTTACCGAAACAGAGATCACGGCTGAACGTACCTACACCGAATACAGGCTCGACCGGAAAGTGATCAATGTAAGTCAGGACATCAGCAATACCGGTATCTCCGCTGCCGAAGTGCTTGAAAAATCGCCATCGGTGAGGGTCGACATCGACGGGAATGTAAGCCTGAGAGGGAGTTCCAATTTTGTGGTATTCATTGATGGGAAACCCAGCGTGCTCGACGGCAATGAAGCCTTACAGCAGATCCCGGCCAACACCATCGAGACCATAGAGATCATCACCAATCCTTCGGTGAAGTATGATCCCGACGGCACCGCCGGCATCATCAATATCAACCTTAAAAAAGAAAAACGCAGGGGATTTAGCGGAGTGGCCGACCTCATGGCCGGCACCGGCGAAAAATACGGAGCCGACCTTTACCTGAACTATAAAACGAAAAAGTTCAATTTTTACGGCGGCATCGACTGGCACAGGCGTATGTTCTCGGGAACAGGAACGGAAACCCGGGAAACATACAGGGGCGACACCACCGATTTCAGGGATGCCGATAATGAAGCCAAAAGAAAGAGCCATGGCCTTAATTTCAAGGGAGGCCTGGATTATTACCTGAATGAAAAAACAACCCTTTCGTTTGGCGGGGAGTACGGGACAGGCGGCCATGGCTGGGATAATCAGAGAAAAATCCATGATTACACGCCCCTGGCAGGCTTTAGCCGTTATTACACCGACAGCAATGCCTTTACCTGGGACCGGTCGTTTTACAGTGTGCATGCAAGCTACCTGCAACAATTCAGGCAGAAAGGCCATCAACTAAGGGTTTTTGCCTTTCACTCCGGCCGGGAAGGAACGGAAAAACAGCAAAAACGTGAGGAAGACACCGATGAGGACTGGAACCCGCTTCCGCTTGATCCATTCCGTTTACGATCGATGGAAGAAGGCCCTTCAAAACATTATCGCATCGAAACGGATTATACAAAGCCGGTATCGGAAAGCGGAAAGATCGAAACCGGCTATCATTTCAGGCATGGCAGCCAGGATGAAGAATATTTCCTTGAGACCTATGATAACAGCCAGGCTATATGGGTGCGGGATGATCTCTACACCAAAAAAACCACTTTTAACAGGTATATCCACGCCGTTTATGGTATCTTCAGGCATGAAATTAGTGGTTTTCAATACCAGTTGGGGCTAAGGGGAGAATATACCTACCGTGAAGTTGAGGTCCTGAATACAGATGAAAGTTTTCTGGTCGACCGTTTTGATTATTTCCCTTCCATCCATATTTCAAAAAGCATCAACAAGCGCAACCAGTTTATGGGCAGTTACAGCAGGCGCATCGAAAGGCCGAGGCGGTATTTCCTCGAGCCTTTCGAAACCTATGTTGACGAAAGCACACGAAGGCTTGGGAATCCGGCACTTTTACCCGAATACACCGATTCGTACGAATTGGGTTTTTTGAGGGGGTTGAAAGCCGGTTCGGTCAGCATCGAGGCCTATTACCGCAACACTACCGATAAGATCACCCGCATCACCAATTATGACAGCGAATCGGGTTTGTTCCTCAACGAATTCGTTAACCTGAACGAGGACCGGTCGCTGGGCATCGAATCCGCCATCATCTATGATATTGCGAAATGGTTTAATCTGAATCTTTCCGGAACATTTTACTATTATCAGGTTGAAGACCTCAGCGGTGAAACGTCCGATCTGCGCAGCAGCAACAACTGGGACGGGCGGATGATCGTTTCGTTCAAACTGCCTTCACACACTTATTTCCAGTTAAATGCCGCCTACAACGGCCCCGGTGTAACGGCGCAGGGCCGTTCAGAGGGTTATTTTTACGCGGATTTCACAGCCAGGCAGGAGTTTTTCAACAGAAATTTCAGTATTACGCTTAAAGTATCAGATATTCTGGCCAGCCGCCAATGGGAAACTTATTCGGGCGGGGTATCTTTCGATTCATACCAGTACCGCAAACCTGAATCGAGGGTGGTTACCCTCACGCTGACATACCGCTGGAATAATTTCAGGAAAAACCCCGCCCTGACAATCACCGGCGACGACGGGGAAGACGGTGGCATGTGATGCCGGCACGTGGAAAGATGTTATCGGCAAAATTTCAAGCCTTTTACAAGCTGTAATATACCCTCGCACCTGAAAACTTCTTCACGATTTGCTGTCGTATAAATCATTGGGAATTGACACGCATAATCAAACTTTACTATATTTGGTAACATAAAAGGGCTCAAATGCGATACCTGGTACTGTTTTTTTTCTTTTTTTCCCTGGTTGGAGCCGGGGTATCTGATCTGCAGGCGCAGTCAATGCATGTTAAAGATACTGCCGACAACCAAACCAATTATTCTTTGAGCCATATAGCCAGTTTACATTTCCTGCCGGGTGAGATCAGGATTAAGCTGGTTGATAACAGCAGTGATGCCTATACACTGGGCAGTTTGCGGTACCTGATTTTTTCAGACTCCATCCCGGTACGGATTGATCCCGAAAAAACAGTCAATCATCCTATAAAAATATACCCGAACCCTGTAATCCGTGAGTTGAAAATCGACTTGTCCGCAGCCGCATTACCCGGCGGAACACTGGATATCATGAGTATTGACGGCAAACTGATAAATACACAACAATTGTCAGGTTCTGGCATCACCACGGTCAACATGAGTTATTTGCGAAAGGGCATCTACATTTGTCGCTTCCGCAACCAGACAGAACAAAGAATCATTAAGGTCTGCAAACAATAACGAAATTATAATCGATGATGAAGCGAAAACTATTTCTCGCAACACTTTTCCTGCTCATGGTAACTGTATCGAAATCCCAGTACGACACCATGTATGTAATTAAGGATGACAGTGTAATCTGGCAACATGCAATTATTGATATCGACAGTATAATATTTTATGATGCCCAGTTTATTCCGGATACGGTACCGCTCCCCAAGATAACCGGCTTTGCGGATACAACATTCGTTGATGAAAATGGGGATCCCTTTTTCCCCTGGGGATTGAATTATACCAATCCTGCCCTGGTTGATCTAATTGAAGATTATTGGATGATGGAGGATGCCTGGGAGATCATTGAGAAAGATTTTAAGGAGATGAAAGAATACGGAGCCAATACCGTACGCATTCATCTGCAATATGTAAAGTTCATGAAAAACACCACTACGCCCAATACAACCTCATTGGAGCGATTGGAAAGGCTGGCGAATATTGCTGAAGACAATGACCTTTACCTGATCGTGACAGGTTTGGGAGCCTACAGGCTGAGTGATGCACAGCCATGGTATGACGAACTGGATGATTACGGGCGATGGGAAACACAAAAACTCTTCTGGCAAACAGTGGCGGCTACCTTAAAAGAGCATTCCTGTGTATTTGCCTATGACCTCATTAACGAACCCGTTGTGGCCGTCGGATGCCATCCTGATTCTACCAGCTGCAGCTGGTATCCGGAAAACGGGCAGTTTGGCGGATATCAATTTATCCAGAATATATCCATAGATACCGACAATACCTACTGGGAAACAATTGGTTCCTGGACAGATGAAATGACATCTGTCATTCGACTGGAAGACGAAGTTACCATGATTACTGTCGGGCTGTTGCCTTTGGGGCCGATAAACTCCATTGCCTCCCATTTCGATATATTAAGTACACATATTTATCCAAATTCAAATAATCTTACAGCCAGTGTCAATTATGTATTGAACAACCAAAGTGATAAGCCATTTTTGATCGAAGAATTCTACAACCTGAATTGTTCCGCTTTAGAGCTGGAAGACTTCCTGGAGCAGGTGGAGGGCTTTTACCATGGCCTCATCGGACATTATATGGGCAAGACCATTGAAGAATATGATACGAATATCGTGGTAGATGTCATTCACAAGGAGTTTCTGGAATTCTTCATTTCAAACAATCCCAATCAATAGGCCGGTTGAAGACATACGCCACCAAAGCATCCGGGGTGATATTCCCGCGTTCGGGGAAATGATTATGGATGTTGGATGGGGTGTATACGGCCAATGTTCTGCAAAACGCCAAAAGATGCATTAAGCCAATTAACTGCAATTCGCCGGGGGGCCTTTGTCGTTCTTATCCAACGTAGCTTTAGCTTAGGTGGATCATATCACCCCTCCCTCCTTCGCTTCTCATCATCTGAAACTATAGCGAAGGATGAAAGGCTTCGGAGGGCGATGCAGGATGAGCGTCAGTGCTTAATAGACGGGGCGGTATATGTTGCCAGATCAGGCCGTAATCATCAGGCCTCCATTATTCATTGATTGTCAATTGCTAAGGATTGTCAATTTCGACCGGCATATGCAAGGTGTTCATGGCTGTTTTTATATTGCTATATTTGTGATAAAAATGAACACCAAAAGAGGGGGAAATTAAAACAATAAATGGTGACCTCTAAATTTAAACATTGTTTTAGGCTTCTTATCATTATCCTCATAATGTTTCCTCTTGCTTTATTTGCACAAGTTGACGATGAGTTTTGGTTTGTAGCACCTGATATTGCAGCAAGCCATGGTGATAATCCTATTTTCATGCGAATATCTGCAATGGATAATGAAACCGAAATAAATCTTAGAATGCCCGCCAATCCATCATTTACACCTATTACACAAACCATAGCTCCCAGTACCACACTTAGCATTAATCTCACGCCGTGGCTTAATATAATTGAAAATACCCCTGCTGATCAGGTTCTTAACCGAGGCTTGCTATTGGTCGCAAATAATGATGTAACAGCATATTATGAATGTGCCCATACAAATAATCCAGGAATCTTCTCATTGAAAGGGAAAAATGCACTTGGAAACGAGTTTTATATTGTTTCACAGAATAATTACAGGAATCAGGTCGGACAAGAATCTTTTGAAATTGTTGCCACTGAAGATAATACAACGATTACGATTACGCCAAGTGATGATATTATCGGACACAAAGCCGGAGAATCATTTGTAATAACACTAAACCGAGGTGAAACATACTCATGCAGGGCAACCAGTACATTAGCAGAACGTACCCTGAATGGCTCATATATCACATCCGACAAACCTATTGCAGTTACTTGGCAGGATGATAGCATATATGAGAATGGAGCATATGACATTGTTGGTGATCAGACCATACCGACAAATATTCTTGGAGTGGAGTATATTGCCATTAGCGGATGGGCTAATGCCAATGAACATATATATGTGTGTGGCACAGAAGATAATACGGATATATATTTAAATGGAAGTACTACTCCTGCCGCAACTATCAATTCTTCAGGCTTGTTTTCATATCAGATTCCGACTACTGACAATACTGTATACCTGGAGGCTTCGAAACCAGTTTATGTGATGCATCTTTCTGGTTTCAATAACGAATTTGGGGCATCAATTTTGCCACAGGATTCCTGTACCGGTTCCGATCAAATCGGATTTAATCGCACTAACAACAACACTTTTGCTTTATTGATTCTTACACGAAATGGCAATCAGGACAGCTTTGTTTTAAACGGGTCCACTACTATGATAACCGGGGCAGATTTTGATGTTGTTCCAGGCACTAATAATGAGTGGGTTTATTCTAAAAATCAGTATACTACCTCGGAAATACCTGTTGGTCCGAATACAATTTCAAATACTATAGGAAAATTCCATTTGGGTGTTTTGCATCAAACCGGAGCCAGTGCCGAATATGGTTTCTTTTCTGATTACAGCAGCCTGTATCTTGGTGCTGATGCCAATATATGTCCTGGTGATAGCATGATACTTGATGGTGGTTCCAACATGACCTCTTACGAATGGTATCAATTGATCAACAGCTTATGGACCCTTGTTGATACCAACCGTTACTATACAATACTGGACAGTGGTTATTACGCATGCGTGGTTAGTGGGAATTATTGCACGCTTATGGATACTATTCATATAGGAATGTATCCTATGGCTACTGCTGATTTAGGGCCTGACACAAGCATTTGCGAAGGCAATACCGTTACTTTAGATCCCGGATCATACGTTTCATATCTATGGAATACCGGCGCAACTACTTCTGCCATTACAGTGAATAGTACAGGTGAGTATTGGGTAGAGGTTATCAATAACAATGGTTGTGTCGCAAGAGATACAGTAAATGTTTTTGTCAACCCCTTACCTGTGCCAACAATTACTGGTAGCGATAGTGCATGTTCCAACAATTCAGAATATTTATATACAACCCAACCTGGCATGTCCGCTTATTCATGGGGCATTTCTTCAGGAGGTACCATAATTTCAGGATTAGGAACCGATACTATTTCGGTGATCTGGAATGATTTTGGATCACATAGCGTAAGTATCAATTACATTAATGAAAATGGTTGTACAGCTGAAAATTCAACAGTCTTTTATGTACAGGTAATGCCACAGGCATATTCCGATGCAGGCTCTGACGAGAACATCTGTGAACATTATTCACACGATTTCAGCAATTCCTCCGTACAGCCGTCAGCCGTTAGTTACGATTCACTGCTGTGGACCGGCGGTGCCGGGACCTTTAACGATCCCCGACTGCTCCTTCCCGTATATACCCCGGCCCCCGGTGAGCTGGGCGACATCCCGCTTTCGCTGATCTCCTATGGGATACAACCCTGCAGCAACGATACCTCCACCATGATCCTTTCCATCCTCGACGGACCCGAAGCCGATTTCAACTACATGCCGGATGACTCGCTCTGCGTTGATGAAGCGATCAATTTCAGCGCCAACAGC
>CAYOLA010000150.1:0-7841 GCA_964404735.1 uncultured Bacteroidales bacterium
AACCGAATAGAAATTGCATGTAAAATCAGGTTCGGGGTGTCCCGCGCACCAAATTCGACCCACGAATAAATTCGTGGGCTATGATATTTATCATTTAGCTCCCGAGGTCCGGGGCAGGCATGTAGCCATATAACCATTTAGCCATCCCGCTAAAGCGGGATTCGTTCGACTGCGCCTTTTCATTTCGCTTCGCTCATAAAAAAACAGTCTCACGAATTTAACCATTTAACCCCCGATTCTCGGGGCAGGCATGTAGCCATGAAACCATTTAACCATGTAACCATTTAACCATTTAACCATGTAACCATGTAACCATGTAACCCCCGAGAAATCGGGGCAGGCATGTAACCCCCGAGAAATCAGGGCAGGCATGTAACCATGTAACCATTCCCGCCTTCGCTAAAGCTACGGCGGGCAAAGTAACCCCCGTTGCTGCGCGGAAGCCGGGATTATTTAAAATCATTAAAAATACCGGCTGCCGGGCTGCCGGGAAATCCAGCGGGTGCAATTTTTTATAATTTAGCGATCCCATAGCAATATAAACCAATTTTAACCAGATATACCATGTGTGCGAAAAGCAAAAAACACTACACGGATGCCGCCGCCAGGGCGATGAAATGGCATGAAGAAAACCTAAGGAAGATGAGGTCGTGCCGCTTCGACACCATTGCCGTTCACGGCATCTATTCGATGCAGGAAGCCCTTGACTTCAACCAGGGTTCGATCATTGAACCGATCTATATGTCCACTTCCCAGGCTTACCGCGATTCAGACGAGATGGAGGCGGCCCTGGGTTACGAGATCCCCACCTGGTGCTATTCGCGCATCGCCAACCCTTCCATGTATTACCTCGAAGGGGTGCTGGCCCTCATTGAAAGTTACGGCACCGGTCTGGAGGCCTCCTGTATCGCCACCTCTTCGGGGATGGCGGCCATTGCCAGCGCGGCCGACAACCTGCTGGCGGTCGACCCGGCGAAGCCGGATCAGAAGCTGAACTTCGTGGCTACCTGCCAGGTCTACGGCGGCACCTTTCAGCAGTTTGCCATCCGCAAGGACCAGGAAAGGAACGTGGAATGGCGCAAGGTGATCCATTCGGCGGATATAGACGAGTGGGAGTCGCTGATCGATGAAAACACCCGTTTTCTTTACGGGGAGATGCCCAGCAACCCCGGGCAGGCATTTTTCGACCTTGAAAAGGTATGCGCCCTGGCCGAAAAATACAACCTGCCGGTGATCGTCGATGCCACCGTGGCCACCCCCGCCCTGATGCGCCCGCTGGCGCATGGTGCCGACATCGTGGTGCAATCCGTCACCAAATCGCTTAACACCGGCGGCTTTGGCATCGGCGGCGCCGTCATCGCCCGTAAAAACATCCGGGCGCGTTATGGCAGCGAAGCGATGAAAGCCGACTTTGCCATGTACCTGAAGACCCTCCCCAACAGGGACAACGGCCCCAACATCTCACCCATGAACGCCATCCTGGCCATCAACGATATCCGCAGCCTGCGCCCGCGCATGGACCGGCTCAGCCGGAACACCATGAAGGTAGCACAGTTCCTCGAAAAGCATAAGCATGTTGAGCAGGTCGACTACCTCGGGCTGGCGTCGCATCCCTTACATGAGCTGGCAAAAAAATACATGGTGCTGGCCGATTCCGAATATGACGAGCAATATGGCGGCAGGAAGGTGAACCGTTTCGGGCACCTCATGTCGTTCAGGGTAAAGGGCGAACCACAGAATACGAGAGACGTCTTCGATGCCTTTGAAAGGATCTGGCGGGCGACCGACCTGGGACGCATCAAGTCGGTGGCCACCATCCCGGCCATCTCCACCCATTCGCAGCAGGGCGAAGAGGGGCGTAAGATCGCCGGCATACCGCCCAACCTCATCCGCCTTTGTGTGGGCGGCGAGCATCCCGACGACATCATCGCCGATCTTGACCGCGCCCTGGCCGTCCTCGACGGGAAAAAAGTCAGCAAGTCAACCCCCGAATACTCAGCCGGCGGGGCCTCATCGGCCACCCTCGGATGGTAAAGCCGCAGCCTATGGATAAGAAGATCACGTTTTACTCGACCAACCTCATGGCCGCACCCGTGAGCTTTCCCGATGCCCTGCTCAAAGGGATCGCCCCCGACAAAGGCCTTTTCATGCCGGAGAAAATACCTGCATTTTCGCATGAAGAGATCATGTCATTTACAAAGATGGAATATGCCGAAATCGCATTTCATGTCGGGAAGAAATTTCTGGGCGGGGTCATCACCGACCAGGAACTGATGGACATCACCAAAAGCGCCTATGATTACCCCATCCCCCTTGAACATGTTTACGGCCGTACGTATGTGATGCGCCTCGACCAGGGCCCCACGGCCTCCTTCAAGGACTTTGCCGCACGCATGATGGGCCGCCTGATGCAGCATTACCTGAAACAGGACAACAGGAGGCTGCTGATCCTTACGGCCACCTCGGGCGATACAGGCAGCGCCATCGCCAACGCCTTTTACGGCCTCAACAACATCGACGTGGCCGTGCTCTTCCCGGAAACGGAAGTCACCGCACGCCAACGAAAACAGATGACCACCCTCGGAAAAAATGTCAGGATCATCTCCATCGACGGGAAATTCGACGATTGCCAGGCATTGGTAAAAAAGGCATTTGCCGACAAAAGCCTGGATCACCTCAACCTCTCATCGGCCAACTCCATCAACATCGGCAGGCTCATCCCGCAGATCGTGTATTACTTTTATGCCTATGCCAGACTCCGGGAAACCGAGCAGGAAAAGGCCGTCTTTTCGGTGCCTTCCGGAAATTTCGGCGACATGATGGGCGGGGTGCTGGCCATGAAGATGGGGCTCCCGGCAAAACGGTTCATCATTGCCACCAACGAAAACGACGAATTCCCGAAATACCTGCAAAGCGGCGTTTATGAGACCATCGTCCCGTCGAGGAATTGTATTTCCAGCGCCATGAACGTAGGACATCCCAGCAATATTTCGCGGCTGCTTTCGGTCTATGGCGGCATGATGGACGAAAGCGGGAAGATCTTCCGCCAGGCCGATATGGAAAAAATGCAAAAAGACCTGTGGTCGGTCAGCATCAGCGACGAAGAAACCCGGCAAAGCATCCGGGACGCATGGAAAGAATACCGGCTGCTGCTCGAACCCCACGGAGCCGTGGGCTGGGCAGGCCTTCAGGCATACTGCCGCGAGCATCCTGATAGCTGCAGCGCTGAAAGCCTCTGTATCTCCCTCGAAACAGCCCACCCGGCAAAATTCCCGGAGGAAATAGAAAAGCTGCTCGGCTTTGACCCGCCCCTGCCGCCAAGCCTGGAAGGGCTGGAAGGAAGGGAAGAGCATTATGATTACCTGGATAACGACTACGAAGCGTTTAAGCGTTACCTGACGGATCATTATTAACAGGGCGGCAGCCCCAAAAGCCATCAACAATATGTACATCATCTGTTCTGACCTTGAAGGAGTTTTTGTTCCCGAAGTATGGATCAACGTGGCCGAACGCACCGGCATTGAATCGCTGAGGATGACCACGCGCGACGAACCCGATTACGACAAGCTGATGCGGCAGCGCCTCCGCATCCTGGATGAGCACGGCCTGAAGCTGAAGGACATCCAGGAGGTGATCGCCGGCATCAGGCCCATGGAAGGAGCCCTGGAGTTTCTGTGGTGGATGCGCAGGCGAACACAGCTCATCATCGTTTCCGACACCTTCGCCCAATTCGCAGAGCCACTGATGGAGCAACTCGACCGGCCCACCATCTTCTGCCACAACCTCATCGTTGACGATGAAGACAGGATCACCGGGTATAAGCTCCGCCAGCCCGACCCCAAAAAGAAAGTGACACAGGCCCTGCAAAGCCTCGAATACCAGGTGGTGGCCTTTGGCGACTCTTACAACGACACCAGCATGCTGCTGCAGGCAGATGTGGGCATCCTCTTCCGCCCCCCGGCCAACGTCATTGCCGACTTCCCCGGGCTGCCGGTTTGCACGGATTATGACACCTTGCGTAAAATGCTCGAAAAATACATATGACCATGAAAAACCTTATCCTGATGAAAGTGGCAGGATTGCTGATCCTGCTGATCCCCGCCGGGATGATGGCACAGCAGGAAATCGACCGGGCCGGCCTGCAAAAGATACAAAGCAGCCTGATGATGGATGCCGGCACCCGGGCACTGATGAACGCCATCTCATCCAACGACATTGCAAAACTTGCCATCAACAGGGCCAATCTCGGCAAAGTGAATCATTACTTCTCAAACAGGGTGGAAGTCATTGGCATCACCGACCAGAAATCTTCCGGACGCTGCTGGCTTTTCACCGGGCTTAACGTGATCAGGCAGAAAGTGATCAGGAAATATAACATGAAAGACCTTGCCTTCTCGCATAATTACGGGTTTTTCTGGGATCAGTTCGAAAAGTCGAATCTGTTTCTGGAAGGGATCATCGCCAGCGCAAACCTGCCTGAAGACGACCGCAGGGTTGAATGGCTTTTAAAAAACGTTATCAGCGACGGCGGGCAGTGGACGGGCGTGGTCGACATCGTCGAAAAATATGGCATCGTCCCCGAACCGGCCATGCCCGAGAGCAGCAACAGCGAAAATACACGGATGATGTCGCGGCTGATCAGAAGCAAATTGCGGCAGGATGCCCTTGAACTCCGTGAATTGGCCGCCGCCGGCAGCCCGGAAACGGAAATGCGTAACAGGAAGATCGGGATGCTCAGTGAAGTATACCGGATCCTGGTGCTCTGCCTGGGCGAGCCACCCGCCAGCTTCCGGTGGCAATACGAGGATAATGATGGCAACATCAGCGAAATGCATACATATACGCCGCAATCATTCTACGACGAAATGATCGGGATAAACCTGCGCGATTACGTGATGTTCATGAACGACCCCACAAGGGAATACTACCGGCTTTATGAGATCGATTACGACCGCCACCTGCTGGAAGGCGGAAACTGGAAGTATATCAACCTCCCGGTTACGGATATCAGGGAATTTGCAAAAAATTCAATCCTGGCAGACGAGGCCATGTACTTTTCATGCGATGTGGGCAAATTCCTGGATAAGGAAAAAGGCCTGCTCGACATCAACAACTTTAACTACGATGACCTCTTCGGCTTTAACTTTTCAATGGACAAGGCAGCCCGCATCCGGACTTTCGACAGCGGCTCCTCACACGGCATGAGCCTGATGGGCGTGAACATCCTGCCCGACGGCAGCATCGACAAATGGCTGGTTGAGAACAGCTGGGGACTCACCGGCCATGAAGGCTTCCTGATCATCACCGATGAATGGTTTAACGAATATATGTTCAGGCTGGTGATACACCGGGATTTTATCGATGCAAAAACATTGAAAATCCTCGAAACCGAGCCCATCCTGCTGCCCCCCTGGGACCCGATGTTCGCAGCGGAAGAATAACAGGGCGGAATACAGGATCACGATCCGGCCGGAAAGAACCGGCACAGACCGGAAGATGGCAGAAGCCCATCCTTTCAAGGGCATATCGCCGATACATGCAGGCTGCATCAAACAAATCAGCCCTTCACTTGTTTAATGGAAGAGAATAACCACAGCAAAAAACACAAAACCAGGCTTTACAAAATGACCCAAAAGATCATAGAAACCATCGGCCACGTTGAAAAAAAGGAAACCCTGAAAAGCATCGGTTACGACGACATGGTGCTCGAATCGGAACACCCCTACCCCGGCTATCATGGCGGCACCGTGCCCGAGCAGGATAACCCCAAATCGGTCTTTCTGCTCACCAAAACAAAATATACCGATGAATTTATCATCCGGTCGGTAAAAGCGGTAAAGAAGCAATACGGCCTCTGCTTCGACGGCAGCCCCGGGAAAGTGTTTTTCCAGAATTCCATGGCTCCCTGCATCAGGATCAAAGACCTCGACAATTACGGGCTTATCGGCGACATCCTGGGTTATTTTAAGGAAGAAGGCATTGCCTTCCTGCCCGGAAGAAACGTTAAACCCTACCCCGGGCTCATCCGGATCACGAAATACTTTTTGCTGAGCCCGGTGAGCGACTGCACCCTGATCGATACCGAGACAACTTACATGAAATACTTCCAGGTGCCTCTGAAACTCGACTGGAGCGACTTTGAAGCGATAACGGCGCATGTTAAAAGGAATCTTGACGACAACAACTGGGATGCCGCCCTGGCCACCATATACCGCAAAAGCGGCATTGAGGACCATATCAGGATCTACAATGACCAGGAAGCCGGCATGGACGCCCTCAACACCATCAGGAAGAAATATATGCAGGAGATCAAAAAACTCATGGGCAAATAAGTGCCCGGCATACCATCATCCCCTTGATCAGCCAATAAACCGCTTTAACCGGATTGCCAACGGCTTCATGAATAAAAATCCTTAACTTTGCCGGCAAAACCAGTTTTGCCATGATTGAAAGTTTTAACAGGATTTTCACCGAATGGATGACCGGCCTGGGCATGAGCGCCGACAACGCCATCATCCTGAAAGAGTTTATCTGGGTGCTGCTGATCATCATCATCGCCATCATCGGTTTCTACATTACCCGTTTCTTCATTTTAAGGGCTGTTCATATCATTGTGGCCCGTTCGAAAAACAGGTGGGACGATATTTTGGCCGAAAAACGTGTTTTTGTCAAGTTGTCGTACCTGGCGCCCGCACTGATCATCAACTTCCTGAGTTCATACCTCCTCTCAGACTATGCGCTGCTGATAAGGATCATCAAGGTTGTTACATACATTTATATGGTGCTGGTGTTTACCAATGTCATTTCCGCCCTGCTCAATGCCATACACGACATTTACAATACCTTCCCGAAATCGAAGGAAAAACCCATCAAAGGTTATATACAGGTTTTTAAGATCATCCTGTATATCATAACTGCCGTGATCATCATCACCGTGCTGATGGGCGACAGGAACCTGGGGTGGCTGGCCGGATTCGGAGCCTTTTCGGCCGTTCTGATGCTGATCTTCAAGGATCCCATACTGGGTTTTGTAGGGGGGATACAGCTCTCGGCAAACAACATGGTGAAGATCGGCGACTGGATAGAAATGCCCAAATACGGCGCCGACGGTACGGTGATCGACATATCCCTCACCACCGTGAAAGTGCAGAACTGGAACAAGACCATCACCACCATCCCCACCTACACCATGGTGACCGACTACTTCACAAACTGGCGCGGCATGGAGGAAAGCGGGGGCCGGAGGATCAAGCGCTCGGTAAACATCGACATGAACGCCATCAAATTCTGCACCCCCGAAATGCTCGAGCGTTTCAGGAAATTCGAATATGTGTCAGAATATGTCGATAAAACCGAAAAAGTGATCACTGAATACAACAGCAAGCGCAAGATCGACAACAGCGTGCTGGTGAATGGCAGGCGGCAGACCAATATCGGGATCTTCAGGGCTTACCTCAAAGGATACCTCTCCAACAACCCAAAAGTAAGAAACGACATGACCTTTCTGGTAAGGCAGCTGCAGCCCACGCCCGAAGGCCTTCCCATCGAGGTTTACGTTTTTTCGAAAGACCAGGCATGGGCCATTTACGAAGACAACCAGGCCGACATCTTCGATCATATCCTGGCCGTGATACCCGAATTCGACCTGCGTGTTTTCCAGCAGCCAACGGGCATGGACTTCTCCAATCTTCGCAATACACAATGATCATGGAAAGGACATACTTTGAAGAACGGCAGCGCTTCCGGCAGTGGTGGATCTACCTTGTAATGGTAATGAGCATGGCCGCCTGGGTATATGCCTTTTCCGTTTCGGTTGCTGCAGCGGAATCTGAAAAAGCCGC
>CAYOLA010000151.1:0-86985 GCA_964404735.1 uncultured Bacteroidales bacterium
GCAAATTGCCCTTTCTTTTGCTTATATAGCCCTGATCCTTATATAGTTTTCAATAATCAATTGTTAATTAATCTGGTTTTAGCTTGACGCCAATACGAGTGCTCGGGGTCCTCGGGACGACCGGCAGAAGCAACTAACATTTGCTTTAACGCACGACTATAAAAGTTCCCGAAGTATCAAAATCGTAATTTCCGATTGAATAGCTTATCCTGTAAACATAAGTGCCTGCCGGGGCCGGCTGGTTTTTGTAAGTGCCGTCCCCGTTGGGGGTGAAGGTGTTTGAGGGAAGAGGGGAAAGCAGTTTTTACAAGGAAAGATCTTTGAAATAATACTGATTTGAAATACAGAAACATAGAATTTATATTTTAACAAACAGTGTCCGAATCAATTCGAACCAAAGCAAATACAATTAAGTGATTTTTTGATTATTGCAGAAAAACCTGTTAAACTGACCACCAGGAATCGCTTAAAAAGCGCCGGGTATATCGGAACCAAGTATCCGGCTGCACCAATCAAAATCAACCTCCTTGTCCCTTGCTGTGGTTCAACCCGATCCAGGATGGCTGATTGGCAAACATTATCTGCCCTTGCATAAAATAATTCCGGACAATTATTTTTGTATTGAACCTTCCCCCGAATGGGATTATCGGCGGTACAGGTAATCCGGTTGTCTGTCGGTAAACAGCAAAAGGATAAAAACCTGCGACCATGCGTGCATGTCAGTCATACCTTTGGTTAAAACGGATGCCCAATCAAGGTAGCCCCCAGGTACTTTACTTTTAAATGGGTATACTGCGTATAAGGCAGGTTTCCGTTATAAAACTGCAGTAAAACCTGAAAAGTCCTGTCGCTGCGCAAGGCGAACTCAAAGCCTGTTCCCAGCATCGTATTAAGACTGTAAGCTGTTTCCTGCAGAACCTGCATGTCGGTGCCGGCAATAAAGTTGGTTTTGGCACCCGGTCTCAGCGGCCTACTGTATAAACACCCACCCTGAAACTTCCAGAAACCCCGCTTATGCGGGGAGTTAAAGGCCATTCCCAGACCCGTATATAAACGAAAACTGTTAACATCCCATGAGGCATGCCATTCAAAAGCATCATAGGTATTCCTGTTCTCCCCAAAACCACTGATGCCGTTCCTGAAAATATATTCTTCCGAAAAATGGGATGAAACATGGAATAGGGTGCCACGGAACGAAAAGGGGCCCTTTCTGTATATGACGGGGATTCCTACCTTGAAATCAGTATTGATAAGGTTTACCTGGAAAAGGGACGCAGGCTGCACAAACTGGAACTGAAAGAAGACCGTTGCCATTAAGCCCACCTCTAATTCATAAGCATCCATATTCCAATGCAAAACAGGCAACTGGAAACCCAGGGCAAGAGGAGAATAGATATAATCCTGCAGCTCAACCCCTTCCCAGAAGGCATAAAGAGATCCGTACGACTGGCACTCAACGGGATCGAGTATCAGGGGATCAAAGGCGTGCCCTGCAGGCATCAGCTGCATCCGTTTTTCATAATGCTGACAGAGGCCCGCCGTTGACGGTACAAAAAGCATAATCATTATCCAGGTGCAGGTTTTCAAACCTTTTAATATCATTTCCACAAATGTAATCAATCGGAAAATAAAAAACACGCTGCAGGCAATACAAAAACACAAACCCGGTGGTGAAACATCACATCATGAATGCCCTCTTCACAAGAATTATCGTAATTTTGCCAGCAGCATATTTTTATAAAAATCGCAGGATCAAGACTTCACATATGAGTACATCTGAAAAAAAGGAAAAGCTGTTCGATATTTTCCCGCCGGTAACCAGGGAAATGTGGGAAGCGCAGATCATGAACGACCTCAAGGGCGCCGATTATGAAAAAAAACTTGTTTGGAATACCGGCCAGGGTTTCAATATGAAACCCTACTACATCGATGAAGACCTTCGGGACATCCCCGGGATGGAATTGCTTCCGGAACAGTTTCCTTTTACCCGCGGGATGAAAACCCGCAACAACGACTGGTACGTCAGGCAAAACATCCGCGTGGGAAATATTGCACGTGCTAACAAAAAGGCACTCGACATCCTGATGAAAGGGATCAGCTCACTGGGATTTATCCTTGATGACAAGAAGGACTACCTGAAGGAGGATATCGATCACTTATGCAAAAATATCTTTGCCGAGATCGTTGAATTAAATTTCCTTTGCGGAAAGCAGGCCGAAAATATTGCCGGCATATACCTTGAGCTGGTCAAACAATACAATCGCGACCTTGGCAGGCTTCACGGATCGGTAAACTATGATCCCCTGGGGCGGCTGCTGATCAAAGGAAAATTTTATGATAATCAGGATGAAGACCTTGAACGCTGCCGTCGCATGATCGATCTTACGGCTCATCTGCCTCATTTTACCGTGATCACTGTAAATGGGAGGAATTTTCGCCATGCCGGGGCATCCATCGTACAGGAACTTGCCTTCAGCCTGTCGACCGGGGCAGAGTACCTGACCCAGCTCACCGAACGCGGGCTGTCTGTTGATAAGGCTGCCACCGGCATGCGCTTTAATTTTTCGGTCGGTTCCGACTATTTTATGGAGATTGCCCGGATCAGGGCCGCACGAATGCTCTGGGCACACATTGTAAAAGCATACGGGCCCAGTTGCGACGAGATCGCACGCATGAGCATCCACACCGAAACGGCCACTTGGAATATGAGTGTTTACGATTCATATGTGAACATGCTGCGCACCACGACAGAGACAATGGCAGCAGCCATTGCCGGTGTCGATTCCCATGTGGTCATCCCCTTCGACTCGGCCTATGCCCGGACAGCTGAATTCAGCGAACGCATCGCCCGGAACCAACAATTACTGTTGAAGGAAGAGTCGTACCTCGACAAAGTAGCCGACCCTGCCGCAGGTTCATACTTTATAGAAAACCTTGGCAATGCCATTGCCGGTGAAGCCTGGAAGCTTTTCCTTGAAACGGAAGAGAAAGGCGGCTATCTCGAAGCCATAAAAACCGGTTGGATACAGCAAAAAGTACAGGAGCACGCCCGTTCACTCGATGCGGCCATTGCCATGCGGAAAAAGTCACTTTTGGGTATTAACCAGTACCCGAACTTCAGCGAAAAAATTGAGAAAAACCTGCCATCAAAGGTTTTTCATCCAACCGATTTCACGGAAGAAGGGGCGCTCATTGAAACGCTGAAGCCCTATCGCGGAGCACAGGCCTTTGAAAGAATACGCCGGCGCACCGACCGCTACGCACGCAAACACAAACGCCCCGAAGTATTCCTTTTCCCTTTCGGCAACATTGGCATGCGGCTGGCCAGAGCCCAGTTCGCCGGCAATTTTTTTGCAGTAGCCGGCTTTTCGATCATCGACAACCTGGGTTTCAGAACCATAGACGAAGGTATTGATGCAGCCATCAAAAGCGGGGCCGGGATCGTGGTCATTTGCAGTTCAGACGAAGAGTATGCAGTAATTGCCCCCGAGATCAGCGACAGACTTTCAAAACACAGCATCGTGGTGGTTGCCGGATATCCCAAAGACCTTGTTGAAACACTTACACAAAAAGGCATCAATCATTTCATCCACATCAGATCGAACGTCCTTGAAAGCCTTGAAAAATTCCAGAAAATGCTGGGTTTAATGAAATAATCAATCATAAGAACCATCATCATGAAGCCAAATTTCAGTCATATTGACATAAAGAAAAAATCCGCAAAAACAATCGATATCAGGGCATGGGAGCATCAGCACCATATTGAAAGGGATTGGAACACACCCGAAAAGATCAGCATCAAGCCTGTTTACACGGCTGCCGACCTGGAAGGCATGGAACATTTGCATTATGCAGCGGGCCTGCCGCCATTTTTGCGCGGTCCTTATTCGGCCATGTATGTGATGCGGCCCTGGACCATCAGGCAATACGCCGGTTTCAGCACCGCAGAGGAGTCCAATGCCTTTTACCGCCGGAACCTGGCGGCCGGACAAAAAGGTCTTTCCATTGCCTTTGACCTGGCCACCCATCGCGGCTACGACTCCGACCATGAACGTGTTGAGGGTGATGTGGGCAAGGCCGGTGTTGCTGTCGACAGCATTCTCGATATGGAGATCCTTTTCGACCAGATCCCCCTGGATAAAATGTCGGTGTCGATGACCATGAACGGGGCCGTACTGCCCGTGATGGCTTTCTATATTGTGGCCGGACTGGAGCAGGGAGCCAGCCTCGACCAGCTCAGCGGCACCATACAGAACGACATCCTGAAGGAGTTTATGGTACGCAACACGTACATTTATCCGCCCCAGCCATCCATGCGTATCATTGCCGACATCTTTGAGTATACCTCCAAATACATGCCCCGTTTCAATTCCATCAGCATCAGTGGTTACCACATGCAGGAAGCAGGGGCCACTGCAGATATTGAACTGGCCTATACCCTTGCCGACGGCCTTGAATATATCAGGGCGGGCATTGAAGCAGGGATGGACATTGACAGTTTCGCGCCAAGGCTCTCCTTTTTCTGGGGTATTGGCATGAACCATTTCATGGAGATCGCCAAGATGCGCGCCGCCAGGATGCTCTGGGCAAAGATCGTTAAACAGTTCAATCCCAAAAACCCAAAGTCGATGGCCCTTCGTACACACTGCCAGACTTCGGGTTGGAGCCTTACCGAACAGGATCCGTTCAACAATGTGGCCAGAACCTGCATTGAGGCCCTGGCAGCCGCACTCGGCCATACACAGTCGCTGCACACCAACGCCCTGGATGAAGCCATCGCCCTGCCAACCGACTTTTCGGCACGCATTGCCCGCAATACCCAGATCTATCTCCAGGAAGAAACCAATATCACCCGAAGCGTAGATCCGTGGGCGGGTTCCTACTACGTGGAAAGCCTCACGCATGAAATCGCACACAGGGCCTGGGCACACATACAGGAAATTGAAAAACTGGGCGGAATGGCGAAAGCCATTGAAACCGGAATCCCCAAGATGCGCATAGAAGAAGCAGCCGCCAGAAAGCAGGCACGCATCGATTCACACAAAGACACCATCGTGGGCGTTAACAAATACCGTCTTGAAAAGGAAGACCCCATCGAAACGCTTGAAGTTGACAATCCGGCTGTGCGCGAAGCGCAGATCAGGCGGCTCAAAAAACTCCGGGCGGAACGCGATGAAAGTCTCGTACAGGCTTCTCTCACTGCCATCACACAGGCCTGCGAAAGCGGGATGGGAAACCTGCTTGAACTTGCCGTTGAAGCAGCGAAGCATCGCGCCAGCCTGGGCGAGATCTCCGATGCATGTGAAAAGGTTTTTGGAAGATACAAAGCCGTTATACGGTCGATATCAGGCGTGTATTCATCAGAATCGAGAGACGATGCCGGCTTTCAGAAAGCCTGCGAACTGGCCGACCGCTTTGCCTCACTCGAAGGAAGGCGCCCCCGGATCATGGTAGCCAAAATGGGCCAGGACGGCCACGACCGCGGCGAAAAAGTAGTGGCCACCGGTTTTGCCGATATCGGCTTCGACGTCGACATAGGGCCTCTGTTCCAGACACCCGCGGAAACGGCACGGCAAGCCGTGGAAAACGATGTACATATCGTCGGGGTGTCGAGCCTGGCAGCCGGACACAAAACACTCGTCCCCCAGTTGATCGAAGAACTTAAGAAACTGGGCCGCGACGACATTATGGTCATCGTGGGCGGAGTGATCCCGCCGCAAGACTATGACTTTCTCTACAAGGCTGGCACGGTAGCCATCTTCGGCCCCGGAACAGTCATCTCCAATGCGGGCATTAAATTGCTGGAAATACTTATTGCAAGCCGGGAGGGCTGACAAAATTATTGCAATGACATTCAGATTATTCACATACAACCAATCAAACTCATGAAAGGATCAGATTCCTTCAGCATCACCGGACAGGTGGTGGATCTGTTGGGCGGACGGATCTTTCCCGGCAGCGTGCATGTAAAAAACGGCAGGATCGCTGCCGTACGGGAAGAAAAAAATATGAAAGGGCCATTCATCCTGCCCGGGCTGGTCGATGCCCATATCCACATCGAAAGCTCTATGCTCATCCCGAGTGAATTTGCCCGGCTGGCCGTGGTCCACGGCACCGTGGCCACAGTATCGGATCCGCACGAAATCGCCAATGTACTGGGTATTGAAGGCATACTGTTTATGATCAGGAACGGGAAACGGGTGCCTTTTAAATTCTATTTCGGCGCATCATCCTGCGTACCCGCCACACCATTTGAAACAGCCGGTGCAACACTTGGCCCCGCCGAAATCGAAAGCCTGCTGGCTATGGATGATGTACTGTACCTGTCGGAGATGATGAATTTTCCCGGGGTGCTGAACAAAGACCCCGAAGTCATGGCCAAACTAAACCTTGCCAAAAAGTATAAAAAACCGGTTGACGGACATGCGCCCGGCCTGAGAGGTGAGGACGCTGCCAGATACATCGCTGCCGGCATCAGCACCGACCACGAGTGTTTTCAACTCGACGAAGCCCTTGGCAAAGCGGCGCACGGCATGCATATACAGATCAGGGAAGGCAGTGCCGCCAAGAACTTCGATGAACTCATCCCCCTGCTCGCCCAATATCCCACACAGGTGATGTTCTGCAGTGACGACCGCCATCCCAACGACCTGGCAGAAAAACATATGAACGACCTTGTCAGAAGGGCCATGGCAGCAGGTTACGACCCCATCACGGTGCTAAGGGCCTGCACCCTCAATCCCGTGAGGCATTACGGACTCAATGTAGGACTGCTGCAAACAGGCGATCCCGCCGATTTTATCCTGGTAAACAATCTGGAAAGTTTTGATGTACTCGAAACATATATCGAAGGGGAACTGGTAGCCCGACAGGGACAAACCCTGATCGGCAGCGTGGAAGAACAAATAATCAACAAATTCAGCACCCGGGAGAT
Organism: uncultured Bacteroidales bacterium; assembly: GCA_964404735.1. Taxonomy (GTDB): domain Bacteria; phylum Bacteroidota; class Bacteroidia; order Bacteroidales; family B18-G4; genus B18-G4. The sequence goes on from CAYOLA010000151.1 coordinate 6,935, forward strand.
CCAAACCGGCGACATAAAAGTAGAGGCCGGGCACAAACACCTCAAAGTGATCGAAGCCCTCGACGGACAGCTTGTCACGCTGTCAGCAAACAGCCCTGTTACACCAGTTGACGGAAGGATCGACAGTGATCCCGGTAGCGATATTCTGAAGCTGGTTGTATACAATCGTTATTCGCCGGCCAGCCCCGCTGTGGCCTTTATTAAAAATTTCGGATTGAAGCGGGGCGCCATTGCTTCCACGGTAGCCCACGACAGCCACAACCTCATAGCCGTGGGCAGTAATGACGATGACATCTGCCATGCCATCAACTTGCTAATCAGGGTAAGGGGAGGGATTTCCCTGGCCGATGGCCCGGAAACAGCGGTGCTTCCGTTGCCCGTTGCAGGTCTGATGTCGAATGAAGACGGCTACCGGGTGGCGGCAGCCTATGACAACCTCGACAAAAAGGCCAAAGCTTTGGGCTCATCGCTCCGCGCCCCCTACATGACCCTGTCATTTATGGCCCTGCTGGTAATTCCCGAGCTGAAGCTGAGCGACAAAGGCCTTTTCGACGGTAAAAAATTTGCGTTTACTCCGCTGACTTCATAAAAAAACCGCGATCCTGCATTTATTATGCAAAATCCCGGTTAACATAAAATGTTTCTTGTAACTGTTATTCTATCCGCAGTAAAGAAAAAGCAGGCTTATTCAGCATTACAGCGGTTGATACAATCAACGATCTCTTTCAGCGATTTGCTTTTCAGTGAATAAAAGATCTTTTTTCCGTCTCTTCTCGACTGAAGCACACCCTTATTTTTAAGGATGTTCAAATGATGAGAGGCTGAAGCCTGCTCAATGTTCAGTTTACGGTAAATTTCGGTAACACTCATTTGCGGTTTATCATTGAGCAATTCAATGATCGCAATTCTCATCGGATGGGCAATCGCTCTTAACTTACTGGCTGCCATCTCTAGTTTGTTAACTTCCAACACAACTTTTTCCATTTTAAATTAATTTTTTTACAAAGGTATTACAAATTTACATATTAGCATAATAAATATGTAAATTCTATGAATTTTTTTAGCGAAATCTTATTTCCCAGTCTTCTTCAAGGTTCCAGTTTGCCCGGATGTCGACCTGCAGGGGAAAGAAAACGACAGGCTCAGGCTGCCTCTTTCCCACGAAACTTCCCGGATCCCAGCGGCCATTAAGGTTTTTGTCGCCAAAAGCCTTTACGACATATTTGCCGGGCTCCAGGAGTTCCCAGTTCAGGGTGGTTTCCTCCAGCATTGTTTCTTCCCTTAGCACCTTGCCCTTGTCGTTTATCAATTGAATAAGCAGTTGATCTGTGTTTGAAAGATTATGCAGATGCAGAACGAGCGATCCGTAATTTTCCCTTGCATTTGTCCGCCAGTTAAAGGTAACCGAATCGTTGCTGTGTCCATACATGTCGGTCAGCAGAGAATCAGGAAAAAAGAGGGTATATGAGGTATTTTCCTTGAGTTCCCTGTTCAGCCTGACCTTTCTTCCCGCCTGCCCGAAAACTTCAAGTTCGGGGATGATGGTATCGGCATCTTCCACCAGAAGAAAACGTGAAAAATCCCAATAAGTAAGGGGTGCTCCGGTGCTGAACCGGAAGGTTTCATGAAATGGAAAAGTCGGGCGGGCATTTGAAGACAGCTTAAGGGCCTGATCCTTATCTTTCCTGCCCTGTAGCATATCATCTTCCCGCAGCATGAACTTCACCGTATCGAAGATCATGGTATCAAGGCTGATCATAAGGCTGACAGAGTCGAGACTTTCACTGAGCACATAATACCTCAGCGTGTCAAGGGTTTTATTCCATTCGGGCAGCATCCAGTTTTCGGGAACCGCTGTGAGCGGCGTAACAAGAACATCATCAGCCTGATAAAGAAAAACGAAACGAAGTACCCTGTCGCGTGGCTTGTCGGCGCCAAGCAGTCGTTGAAGCGTATCAACTTCTACAAACATAAAAAGGGTATAAAAGCCCGCCCTGAGGCTGTCGGAAACCATCGTGCTTGTATCAGAAAGAGCCGTGTCATTGGCCATGCCATCCATAAGCTCTTCCCCTGCATCATTCAGCCAGTTCCCCGGTTCACGATCATTCCCTACATCAAATACCTCAGCCGGGGCAGGCAGCAGGCTGTCGGTAAACAAGCTGTCGGGCATTTCATCCGGCAACAGGAATTCCGGAGTGATAAGACTGTCGAGAAATGCAATGTCTTCTTCGGCCAGGTCGTAGGTTGCACTAAAATTGATGTCGGCAAGGGCAAACAGGAGGTAGTTGCTCTTTCGCAGGTTATTCAGTATAAAAAAACCCTGCTCCGTCGTGCGCGTGAGATAGGAAGGCTTGACCCTGTATGGCAGGCTGTCGAAAGAAATGGTATCGTTATTATCTTCATAGAGCATTACCAGCACATCCTTTCTTGGTTTCAAGTCAAAGGCATCGATCACTTCCCCGATAACGGAAAGCGAATCAATCCAATCGCCGGTGGAAAACACATAATTATAGTTTTCCATGGGGTTGCCTTCGGTAATATCCTTGATGGATTTTCCGAAATAGATCGAATAGGTGGTGCTGTCGTGCAGTTCTTCATCGATGGTGATGATGACGGATTTGCCACGTGTTCTGATGTCGGGTGTTTTGTTGAGTGGCGGGGAGATAAACACTTCGTTGATCACATCGGTAACATTCACAAACTCATTAAATTTCAGGATGATCTTTTTTTCCTTAAAATGCAGGGAATAATTGGGTGGATCCGATTCTGTAACGAAAGGCGGATAGATGTCGGTCGGGCCGCCACCGGGCGCTTTCATATTGGCACAATATGAAAACAACATCATTGATGCCATGGCCAAAAACCGGATGATGCGTATTTTCATATTACAAAGATGGTAAAAAAAGAGGTAAATATCCCTGCCGGGCGAATCTGGAACGGAAAGCCGGCATTTTCCGGAGATTTTTTGCCGGAAGCCCATCAACCGTCATTCCGGGTTTCGATTATCCGCAGTGGAAAAACCGGTCTACCAGTTTCAGTATTTCTTCCTCGTTATGGCCAATATCATCGCGAAGGGTCTTATCATCAAAATTTTTGAGGTAGCCGGCGATCCAGTCGAGCAAACCGGCTGAAAAAACCCCGTGGCTGGTATAGATGTCCTTTTGTTTCAGCAGGGCTTCACCCGACTCGTAGCATGAGCCCGGCAAAACGGAAAGTGATTCCAGCCTGGCCCTGTTTTCCTTTTTAAATATATCGACATCCACATAAGTTTCTTTGGCATATTCAAGCGCATTTTCCATTTCAAATCCATACCTTGCGGCCACGGTCAGTCCGGCCAGGAGCAGGTAAATATCAGCGGAGCCGTCGGGACACCTGAATTCGACGGTCTGCTTACTGGTCAGATCTTCGTTGAGGGCTTTTTCCAGCGGGTTAACCTGGTGCATCATATCATTTTTGAGTGACCACCCCAGGGGTACCCGAACCAGTACCGAACGGTTGCGATCGCCCCAGCAGATGTTGGTAGGAGCCTCCTGGTGGGGCACAAGCCTGAAATAGGAAGTAGGGTTGATATTGCCAAAAGCCGTCAGGCTGGGGGCCAGGGTAAGATAGCCGGCAATGGCCTTTCTTGCGTTATCGCTGAGGCCATGTTTATCAACCATCATATTTTTCCCGTCTTTCATCAGCCTTGTATGAACGTGCATCCCACTACCGGCTTTACCCGCCGTGATCTTCGGGGCAAAGGTTACGGTAACGCCGTATTTATGCGCCAGGTTGCGTAAAATCCACTTGGCTACCATAAGCTGATCGGCGGCATCTTCAACGTTCACCGGCAGGAATTCGATCTCGTTTTGTTCATATTCTATATCACCTACGGTGAAATTACCCACTTCTGAATGCCCGTATTTGATCTGGCCCCCTGCCTGAGCAATGGCCAGCATGGCTTCGGTACGCAAATCTTCCCACTTGGTAAAAGGTACAGACTCATGATAACCGCGCTGATTTTCGGCCGGATAGAGTACATCCTTCTGGAAAATAACATAATACTCAAGCTCACCCATGGCTTCGAAACGCATGCCCGTAACTTCCGTAAAGGAACGGTGGGCCTTACGCAAAATATATTCAGGAGCGCTTTCCAGCGGATTCCCGTCCTTATCAAAATAGGAGCAGAGGATATCAAGCGTGGGTATTTCATTAAAAGGGTTGACGAAAGCCGTTTTAAAGCGCGGCATCACGTACAGGTCGCTGCTTCCGGCCTCAATAAACGAAAACAGGCTGGAACCGTCTACGCGTTCTCCGCAACTGAGTATCTGGTCGAGGTGATCCTTGCTGTTGATGATAAAGTTGAGGGTTTTCAGCCGTCCATCCCATCCGGCATAACGAAAGTTTATCATGCCAATGTTATTGTCTTCACAATAACGCATCAGGTCGGCTTTGGTGAAGTCTTCGGAAGCTTTGTTCAGGTATTGTACAAGCGGGTTTGGGTTCATCTCTGTATTCATGGTTAAGTGTTTGATCCGGATAAAGGACGCCAAAGTTATGAAAAAAACCAACTACAAAAAAGGAAAGGAAACAGTAAAAGTCATTTGCCGGTGGCCCGCATATTTGGACACGACGGTGGGTTCCCTCAAGGATATTTCTTATTTTTGCATTAAATATTATGACCTATGTATAAATTGATATTATTGCGTCACGGGCAAAGCGAATGGAACAGGGAAAACCGTTTTACGGGCTGGAAGGATGTTGGTTTGTCGGAACAGGGGGTCGAAGAGGCCCGAAAGGCGGGCCGCACGCTTCGTGAAGAAGGCTTCAGACCAAAGGTGGCCTTCACTTCATACCTGAACAGGGCCATTAAAACCCTGTGGCTGGCCTTGGAGGAAATGGACATGATGTGGATCCCCGAATACAAAAGCTGGCGCCTTAACGAAAAGCATTATGGCATGCTGCAGGGGCTCAATAAAGCCGAAACAGCAGAAAAATACGGCGACGAGCAGGTGCTGCTCTGGAGGCGCAGTTTCGACGTTACGCCGCCGCCAATTGCCGAAGACAATCCTTTGAATGCCAAATTTGATCCGCGTTATGCCGGTGTCGACGACAAGGACATTCCGCGTACCGAATCGCTAAAAGAAGTGATCGAAAGAATGGTCCCTTACTGGAATGAAGAGATAAAACCGGCCCTTCAAAAACATGGAGAAGTGCTGGTGGCTGCACACGGCAACAGCCTGCGGGCAGTGGTGAAATACCTTAAAAATATGAGCGAGGAAGATATCCTCAGCTTTAACATACCCACAGGCATTCCATACGTGTTTGAATTCAACGATGACATGAAACTCATAAAGGATCATTTTATCGGTGATCCGGAAGAGATCAGGAAGCTGATGGAACAGGTTGCCAACCAGGCAAAGAAATCATGACACACAGGGCCATACAAACTTCTGCAAAGGATATACCCACCCCCGGAAGCAAGCCCATTAAACCAAATGCCTGAACAATGGCCCGTGCTTGTTTGTATGATCCCACAGACAGTCCCCGCAAATCCTGTAAATGCGGTTTTTTAAATGATTTGATCAGATTTAACGCGTATCATGCATAAACGCTGGGTAATCCCCGACATACACGGTTGCAGCAAAACGCTGAAAGCCCTTTTTGACCATTATATCAGCCCGTCGAAGGATGATGTCCTGTATTTTCTGGGCGACTACATCGACCGCGGCCCGGATTCGAAAGGGGTGATCGACTATTTGATGCAACTGCATCAGGAAGGATTCAGCTTGCATTTACTCAAAGGCAACCACGAAGAAAGTTTTGTAAATTCCTGGCGGGAAGAACACAGGCTAAAAAGCTTCCTTGGCTTGCGCAGCCGCAATGCCAGCAAAGCAGCCTGGAAAAAATATGGCGGAAAACAATGCATGAAAAGTTTCGGGACCAGGGATCTGCGTAAAATACCGCCAAAGTATGCCGAATGGCTCGACGGGCTTCCCACTCATATAATACTCGAAGATTATATTTTGGTCCATGCCGGACTCAATTTTAGCCTTGACGATCCGTTTGAGGACCAGCACGCCATGCTGTGGACCAGGGGCTACGATATGGACCGGGAGAAAACCGGCCGGCGTACGCTCATCCATGGACACGTACCGGTTGATCTTGAAACGATATTCGCCCTGCGCGACCAGAAAGAGCAATTTGGTTATATCGACCTCGACAATGGCATCTATATGGCCGGACGCCAGGGCTACGGCAACCTGGTGGCCCTTGAGCTGAACTCCCTGCAACTATATTCACAGTACAACCTGGACATGAAATAATAAGCGAAGGGAAATCCTGCAATAAGTATCTAACCGTGCTTGCAGTGTACAAAAATACACTGCTTTAATCCGTGAAAAGAAATATCTGTCTGGCCCGAACAATATTCTTATATTAATTTTATCTGCATTCTTTGTTATACCCACATTTTTTTTTGTAAGTTTACGCTTGAATAAAGGCTGACTTACCGGGTATACTGAATTAAGGTTTAAATGTTATGCTAATATCTCATCGGAGACTTTAGCGGAATGCCCGCTTAAAGATATTGATCTGCAAAAGTGGAGACCAGAACCCACTTAAATAAACGGGGCGGAACCGAAAAGCCATACGAGTAGGAGACCAAACTGCATGACCATGGACAACAAATTCTTTACTTTTATCAAACCCTACCTGTTATTTATCGATAACGGGCATCTTTATCGCAAGCCTTTTAACTGGCTTTATACGATAATGGCAATCGTTAATCTTCTATTGCCGATATACATTTTGTACGAGTCCATCAACGGGGGAATTTTCCAGGCACAAGCCAAATTTGTCATTGCCTTCATACTCATCTGGCTGATCATAACCTTTGCCAGCTGGATCGGTTTCCAGATCTGGTGGGACAGGCGTACAAAGGTGATCGTTACTTCAGAGGTTGGCGATGAATACCTTGCCACACCGGTCTTTTCCCATTTCATTCAAACCCTGGGCGAATGGTTTGGTACCTGGATCGGGATCGTTGGCTTTGGTGCATCGCTGATCATGACAATCTTCCTTGGTAATGACGCATATGCCCTCTCAGGCAGCATGGGTATCGGCTTTGTTGAGTCCGGCCTGCTTGGCATTATCATTATGCCGGTTTATGGCTTTCTGATCATCGTTGCAAGCCGCTTCCTTGCCGAAATGTTCAGGGCCCTGGCCGCCATTGCAAAGAATACCAAAAAATAATTCGGCCGGTTTTTACCGGCAAACACAGGGCATTTTGTTATTTGCATTTGCAGGTCAATAATGCCCTGTGTTTTTTTTAAAAACGGGCCGGATTAAAAAGGCTTTCTGAGCATAGCCTGCATGAGGCGGTCGCGAAGCCAATGCGGAAGGTGTTGTGCCAGGCGCAGTTTAAAGTTATTATTGATATGATAATAGCTTTTCGGATTTTTTGCCGAAAGGGCTTTTATAACGAGCCCGGCCACCTCGTGGGTCTCAACCGTCCTCCTGATCTGCCCGGGAGCTCTTTCGGCGAAAAGCCTGAGCGCATCGGAATAAACACTTTTACCGATATTATTTTTCATATCGTACAGGTCGTTCAGCATGGGGGTATTGATGGCTCCCGGCCTGACCATGCACAGGCGGATACCATGCAACGCCAGCTCATTGCGCATACATACGCTCAGGGCTTCCATGGCTGTTTTACTGGCGGCGTATGGATGGAAGAGAGCCGGCAGGCGAATGCTTTCACTGCTTATTTGAACGACCCTTCCCTGCATTTTAATGAGGTGCGAAAGAAATGCCCTTACCATGTTCACCGGACCGAATGTATTTACGGCGAAGATCTCTTCGAGGCTGTGCCTGTCCCTCTCACTCACAGGGAAAAAGGCGGATATCCCGGCATTGTTCACAATACCCCATGCCATCAATCCCCTGTCTTCCAGCATGCGACGAAGTGATACGATGTCTTTTTCGGATGTAACATCCAATTTAACGGGGAGAAGCCTGTTATGGCCTTCAAATATTTTCAGGGGCACCAAATTGGTATCGGCAGCCACCACCATCATGTCCCTAAAAACATTAAGAGACAGGGAAACGATTGCCTGCCCAAGTCCACCTGCTGCACCGGTAATAATAAGGACTTTTTCCAATGCTGTTTTTGGTTTTTTTCTCCTGAAATACTAATAATTGACAGATACTGGCTTCAGGCCTTTCCCGGTCAACCAAACTGTTGATAACGTATGTTTTACTATCCGTTTTTATATACTGCTATCACCTTTTGGCCCTGAGCTTTCAGCGAGCCAGAGCTGGAATAAAAATCCCTGGTGATGCCGAGGATAAATCCTCCTCCCCCGCTGCCACACAACTTCAGCGTATATGTTTTGGTGTCGAGGCCGGCCTTCCAGATACCGCAAACCTGATCGGGGATCATGGGTTTAAAATGACGATACTGAAATTCAGAAAGCGCATGAAGTGCTGAAAAGAAAATATCGGTTTGCCCGTTCAGCAGTGAACTGATGCATTGATCGTTGAGCGGTATAAGCTCATTTCTGATCAGGCTCCGGTAAGCCGGATCCTTACATTTGTCCATGAAGAGGTTTACCAGGGGCTGCGTAATGCCCGGTCTGCCGGTATCAACCAGGAAGATGGCCCCCTCCAGGGGGAATTTCTTTCGCGGGATACCTACCACCTGTATCCGCCCGTGCGGGTCGATCAGCAAAGGGTATTTCAGGTAACAGTTAAGTGGATCGATACCGGAACTGATACCATGGAAATAGCTTTCCATCTGTGCGAATATTTCCCGCAGGCGAAGCACTTCTTCCTGCCGCAGGTTCCGGTGTGAACGGATCCTGTCGCGGGCATAACGCTGATAAATGGCTGCACACAAGGCGCCCGAACTGCCAATGCCGAATCCCTGGGGAATGGTGGATTCAAAAAACAATTGCCGCTCAAGGTCTTTCCCGAAATGCTGCAGGTCGAGCCTGCATTTAAGGCTGCCGTCTTTCTGAAGCTTCAGCAAATGCTGATGATAATCGCGCAACATCCGGTTCGATTCAATGGCAAAATCGAAATCGGTATAGCGATATTTATTCAAAAAACCCAGTTCACCCTTAAAGTGGGCATAGGGGATGGTAAGCCCCATCGAATCACAGATCACGCTGTATTCACCAAACAATAATATCTTGGCATAAAAAACTTCAGGCCTGTTGGTCATACTCAGTGGCTGACTTTATGCGGACCCTGGCCAATGCGGTCGTCGATCCTTTGTTTGCGACTGCAATATAACAATAATTCGTCTTGGATGAATGCCTGCACAGCTTCTGAAATCATTTCGGGGTAGATCAGGTGTACATTGGGGCCGGCGTCGAGCGTAAAAAAGGCGGGCATGCCGCTGGCAGCCCTGAAACGCCTGATCTTATCAATGATCTGCAGCGTACCGGGCTTCAGCAGCACATAGCCCGGGTTGGCAGTCATCATGAGGCCGTGCAAACCCAAAGCCTCATTTTCGGTGATCAGGGCCAGGCTCTCTTCATCGCCCCCGGCAAGGGCTTTCAACATCAAATCAATATGTTCTTTTGCCTGCATGAAACGCCGGGGGGCGAAAGGATGCGATTGCATCAAACGGTGCCCCTGGCTGCTGCTGACCGCTTTGGGGCTTTCATCAACAATGAGGATGGTGTCGCACATCCGGCTGAAGCATTCATGAACCGCCACGGGCAGGGGGATGGCATATTCATCGGCACTATCCGCTACGCTCTCTGCACTTCCCCATAAAACCCATCCGCCGTATACAGAGCGCGCTGCACTTCCCGATCCAAGCCTGGCCATGCAAGAGGCCCTGCGAAAGAATTCCGGTTCCGGCAATTTCCTCCCAATAACGAGCTCTTCCAGCGAGCAAAGGCAAAGCGCCAGGCTGCTCATGGCCGAGGCCGAAGAGGCTATGCCCGCCGAATGCGGAAAGCTGTTGGTGGTATCAAAAGAAAGGTTCAGTTCTTCCAGAAAAGGAAAATGCGGCCGAATATTTTTTATGAATTGATTTACCCGTAACAGGAATTTTTCATTTCTCCAACCTTCGAACAGCAAATCCACCTGACCCGATCCCTGTTCCCATTCCAGGTCGGAACGGGTATGGCAGGACTGCAATGTAAAACTAAGACTTGGATTCGACGGCAGTTGCAGGCCATGCTTCCCCCAGTATTTTACCAGTGCGATATTGGAAGGACTTTGCCAACTGATCTTGTTCATTCCGCTAATTATCTTTTTATCCGTTTCTCCGTATATAAGGCCCGAATGATCAATGGCCGGCTTCGTTAAGTACCAGTTCATCATATTCGAACAGTACCGGGAAGCCTTTGGCGCTAAAATACGATTTTATTTCAACCACGCCTCTTTCTGCCGACGCAAGAAAGAAATCCCCGCCCCATGCACCCAGCGATTTCAGGCTGCCGGGAAAGTCGGAAAAATACTTCTTTTTGATCGGAGATTTCCGAAGTATATGCGCCAAAAGTTCTTCATGTTCATCGATCAGGCGATTGAATTCCTGTTGGTTTTGAGCCTGTGCCACCTCCCCTCCAATCTGTGAAATGCGGTTTATCATGTCTTTCGAAACACTTACCGACGAGAGGTATTTTCGAATGCTGGCATCTGAATCCTGCTTTTTTCCTGAATAGACAAAAGCCAGCGCGGAACGAAAAGGGGGGATGAAAGCTGCTGATTCAACCTTGGGCAGGCCATTGTCGAGCCGGTAAAAGATCGCTGAATTCGTCCCGGCACAGGCAATATCATAGGCCGAGCCCTTTTGTGTATTGAAAAACAACGTAAAAGGGTCAATTTCAAACCAGGCGGCGATATTGCTGATAAGGCTTGAGCTGCTGCCAAGGCCCCAGAGCGGGTCAAACCCCAGAATGGCCTTAACATCACAGGCATGCATGCCAGCAGTCGTTTCAGGGTTCAGGCGCCGGGCTTCGCAAAGCAATCGGGCAATGTAGCCGGCAGCCTTTTTATCGGTGGTGTGCACAACCTCATATCCGGGCACTGAAAAACCGGCCTCAAACCAACAATTTTCCCTAAAATAACTTTTCCACCGGATAAGGCCGGCTCCGGGAGCTGCCGAAATCAGCATCTCCTGTCCGGGAATGGTGGGAACAGCCAGGGCCGTTGCACCCTGCAACACCAGGTATTCGCCCGTGATCAGCAACTTGCCGTTTGAATAGAACTTTTTGCTAACCAATTTTTTACGCCTTAGGATTTCCCCTTTCTCAGGCTGGCAACCAATTGTTTCACATTATTGAATGACACTTTTTTGTCCTTAAAATAATTGATTGCTTTATCTTTTTCTTCAGCGGTAACCCCAATATGATTAAGAATATTAAACAAATGCATCCGCATGTGCCCTACCTGTATGCCACTGGTGACCAATGATTTTAGAGCACTAAAATTATTGGCCAGGCCCACAGCCGAAGCGATCATCATCAGTTGCGCTGCACCGGGTTTGTTCAGCAATTCAAGGGAGAACCCGGCGAGGGGATGAAGGGAAGTCAGGCCGCCCACGGTACCCATGGCCAGCGGTATCTTCAATTCATACATGAATCTGCCCCCTTCCAGTGAAATATCGGTCATCGAAGAATACCTTCCCGAACGCGCCGCATAGGTATGGGCACATGCCTCAATGGCCCTGAAATCGTTTCCTGTTGCCAGTGCCACCGCATCTATGCCGTTCATAATGCCCTTATTATGCGTCGTTGCCCGATACACATCCTGCTGTGCAATACGCACGGCCCTCTCAAACTTGCCGGCAAACCGTACCGCACTCAGGTTCCGGTCAATCCCTTCAAAAGCGTCAATGTCGCATTCCACCCAGGTTCTTACAAGACATTCGGGGGTATAGTTAGAAAGGATTGCCATTACGATCTCACAATCCCTTTCATCACCGGAAAAACGTTTATCTTCTTTCAGGAAACGCTTCAGGTGCTGTGCAAACTCCTCCAGGCAGGAATTAATGAAGTTGGCCCCCATGCTGTCGACAGTTTCAAAACTGGCCCTGAGCTGATAATAATGATCCAGCTCGTCAGTCATGTCAACCAATTCGATGTCGAGGATGCCACCGCCCCTGTTACGCATATTGGCAGTGATGGGTGCAGTTTCTTCAATCAGGTTCTTTTTTATTTCAGGCATGGCGGCACGCAGTTTTTCTGTAGCTCCTTTCCAGATGAAATGAACCTGGCCGATCTTGGTCATCGACAATACCTCCGAGTGGAAACCACCTCTTTCGGCCCAGAATTTGGCAGCATTGGATGCTGCTGCAATCACCGAGCTTTCTTCAATGACCATAGGCACAAGGTACATATTGCCATTGATCACAAAATTAGGTGCAATGCCGTAGGGAAAATAAAAATTGGAAATGGTATTTTCGGCAAACTCATCCAGCCGTTTTTGCAGGCCGGGATCACTGTGCCAAAATGACTTTAGTTCCTTTGCCGCCTCTTCAGGGTTCTCAAAATAACTGGCCGTGAGTGAGATCTTCTCCTCCTTGCTTAGTTTCGAAAAGCCCTTCCTGATCTGTTGCTTTTGCATAATGCCTGCAAAGATAATTGATTTGAACTTATCCTGTTCTGTGGATGCGGGTTTAATAAACGCTCACTGAATATGATATCTGCCACCAATTGTCTTTAAAAAGGAGGCGCCTGCGACCCACTTTTCTGTTATTGTCGCCAGGCCGGAATACTCCCGACTATTTTCAGATTGATAAAGCGATATTCTTTATTTTTACAAAAAACTCTTTCATGTCCACAACAACTAAAGGAATGAAGATCGGCATCCTCACGGCCGGAGGCGATTGCCCGGGATTGAATGCAGCCATACGCGGGGTTGGAAAAACCGCCATCGTAGAGTACGGGATGAAGGTATACGGCATCTCTTCGGGCTTCCTGGGGCTGATCAACCAGGAATACCGCGAATTACAGGAAAATGAACTATCGGGTATACTGACCCTGGGCGGGACCATACTGGGAACTTCACGCGAAAAGCCCTTTAAAAGTGTAAGAAAAAAAATTAATACGATCGACAAGCCGAAGCTCATCCGGAAACATTATGAAGAAATGGGTCTGGATGCCCTGGTTTGCATCGGGGGAAACGGCACGCAGCGGACGGCATCGCAACTGGCCAGGGCAGGCCTGAACGTGATTGGCATACCCAAAACCATCGACAATGATGTATGGGGCACCGAAGCCAGCTTTGGCTTTGATTCGGCAGTGCTGATCGCCACCGACGCCATCGACAGGCTGCATACCACTGCCAACTCGCACAAGCGGATCATGGTGATTGAGGTAATGGGACATCATGCCGGGTGGCTGGCCTTATACAGCGGAATTGCCGGCGGAGGGGATGTGATCCTGATCCCGGAAATCGAATATGATGAAAAAACGGTAGCCGCATATCTGGTCAGGCGTTCCCATCAGAAAAAGCCCTATTCCATCGTAGTTGTTGCCGAAGGGATCAGGCATAAAAAAGGAATATCCGCCGCCCGGCATATTGGCGACGTGATTACCGCAGAAACGGGGCTTGAAACCAGGCAAACCATTCTGGGATATATTCAGCGGGGCGGAAGCCCTTCGCCCATGGATCGCTTGCTTGCCACACGCTATGGAACATCAGCCGTTGAAATGATCAGCCGGAAAGAGTTCGGGGTTATGGTGGCCCTCAATGAAAACAGGATTACCGGCATCCCGCTGTCAGAGGTTGAAGATAAACTCCGCACGGTTCCCGGCAACCACCCCATGATCAAAAACTCGAGAAAGATGGATGTTTGCTTTGGAGACGGAAATAGGCTTTAAGCCTTTCAATACCCCTACAACCCTTATACAAAAATCCCATCACCGAAAGTGCAAAAAATTAGCTCATATGGGCTACAGCATCAATCCCTCAGGTGTATATCAGGTTCAAAGCCCGGAAGATCCATGGTCACGGTCGGGATAAGCAGCAAAAACCCCAGGATCAGCAGAATAATGAGCAGTGGCGTGATCCATTTCACCCATTTGTGAAAAGGGATCCTGGCCACTCCCAGCACGCCCATCAGCACACCGGAGGTAGGGGTGATCATGTTTGTAAAACCATCGCCGAACTGAAAGGCCATAACGGTAGCCTGCCGCGAAAGTCCGATCAGGTCGGAGAAGGGCGCCATGATGGGCATGGTGATGGCGGCTTTGGCCGATCCCGAAGGAATAATAACGTTGATAACACTCTGGATCATGTACATGATGCCGATGGAAGTGACCTCATTTGCATTTTTCATTCCCTGTGAAAGGCTGTGAAGGATGGTGCTGATAACTTTACCATCTTCCAGTACTACAATGATACCGCCCGCAAGACCAACAATTACCGCAGCGGGGAGGATGTCCTTTACTCCTTCCAGAAACAGCTTTGTGATCCTGTTGGCACCGTAATCCATGGCCATGCCCGACGCAATCCCCATGGCAAAAAACAACGTGGCAATCTCCATAATATACCAGCCGTAACCCATAACGCCAACGATCAGGAAATAGATGGTGAAGGTTAAGATGTTCAGAACAAAAAAATGCGCCGACTTCCGCAGGGCGAAAAAGCTGCTAACGGCAAACAGGATAGTTCCGGCTGGAATCATCATCAGATATGCAGGAGCATAATCACCAACTTTCATGGGTGTGCAAGGATAAACCCATGAAAAGGCCGCCATGACCAGTAAAAGGACGACCCATGTCAGCCAAGCCGATAAGGGTGTGTGATATTGAAGGGCAATATTCCCGCTTTCTTTTTTTTCGCGCCAGTATTTGTCGTCTTCATAAACAGGCGAAGCGTGCGGCCTTCTTTTCACCCTTCCTGCCCAGTAAAGGATATAGGAAATCCCGGCAATAGTGAGGACAATCCAGCAAACGAAGCGGTATTCTATCCCCGTAAAAAGCGGGATGTTTGCAATTTCCTGGGCGATGCCGATGGTAAATGGGTTCAGTATGGCACCGGCAAAGCCAAGCGATGCCGAAACATAAACCAATCCTACACCGGTAATGGAATCATATCCCATTGAAATGGCGAGGGGAACCAGAATGATGATGAAGGCAATGGTCTCCTCGCTCATTCCAAAAACAGCTCCAAATACTGAAAACATCAGCATGATAAGGGTCATCACAATATTGTTGACGCCAAGCATTTTCATTACTCTCAGCTTGCCGAGCCTCCCTGTGAAGCGCAAAAAAGAAAATATCCCCACATCTATGGCCTTGCTGTTATTCATGATCCAGAAGGCACCACCGATCATCAATATAAAAACAATGATACCCGCCTGCCTTTCAAAGCCTTTGAACAAAGCGGCAAAAACTTCCCATGTTTGCGGCTGGCTTTCAACAGGGTGATACTCCATTTCCAGCACTTTCCTCCCGTCATCCAGGTAGCGGTATTGTTCGGTATATTCACCTCCCGGGATGATCCAGGTCAGCACCGCTGCAACAAGAATGATGAAAAAAATGATTACGTAGGTATGCGGAAATCTGATCTTCTTAGGCATGGTTTTTCAAGAAAAAGCTCGGGTCAAAAGTATCGAATTAATGTGGTACATCCCTAAAGCATATACCATCAAAACAGTTCATCATATTTGGTCCACAGCTCATCGCCAAGTTTCCAGGCCCTTTCAACCACATGATTGCCCCAGAAAATGGTATACCGGGTCAGGAAATCAATGGCTTTTTCCGGATCATCCTGCAATAATTCAAGGGCCATCCCCTCCGTTGCAGCCTGCTTTTCGAAAAGTTCACGCTGCATGGGACCCCATACCCCGGTAACATCATGGCGCATATCACCCCAGCGCTGGGCAGCCAGGGTTCCCAACCTGTTAAACGCCCACCATGCCGATTCCATGGTATATCCATTAATGCGACCGGGCGTTTTATATGAATCAGGCAGGTCGGTTACACAGCAATAAACCGGAATATATATGGAAGTGGCTACGTTATCCTGTGCCAGCCAGACAAGTCCGCCAATTTCATCCGGCAGCCAGTCGCGGCACTGTATAATGGTTGCATACATGGTATACCAGCGGGCGATGGTACGTTCTCCCAGCCAGCCCCATCCCCCGTTGATCTTAAACACCTTGTTCATGTCGTATGGCATGAATGGGTTTGCCAGGGGAGAGATGACCGTCTTGCCCGAATCATCGGTAACGGTGATGTCTTTGATAAAATTAAATGGTGTCCCTTCATAGTAATCCTGGAAAACCTTCACAAGCATGTCGGGGGTTACCAGCTTATCCGGCTTAACCGAAAAGGGGAAATTCTCAGCATTGGGATCAAGTTTCATTGACGGGGCAAGCAAGTCGAAGACCCTCCATTCCCTCCTCCGGGCGGCCAGCGAAGTCCTGCTTTTGGGAGCATAGGCATAACAAAAGCGGAAATCTTCCTTTGAGTTGCACCAGCCAGAGTCGAGCGCCATATCATAAATGTTTTTGGAAGCCATAAAATGATCGGGATCGCCGAGATCAATATGCTTGATGGTACTTGCATTGGCATTTACAGAGATATGGTCGTCGGGGACACGCTGGGCGGCCCAGATAGCCCCTGTTTTGCCTTTCCCGGGGCCTACGATCTCAAAATGCCAGACCTCATGCTTATCGGCAATGGTCAGGCACTCGCCTGCATCGTTCCAGCCATATTTTTCGCTTAGTTCACCGGCCATGGCAATGGCCTGCCGGGCGGTACTGCAGCGTTCAAGCATAAGCTGGCACAAACGCTGGCAATCGATCAGGCCTTCCGACGACTGCAAAACTTCCCTGCCACCGAAAGTTGACTCTCCAATGGCAAGCTGTTTTTCGTTCATGCATGGATAGGCCGTATTGATATACCCAAACGTGCTTGCTACCTGGGGTATTTCCCCTATCCTGATATGTGCGTAGGTGGGCATGGCCAGTGTGTCGCAGGCCTGCCGTTTATACATAGGCGTTACACTGCCTTCCGGGTGAACGGCTGCCGGAGCGATGTTCATCCATGAACGCGTACGGTGGCTGTCGTCGGTATGGGATGTGATTACGGAACCATCAGCCGTTGACAGCTTACCGGCGGTGATGGTGGTACACTCATCCGGGAACCCGGATGGATGGTATCGATCATTCTGCCCGCCGGCTAAAGTAATAAAAGCGAAGGCAAAAATTGTAACCATGCATTTCGTCAGGGTGGAGCAAAAAAGACACTTCATATGGTCCGGGTTTTATATATTTATTCCGACTAAAATAGGCAATAATTTGCATATTTTGGCCATCTGATCGTGCGATTATAGGCAAAGCCCTGATTTGACGAAGGCATGGTGTATCTTTTATATTATTTTTGCAACAGGATCATCAAACCTCAATACCTTTTTCATGAGTGAACCGATCAAGCATGAATGCGGGATTGCCCTGTTGCGGCTCCTGAAACCCCTTGAATATTACATTGCTAAATACGGAACTGCATTCTATGGCCTGAACAAGCTCCATCTGATGATGCAGAAACAGCATAACCGCGGGCAGGACGGGGCAGGTATCGGCTGTATCAAATTCGATTTGGAGCCGGGCAGTAAATACATCGACAGGATACGTTCGAATTCCAATACGCCCATTCAGGATGTATTTAAAGATGCCTACAATCCGATAAAGAATCTGATTAAAACCCATCCTGAGCGGGCCATGGATGTTCAATGGCTTAAGGATCACGTAGAGTTCAGCGGTGAGCTTTTCCTGGGTCACCTGCGTTACGGCACTTACGGCCTATACAGTATTGAGAGCCTTCATCCCATGATCCGCTACAACAACTGGATGACCAAAAGCCTGATGCTGGTCGGCAATTTTAACATGACCAATGTTGATGAGTTGTTCAATCTGCTCATCGACCTGGGGCAATATCCCGTTGAGACATCCGACACGGTTACCATCCTCGAAAAGATCGGCCATTTTCTTGATGAGGAAAACGAAAGACTTTACCGTTATTACAAGGAAGAGGGATATGAAAAACGGGAAATATCCCCCAAGATCGCTGCCGGGATGGACCTGGGCAACATTCTGACGAAATCATGCAAAAGGTGGGATGGCGGTTACGCCATTGCCGGCCTCCTGGGCCATGGCGATGCCTTTGTGATGCGCGATCCGGCAGGTATACGTCCTGCCTATTACTATGCCGATGAAGAGGTGGTGGTGGCTGCTTCGGAAAGGCCGGTCATACAAACTACTTTCAATGTTTCAGAAGACAATATCAGGGAGCTGAAGCCCGGTTACGCCCTGATCATAAAAAGAGACGGCTCACTGGGAGAGGTGCTCACCCGGGAACCGCTTGAAAAGCGATCCTGTTCATTCGAACGTATTTATTTTTCGCGTGGAACCGATTCGGCCATATACAGAGAAAGGAAAAACCTTGGCCGTGCCCTGGTGCCATCAATCATGGAAGCCATCGGTAACGACCTTGACAACACTGTTTTCTCGTATATACCAAATACGGCCGCATCAGCTTTCAGGGGAATGATGGATGAACTGCATCATTTATGCGATGAGATAAAACTGGAAAAGATCCTTAATATGCAAATGCCCCCTGATCCTGTGGCGCTCAAGAAAATTCTGTCGCTAAGGCCTCGCGTCGAAAATATTGCCGTAAAGGATGTAAAACTTCGCACTTTCATCACGCAGGACAGTGAACGCGACGATCTGGCAGGGCATGTATACGATATCACCTACGGCACGATCAAACCGCAAACCGACAATCTTGTAGTTATTGACGATTCCATTGTCAGGGGGACCACCCTTCGCCAGAGCATCATCCGTATCCTGGCGCGCCTTCATCCAAAGAATATCATTATCGCCTCCTCAGCACCCCAGATACGCTATCCCGACTGCTACGGGATTGATATGGCAAGGCTCAGCGACTTTATTGCCTTTAAAGCGGCTATTGAACTATTGAAAGAAAGCGGACAGGAACATGTGATCAACGAGGTATACAAAGAATGTAAAAGCCAGCAGGGTTTACCTAAAGAAGAGATAGGAAATTCAGTAAAACGGATATACAAACCATTCAGTGCCGAAAAGATCTCTGAAAAAATAGCGGAATTGCTCACCCCTCCCGGGCTGAAGCCGGGCCTCAGGATTATCTATCAGGGTATCGACGATCTGCATAAGGCCATACCCGATCACCGGGGCGATTGGTACTTTACAGGCGACTACCCTACGCCGGGCGGCAACAACGTGGCAAACCTCTCTTTTATCAATTATATCGAAGGAAGCAACAAACGCGCCTACTGACCGGTCAAAGCAAACCGGCTATCCGGGTTGCCAGATCAGACAACTCTTCATCCGACATTTCAACTGCAGGCTTCCTGAAATCGATATCATACACGCTGTTGATCGGAACAAGATGGATATGCGCATGAGGGACTTCGAGACCCAGCACGGTCATGCCCATTCTTTTACAGGGGACAATTTTCTCGATGGCCAGGCCTATCCGTTTCGAAAACACGATCATCCCGGCAAGCAGTTCGTCATCCAGATCAAAAATATAGTCTGTTTCCCTTTTGGGCACTACGAGGGTATGCCCCCTGGCGAGCGGCCTGATATCAAGGAAGGCAAAATAGTTGTCATCTTCCGCAATTTTGTAACAGGGAATCTCACCATTGATGATCCGCGTAAAGATACTGGCCATGGCAATAATGTTTTATCAATTGTTTACAATTCTTGCCCCTGCGCGCAGCAGGTTTTCTCAAAAATACAAAAACGGGATTGAAAATCAAAACAGGGATTACGCCCGGGTCAGACTTTTAAACTTATTGAAGACCATAAAAACCTGATGATCAAAGTATTCTCACCAGGAATATGGAATTTTTATGTATTCCTAAAGAAATGAAAGGCAGTATTTAACAATAAATCAATGGAGTGTTCATCGTGATATTTCTATGATCTCGAAAAGCATTTTGCCCGCAGGCACATCGATTTCTGCCTGATCGCCAACTTTTTTTCCAAGGAGCCCCCTGGCGATCGGAGACGACACGGAGATCTTACCTGCTTTCAGGTCGGCCTCTTTTTCGGGGACAAGGGTATAGCTCATCACCGCATTGTTTTTAAGGTTTTTTATTCTCACAGTACTAAGGATAAGTACTTTTGAAGCATCCATTTTCGATTCATCGATCAGGCGGGCATTCCTGACCTCTTCCTGAAGCTTTGAGATCTGCAGTTCGAGCATCCCCTGTTCATTTTTCGCTGCATCATATTCTGCATTCTCAGAAAGATCGCCCTTATCGCGGGCTTCGGCAATTTGTTTCGAGATTTCCGGACGCCTCACCGATTCGAGGTACTCGAGTTCTTCCTTGAGTTTTTTCAAGCCTTCCGGAGTGTAGTATTTATTCTTTGTCATGATCTTAGGCATTGTATTTGAAAAAGAATGAAAGACCCTTTAAAAAGGGCCTTTCATTTAAGCATTTCCTAAATATAATATTCTGAAGCTCTATATGCCGGGAGCAATTTAAAAGATCACCCGGGCGCCGATACTGTGTGTTCCGTTAAAGGGATCTGTCGACCTGTATGAATAATCAATATCAATAGAAGATCCCTTCTCCTTGTTTGTGGGAACAGAAACCGTGATACCCGCGCTGGGGCCGGTAAACACCGTTGTACGCTCTGTCTTTGAAGTGATCCCATCCTCATAGGTATAACCGGCACGAAGCATCAGGTAAGTCCCAAGGGCATATTCAATCCCTCCCATAAACTGGTCTTTTCCGAAAGAATTTGACCTGAAATTACCAGCAAGGGTGATCCTGTGCATATCACCAATAAGGATGTCATATGCAGCCCCGATATCGAGTGCTGCAGGAAGTTCAAATGATTCGGACGGAACACTGAGTGCAAATGCATTACTCTGGCCGGCAAAAAACGCTTTTTCCAGGAGGCCATCGCCGGAATAACTCATCTTCGGCCCGATATTCTTCAGGGCAATCCCGAATTTGATCTGTTCACGTTCACCGGTAATATATTGTATACCGGCATCAATGGCAATGCCTTGTGCATTTGCATCGGCAATCGACTCGGAGATGATTTTAATGGTAATACCCCCGTAAATGCTTGTGGAGAATGCTTTTGCATAGGCCACTGAAACATTCAGCAGGTTGGGTTTAAATGTACCGATACCACCATCGGGTGAATCCGGTGTCGTTACCTGAATTTCACCGAACGACATTGATACCACATTCATCCCGATTATACCTGCATCTCCAACGCGCTGCGAAAACCCGAATGCAAACATGTTTATATCGGAACCCTTCAGGTAGGTCGTATGTGAAAAAACGAGGTCTGTCCTCTGCGTGAACGCCAGGCCGGCCACGTTGATGAACATGGACTCCAGCCCCTTAACATTGGCGGTTGAAACATTTCCCCATCCGGAACTCCGTGCCCATGGGTTAATGAGCAATTGACTTGCACCGGCTTGCCCCGAACGGTCCTTGTTTCCGGCTATCAGGTAGCTCTCCGGGATAACCAACATGCCAACGACGACAAGTGTAATTAAGTATTTATAAAAGCTCTTCATACTAATTATATTTAGTGTTATTAACTTCATTTTCCCATACAACTTAGAAGGTATTCAAATCCGGTGGACGCATAATGCCAAACCATTTCAGTACTTTTTCGCCAACATCCGTATTTACATGGATTATATAAATACCGCCGGCTACCTGAATTCCTGCAAAGTTCTTAAGATCCCAGTCGATAAAAGTATCTGAACCATCCTTTGTCAGTTGCCTGACCAATGTACCATTTACATTATAGATGGTAATGGTGCATTTCTGCGGCAGATTTGTGATCTTCACCCTGGTATCCAGGGCATTTCTTTCATAGGTGTTATATGCGTAATAAGGATTTGGCACAACATTGATCATGTCAATATCCGATTCGGCTTTTGAGGCGCTGTATTGCGTTGTTGCAATGTTTTCGGTTGTAAAGGTATAGGCCGGCCAGTTTGTCTCTGTTGTATCATCCCCTGCACATAAAGATTCCGGGGCGACAGAAAAATACCGCTGATAGGGTTTCGACATCCTGATTGAAAGTTTAAAATCATTATCCTCCGGCAGCCACTGCCTTCCTTCAACCGCCAGCGGCATCCCAACCCACATCATGGATGAGAAAATAATGGGATTATAAACCGCTGCAGGGATGTTCAGTGAATCATATGCATGTGGTGCAAAATGGAAATAAGCACACCCGTCATAGGCCGGGAAGTTGTAGGTAAGCGTGATACCTACGGTTGAATAAACCTTTTTCTTATGGTTCAGCACATAAACATAATGCATGCCGCCAAAGAGCGGATTGCCCAGATTGTCGTAAATATTAGGTGTGGGATTGAACAACATATCACGTCCGTTTTCGCCAACCAGAAAGGAATTTTCGCCAAAAACGATATTAAGCCGTTCACCGGTTTCTATATTGATGGCATAGCCCGGGAACCAGCCAAATCCTGTTTCGGAAATATAGTTGGGATCATTGGGGTTGGTACTGGCACCGCTTCCGACCGGAGCCGGGTTGCCGTCCTTATCCACTGACTGTCCGGCTCTTTTCCCAAAACGTTCAACGCCGCCTTCCGATAAGTTTTTGTCGGGACACATTTCAAGAATCATCGAACGCGACCACTTTGACTTATCGGCGGTAAGAACGATATCCACACTGGCAAGATCGGCCAGCGGACTCTGCGATTTCGAAAGAGAATTGAGCGCAGGGCCAACCGGACTCTGTTCATTATGGGCAACCATTACATAAGGAGCCCAGGTACCCAAGGCAATCTTTTCAAAAGCACCGTCGGGGTCATAGGCATTGGGCATGTTCCAGTCGTTGAATTTGGAATTATCCTGATCCTGATAGCTACCTGCACGGATCCAGTTCGCCGGGCTCGATGGCAGGTCATTGTCCTGCACACCCGTGACCCACCTGTCGGAACTGTCTGCAAAAGCAGTGTAAGACATGATCAGGCCATTGTTAACTGCTACGCTGTCGCCCGGAAATGCCGGCTGGTTGATCTGCACCGAAAGCCCCAGGTCGAGGAACAATTGTTCATAATTGAAGCGAATGCACTTATCGGCAAAATATTCCTTCCCGGTGGTAAGATTTGTAAGCTTCCACATGGCCGAATCGATCTTAATAGTATCATTCGCCCTGTAAACAACATCAGTAAATTCAAGCAGATATTCAGCATTGACAACATTGAGCGGATCAACTACCTTTACATTGACAGGTCCCTGTCCATATTTATATTCGGCATTGTATGCGATCGGGTAATCGGGGCATCCCATCACATTGACAGAGTCGGCCGGCGGTTTGCTCAATATTTCGGCAACAGTTTCATCTGTAAGTTCGATTATCATGCCCCCATTACCATTCCCCTGTATACGTGTGACCTGCGGGCCGTCACCATATTTTGAATTAAGCACGATACCGTTCAGCGGTGGATGGGGAATGGCCGAATAAGTCTTTAGATTACGGCGTCCGGCCAAGAAAGTAACTTTTTGCCCCAGCAGTCCGTTAAGTACCCCCGGTTCCTGGCTATAAGGCATATATTCGTTGTAAGCATAAGCAACGGCCGTGTAATAATATTGCTTATAGTTTTTCAGCGACCTGTCGGTTACGCCAAAAGCATCTTCCCTTATGCGAAATGAATGAACGATGCCATTATCGCCTCCTTCAACTTCAACCACCGGTACGTTACCACCAATTGATTTATCGAAGTAATAATTGACCAGTGTGGTTACCCCGTTCGTTTTATCGAACTGTGCTACCAGCCTTACCTGGTCTGCATCATCTTTACTGTCAAGGGTCACGGTGGCATCTGAAAGCTGGTAGATCAGGTATCCTTCGAAGCGGTAGAGTGAGTCGGAACGTTCACCGGTTTCTGTTCCGGGTAAAGGCTGTGTGATGGTATTATCATACTCTGCGTATGATTCAAGGTAGTTATTGGAGGTTTTCCCGTTTGAAATATAGAATATGAATTCCTGGTCCAGCTCAACAATGGCGAGGTCGGGTGCATCCGGCCCGTCGAGCACCTTAAAACAGTTATCGAAAAGTTTCTGGCATTTATCATCCACAACGCGAAGAAGTTCAACAGATGCCCAGGGGCCACCCGATGTGGCGCGTGCCCACGGAATACCCACAGTAATGTAGTTAACTGCACCCGGCTCAAGGGTAAATGGCCCGGCCGACTGCATAAAACGTCTGTCGTAAGGATTATTATCCGCGGTTTCTTCAGTCCAGTAAAGACCGCCTGTATTGTATCCTCCATTAGGGGGTGTTCCGCGCGTACCCCAGTTACAGGGGTCGGTATCGCCCGGGAACATGAAGTCGCACTCGGGACCAACAGCTCCCGACTGAAAATGCGCATTGCCTCCGTATAGCATACGGGTACCGTCTTTCCATATACCCCGTAAATAGTTATAATATTCAGGAGCCTCGTCGGGGTCGCCCTGCGGGCCACCAGAATTGTTATGGTAAACAAAGCGGCGCATCCCGTAACGTTCATCATCAACAATACCGTTGCCAAAGTTAACCCCGTTAATGGCCATCTGGTCACTTTCATAGGGAGAGTTAAGGATAGAGCAATCGCCGGTGAAAGCCGGGTTATCACGGCCGTCGGGATCGATATAGGGTCCCTGGAAAAAGTCGACCCCAATGGCGGGCGGCTGGTCGCCATATGCTTCGGGTTCACCTGAACCGTCAACGGCTGTACCATTATAGCAATAACCGAGGCCCCTTCCAACATCACAACCAACATAGTCGTCCCAGGCATACCCCAGATCTGTGTCGACCCAGGGGCTGAAATAGGTATTGGTCAGTGTAAAGGTTGAACGGTTAATGATCTCGTAAGAATAGAAGGTCATGTTATTGATTTCGTCATTTGTGGCAAAGGCGAATGCCTGTGCACGGATCTCCAGGCCAATGGCGGCTCCCTGTGTTTCCGAGTGGAAATTACCCTTATCGTTGAATACCCACCACAGTGTCTGGTCGCCTTTCAGAACCTGGTCGACCAGGATGCTTCCGTGCAGGGTTCCCATCAGCTCTTCTTCCATGGTGACCTGGGGGCGGTAGTTCGGATCGCCGGCAAAGTTGAGCGGACAAAGTTCATTTGTGATATCATAATAAGGATAATCCCCCTGGTTCGGGTTATAATCTCCATCGCCGTCAACATCGCGGAAAGGCGCCAGGTAATAACTCTGGTTTTGGGCTACGTCGCCATGTGCAGGATATTCCAGTATCGACTGGGGAATGCTGTAATCGGGGTATTCAACAGCCCTGTTATCGCTGTTCCACCATGCAAGGTATTGATCGATTTCAGCACGTGTGATCACAAAATGTTTATCATATTTCGCACAGGTTTCCTCGTCGACCGATGCGGTTCCGTCAATGGTCAACGGGCCGGGCCAATAGTCGTTCCCTATCTGACGATACCTGACTGCGGCAAGTTTTAGCTGGTTATTGATGTCGAGCCCGCCGATCCATAATGAGCCTGAAAAAAGTGATGTAGCCGTACCGGCTTTGGGGATGAAATACTGAGCCCCGATGCCGCCCGGAAGATCCCACCACATATCACCACCGGTATTAATCCTTCCACGGACATTATTAATGTCGAGGAAACGGTAACTTGAAGCGGCGGCGCATCCGGCCGTTGTTTCCTTGATCGTCTGTGAGTTTTTATTTCCGTACTTGTATTCCTCGGCATATGTCACCTGTACCAGCGTTATGCAGAGCAAGGCAATAAAGAAATGGCGAAATATTTTTTTCATGATAATTGATTATTATTTTGTTTTCATTCAATAAGCATATATCCGGATCATGGCCGGTATTTAGAAGTTGAATATTACTCCAAAGTGTATGGTTCTCGGGCTGCTGTAGTTCCAGGGACGATCGATAAAGATAGCATACAGGTCGCGGAACGACTGCGGGTCGAGTTGTTCATTGATTTCCCGCTGCCATTCGGGGGCAGCCAGGTAGCCGTCATCATCCGGGTTACCCGTAGCCGGGTAAACATTGATGACATTTTTCGTATTCAGCACATTATTAACCGACACGTAGATATTCAGATTTCCTTTCCTTTCATCGCCTAGGACGAGGGGGATATCCTTATCAACGCGGATGTCCATGCGGAACTGCCATGGCAGGCGGGAACCGAAATAGGTGCCCTGCAGCAACCTGGTACCGCCGCTCAGCTGACTGTAAATATTACGCGAACGCGTATAGGGGGTCCCCGATCCACCGGTCATTGTCATGGTCAAACCGGTATTGTTTAATATCTGTAAGGGGGCTTTGTCTTTCTTTTCCCTCTTTACGACCGGACCATTGTAATTGGCACCCCGGCCAAAGCGGTAGTCGAAAAATACGTTGAAACTGTGCCGACGGTCCCAGGCCAGCGGGAAAGTGGTCCTCAGATTTGGAAGACCTGAGGCAACCAATGCTGCAGCAGTGGTTGTACTTGAACCCGTGCCTTCTGCAAACTGCAGTGTATAGTAGGCACTGATCCTGGCATTGTTGGTACGGCGCAGGTCATACTGGATGGTCATACCCTTAATGGTTCCAAAGTCAATATTGTTATACGATGTATAATCCTTCGGATAGGCACCATTGAAACGGTAGATCTGGATCATGTCCCTCATCTCCCTGTAGAAGGTTACAAATTTCAGGGAGGAAGTGGGTGATAGTTTTTGCTGGAACCCAAGCTCGTAATCGATGGTTTTGGATGGTTTCAGATTGGAATTATTAATGGTACCGCCGATGTTGTTGAAAAAATAATATACCCTCGGGTCGGAGAATACATTGGATGTGGGGCGCTGCGTCAGCACGTCATAGTGTGCAAAGAAAAGGGCCACATCGGAAATAGGGAATGAAAATGAAATCCTGGGCATCACATTGATCTGCGGATCATAATCCTCGAAAGATTCAAGTGGTGGCCGGTCAAGGGTATTATCTACGAGGTAGGGGGATATCCCCGAGCCAACGTTCAGGGCATTGGGGTCCTGTATTTCGGTACCACTGGCGTTGAACCAGGTGCTTCCGTCGCGGTAACCGGTAATTCTGGTCGGGTTTTCGACGTTATCAATATAAACGATATAATCGTTACCCATGTTGGTTGGATGATTAACGGCCTGGCCACCAACGCTCTGTACTTCACTGACCGATCTGGCCGGATAAAGCAAAAACGGGTCTTTAAGCACGGTCTGGTTGGCATCGAAGCGGTCGACACGGACACCAATATTAAAGATCAGATCCCGGAAGGCAAATTTGTCCTGAAGATAACCTGCCATATAGATTGGCTCATATGCTCCAACAGAGCGTGTAAAATTCCCTTCAGCATCCTTTTCGGTGAAAAAGTCCTCAAAACTTGCCTTGCCTGACATTTTATTGCCTGAATAATCATAGCCAACGGCGGTAACAAACCAGTTTCCGTCATTCAGCAATTCATCGGGGCTGAACATATCAAGGCTGAAAATATTTTCGCCTACAGATACTGTATGTGAAACGTTATTTTCGTCAAAGTACTGAATACTGTTGGTATTATAGTCGTATGACTGAATGACAATATAATCGGTTCCGTTCACGTCGAGGCCAAGTTTATCCCTGAGATTCTTGTCGAATACCCTTTGCGAGGCAGCGTCGAATTTACGTTTGTATTCAACCGTGTCCTGGAAGATACCGTCGCGGTATACGAAATAGGGATTATCTACATCCAGTTCCAGGATGTGGAAGTTGGTGAGGCCGCTCATCAGTTGCCAGAGGGCAACAGGGGCTACGCTGTAATTCCTGTTTTGGCGCTGTTCATATTGTATACCAAACCTGAGTTCATGGTTGCCGATGTCCATGGCACCGGAAGCATTTACGCTGATCTGGTTGTTATTGAACTCAGAATAACCTGACTGGATGGCACCGGGCAGGGCGAACATGCCATAGATCGAAGGCACACCCTGGCCATTGAGCAGGCCGCCGCCCAACTGAACCTGGTCGGCATTGCGCCAGTTGCCTTCCGGATCGGGGTACAAGGAATAATAGGCCGATGTATGGTTTGCCACGTAAGGATTAAGATCGCCGGGAGTAAAAGTATAGAGGGTATCGAAGTAGTTATCCATCTGATAAACATTTTCATAATACTGCCCGCCGATTGTATCTGAAATAAGTGTATAGTTCTTGGCAAAATGTGAGTTGAAGGATCCGATATATCCATATTTGAAAACATCTTCCTTATGGTCGGGATCGTGGGTTGATCCGCTGAAGTTCTGGTAGTCGGCCTGGATCGAATAATATACGTTTTTGATGGCCGATGTGCTTTCAGGATTATTGGGAAAACGCTGTGTAAAACGGCCAAAAACACGCCAGGTCTGGCTGTAATACAGGGAGTTTTTATCGTAATTGAACAATGAGTGCCCGAAGCTATAACCCCTACCTCTGTTATAGTTGAACTGACCGCCAAAGGTAAGGTTTACCGATGGACCTGTGCGCACATCGATCTTGGCTGATACGTTGGCTGCATAGTTGGAGGTATTCTGTGTTGAATTGATCTTTTCAAGATCGCTCATCCGGGTGTATTGTCCGTTCAGGAATGTGCCTCCTGATTGAAGCCCGGAAACCCTGAGCGGGTTATCCTGCAGATATTTTATATACTCATCCTGACCGGTATACATATCGCCTGCATAAGGAGCACCGTCGCGACGATAGGTAAAGTCGCCGCCGATAAAATACCCGATCAGGGATTCTCCCTTTTTGCCCGGTTCTTTGGCTTTTCTTCTGAATATGGGTCCGTTGAGGTTCAGACCAACACGGTTATAGCCAAATGGATCGAGGAATTCAGAGGTTTCCAGTTCCAGCCCGGCACCGAATATACGGGAAGGGCCCCTGGTTGTGACCTCGATCACACCGCCGGTGGCATCACCGTACTGGGCAGGCAAACCGCCAAGGATCACTGATTGTTGGGCAATGGCTGATTGCGGAAGCGACAGCGAACCGATTACCGGCATCCCATCGATATAATACCTGGTTCCATCCGTCCTGGCACCCCGTATATTGCCGGCTTCACCATCCCTGGAGAATACACCCCCGATGGTGGCTGCAATAGAGCCGACGTTCCGGTTCGGCATTTTCTGGATTTCTTCCTGGGTAACGGTTCCGCCACTCTGCGTCTGATCTTTGTCGATCAGCGGAACGATATAGTCCGTCACAACAACTTCTTCAAGCTGTTCGGCAGAAGATTCCATTTCGATGTTGAAAAAGTGGGTTTGGTTGGCGTTGATCTGGATGCCCTTAACGAGCATTTCCCGGTAACCGATAAAAGATGCCCTGACATCGTACCTGCCGGGAGGGATCGGTTTGATCACATATTTCCCATTGATGTCGGAAGATGTTCCGGCTTCCTGGGACCCGTCAACTTCGAGCACGATATTAACAAAGGGAAGTTCTTCCTTGGTGTTCTTGTCAATCACCTTTCCCTGCAACGTACCGGATGTTTGGGGGAATACCACCAGACTGGCAACCAGTACAATACCAATAGTTAGAAGTAAATTTCTTAACATACCATGATAATTTTATGTTAGATAAACACTGTGCAATAAGCCGGTAAAGTTAACAAATAAAAAATTTAATATGCAAATATTATTAACACTGGATTCAAAAAAAATTAACATTCCCTTAACAATTTATTAAGTATAAGGAGGTTCAAGAATTGCCTTATAAATAATGGCTTTCCGAAGGTTAAAAGGAACATTTTTCACCTTTTTCGGCGTTGTTTTAATTTTTATCTTGTCCGGGGTATTTCGGATATTCTGTTTGTGGCTTGCTTCCAGGCCTTTTAATCCGTACCTGGCATATTCTTCCTGAAACGTAAGCGGTTTATTTTGTACCGGCGGGTTCAGCATTTTGCTTTCCTGTTCCTCCAGCTCCACGATAGCGGGTTCGGGAATCCGGACCTGCTGGCCGTTCAGCAGCTCTTCAAGCAGGCTGCGGCCTTCCTGTTTGCGGGGGGCGGTTTGCGCGGAATGGCCGGCGGGTAGCTGCGAGCGGGCTTTCTCTTTTCGTTTCCGGCTTACCTGGTAAATGCTTGCGGCTACCCAGATTACTCCAATTAATATATATATAAGGTCTTCCATGGCATGAATAAGGCTTTTGGCGATGCTAAGGTAAATATATTACAATAATGATCCAAGGTAAAACGATAATCAGTTTCCGGCCGACAACAATCAGTTAACGGTTTTTTTAACGAAGATAAGGATTTACTGCACATTTACAAGTGTGTAATGATTTCAACGATTTTTTCGCGTTTGCGTCTCGACACCGGAATACGGCTGCCATCCGTCAGTTCGATAAAGCCTCCGTTGTTTTTGATAAAGCCTTTTATGTATTTAATATTCACAATGTGTGATTTATGGGGGCGGATAAAATTATGGCTGCCGAGTAGTTCTTCATTTTCTTTTAGCGTCTTCGAAACAAGTATCCGATCTCCTCCGCTCAGGAAGAACCGTGTATAGTAATTGTCGCTCTCACAGCGCACGATCTGGTCGATTTCAACAACATGGATCTTTTCGGAGGTCGACAAAATGATCTTGTGGGGATCGGCTTCATTCGAACGCATATTTTCGAGCAGCACCTGAATATTTTTGTTTTTTTCCTTTCGGCTCACAGCGTTTTCCGCTTTCCGAACAGCCAATCTGAGTTCATCCGGATCGATGGGTTTAAGCAGGTAATCCAGGGCACTGTATTTGATGGCTTTGATAGCAAACTGGTCAAAAGCAGTTGTAAAAACAACTTCAAAGTCAATATCACCAATTTCCTCCAACAGCCTGAAGCCGCTTCCGTCGGGCATTTGTATATCAAGGAAAACCAGTTCGGGCCGGTGTTCACGAACAGCGGCAATCCCTGCTCTGTAGCTGTCTGCCTCGGCCAGGATCACAACATTGCTGCAATAGCGGTTGAGCATCCCCCTCAGGGTATCGCGCGAATGTTTTTCGTCCTCAACAATAATACTTCTGATCATAATGGTTTTAGGAAAAATTACCTTCCTGGTTTGTGTAAAAATAGTCTTTTGGTCACTAAAAACAAAATAGCTTTCCTCTTTTATGCAATCAACGGCTCATTCATCAATATAAAAAATATTGATCTCTACCCTGGTTCCCGCAGGAGTTCCATCCTTTTCAATAAGATCAATTACTTTAACCGCGAATTTGTCCCTGCCCTGTTTATTGAGTATTTCCAATCTTTCGCGGGTAATCAGCATGCCCCTGGATTCCTTTTTCAAGCCGGAAGCATCCCTGATCTCCCTGGCCTTTTCCCGCCCGATGCCGTTATCCTGTATGGAGCAGAAAATAAATTCTTCCTCCAGTTTCATCTCAATATTTATCATTCCGGGCCGCTCACTGTGGATTAATCCATGCAGGATGGCATTTTCAACAAAAGGCTGCAGGATCATGGGCGGGATCTCCATGAAATCCTGATCGATATTTTTGTCGATTTCCAGCCGGTAATCAAACTTATTGTCGAAACGCAGGCGTTCAATATCCAGATAATGGATCACGGCTTTCAGTTCATCCTTGACCGGGATGCTTATTTCTCTCGAATTGGCAAGGACCAGGCGCATCAATTGCGAAAATTTCGAAAGGTAATGAATTGCCTTGTCGGTATCGTTACTGATCACAAAACTCTGAATGGCATTCAGGGAGTTGAAAATAAAATGCGGGTTCATCTGCAGTTGCAATGCTTTTTGCTGAACATCGAACAATTGTCTTTCAATTTCCAGCATTCTCTTTTCAACCCTGTGTTTTTTCTTAACGGCCCGGATGCGCCAGTATACAAAAAGCCAGAATGCCGTGATGATAAATAGAGCCGAGAGTATCCTGAAAAGCATGGTTTCCCACCAGGGGGGCAGGATATGAATGTGCAGTGATATGCCTTCCTCGTTCCACACCCCGTCGTTATTCGACCCGATGACCCTGAATATATAGGCACCCGGTTTTACGCGTGTATATTCCGCATACCGGCGGTCGGCATCCCTGAAGATCCAGTCCTCATCATAATTTTCAAGCTTATAACGATATTTGTTTTTGGAGGGATTGGAATAATCCAGGGCGGAAAATCCGATTGAAAAAAAATTATCGTCGTAATTAAGCGTTATGGTGTCGCCATCATCAAATGAGCGAAGGAGTTCACGGTTGAGTTTTTTAAAATAGGTGATCACCAACCGCGGGGGAATTTCGTTCGAAACGATCTCATCGGGAAAGAAGCTGTTAAATCCATCCATCCCTCCAAAGAACATTTCGCCGTTATCTGCCAAAAACCATGCTCCCCCGTTGAATTCATTGCCCTGAAGGCCATCGCTCACATCATAATTGACAAACTCTTCCGTTTCCGGGTCGAATTTCGACAATCCCCAATTGGTCGTCAGCCAGAGATTTCCGTTTGCGTCTTCGAGCGTGATATAAACGACATTATTGGGCATCCCGTCGTTCTCGGTATATTGGATAAAAGTCTCCGTTTCCGGATCGAATCGGTTCAGCCCTCCGCCCATGGTTCCGATCCAGTATCGCCCCCGGCTGTCCTCATAAATACCGTAAACGGCATTTGCGCTAATGCTTGCCGGGTTATCGGGTTGGGAAGTATAGGAAACAAAACGGTCTTCTGATGGCAGATAGCGGTTGAGGCCATTGTCAGTACCCAGCCATATGTTATTCCTGCTATCCTGATAGATCGTCCATACCTGGTTGCTGGAAATGCTGCCCGGATTGCGCGGATCATGCATCCAGGACTTGCCACTGCTGCTGTCGGGATGAAAGCGGTTCAGGCCACGGTTGGATCCGATCCAGAAATATCCCTGATGATCTTCAAAAATACACAGGATGTTATTGCTGTTGAGCAGTCCCTGATGGGATGCCCTTGCCCTGTATATTTTCATGCCACCGGTAGCCGGATCATACCCGAAAAGCCCGTGACTGTCGGTTCCGATCCATACACGTCCCCTGCTGTCGTAATGCATGGAACTGATCCTTTCATCCCTCAGGTCGGTATGTGGCGTGATCGGATAATTCAATTGGCTATATTTCCCGGTACCGGGATCATAAATGTTTACGCCCTTTCCGGTTCCCAGCCATATCAGCCCCTGCCTGTCCCTGAATATGCTGTGGATAATATTGCTGGTAAGCGATCCCGCTTCATCAGGATCTCTCCTGTAACTCCTGAATTTGCTCACGCCCCGGTCGACCCTGTTCACCCCTTTATAGGTTCCGATCCATACGGCTCCCATATCATCCTCATAAATACAGTTGATCTCATCGTTGCTGATGCTGTTGCTCTCGCCGGTATGTCCGTAGCGGATGAACCGGCCGTTTTCGCGGTCAAAAAGGTTCAGTTTATTGCGTGTGCCGATCCAGAGGACTCCCCGCGAGTCTTCAAATACTGCCCGTATTACATTGTTGCTGATACTTTGCCGGTCATCACGGTTATGCAGATAGCGTTCGAAACCTTTACCCCTGCCCCGAAACAGGTTTAGCCCGTTTTGCGTTCCCACCCATAAATTGCCTGCCCGGTCAAGGTAAATTTCATTAACATCATTGCTGCTAAGGCTCGAAAGATCGGCAGGATCATGAAAATAAGGTGTGAACAGGCGCGTGGAATCATCAAAGTTGAATAGTCCGTAACGTGTCCCTATCCATAATTTCCCGTTGTGATCGCCTGCCACCCTGTTGATCCAGTTGCTTCGGATGCTGTCCGTTTCCGAAATATTGAAATGATAACGGGTAAAAACATGCCTTTCCTTGTCGTAGCGGTTCAGTCCCTGCAGGGTACTGATCCAGAGATATCCATGATGGTCGA
Source organism: uncultured Bacteroidales bacterium (assembly GCA_964404735.1). Lineage (GTDB taxonomy): Bacteria > Bacteroidota > Bacteroidia > Bacteroidales > B18-G4 > B18-G4. Next base: position 40,767 of record CAYOLA010000151.1, read on the forward strand.
GGAATAAATGGTTAATGGTGTTGTTGCTAATGCTGTTGCTGTTACCGGGGTCATGTTTATGCACTTCGAATGTCCTGGTTTTACGGTCGTAGCGGTTAAGGCCATCCTGCGTGCCTATCCATATGATCCCTTGCTCATCCTCCAGGATCGTGTTGATGGTAGGATTGCTCATCCCGTCCTTTTTTCTGAATATCCTGAAATCATATGCATCATATTGATTCAAACCGTCCCAGGTTCCAAACCAGAGATACCCGTCACGATCCTGTATGATGCAGTTTACCATATTCTGACTAAGGCCTTTCACATGCCTGATATTTTCGGTCTTGAGATTGTCGAACCGAAGGTTATGATAAACCTGTGGCATCGCTGCCAATCCGATAGCCAGCGCGGAAATCATAAGAATTCCCTTTAAACGGTATGTGCGATTGTCAGCCAAGACAACTTTTCTTTTTCTTACCCCCGAACAAACGCTCAAAAAAGCCCTGCCCGCGCTGGCGGTTTAGCGATTTCGCCCGTTTTTTTGATTTTTTCATCATACTTCGTGTACTTTCCGATTGAATTTCGTAGTGCTTTGTTTTTAGTGCATCCCGTTGAAGCTGGCTGTCCTTTTTCATCTGTTTTTCAATCCTGACGGATTTACGCTGGGCAGGCGACATACGCGATGAGCGGCAGGAATTCATCCCAAAGGCAAAAATACATACAAGGACAATAATGATGAATAGCCTGCATTTCATAAAACGCTTTTTGTTAAATGAACCCACTAAGTTAATCAGTTTTGGTTGTTGCAATGGGTTTTATCCATATAAATTGTGTCTACCTGCCGGGAAAAATGCCGGCTGCAGGTATTGAAAACCGGTCTTTCCCTGATCCATAAACGAGTTACGGGTGGTTTACGATCAGAAATGCCAATAATTATTGTAACTTTGCGTTTGGTAAATGCGCTGAAACCGAAAGCATGTTATTCACTGACCTGAACAAGCGAATCCTTCTGATGATCCTGGCTGCAGGACTTTCTTTTCAGTCGTGCCGCAAGGGCGATGATCCGAACAGCGACATTCCCTATGCCTACATCAATGTAGTGCTCAATCCCAATTCCACCCTTTACCAGGAACTGAACATCGTTGGTGGCTGGATGTACTACCAGTATGTTAATCCTCCCAGCCGGGGGTTGATCGTTTACCGCATGTCATCGGAAGACTTCATGGCCTACGAACGGACTCCGCCTGTTAATTCAAATGCCTGCTGTGACCCTGAAGAAGGGATATGCACGCACCTGATCATCGATGATTATTACCCTTTTATATATGATACCTGCTCAGATTTATCATACCAGATCATCGACGGCTCCCCGGTTGCACCGGCAAGCATTCCGCTCAAACAATACAGGACCGTATATGACGGTTTTAATCTTTACATAAGCAATTAATCCCGGGCGGGAAATCCTGACAAAGCATGCCCCCGCCGAAGGCAAATAGGACGCATCTGTTGCTGGCCGGTATTATCCTGGTTACTTTCCTGGTATACTTTCCCTCCCTCAACAATGGTTTCACAAACTGGGACGACCCCGGGCAGGTTCTTGAAAACACCCACATCCACGAGTTGTCCCTGTCGAACACTGCCCGCCTGTTCAGCAATTTCTATGTGGGCATGTACCAGCCGGTCACCATGCAGGCATATGCTTTTTTTTACGCTTTGGGCGGCGGGGAAGCCCGCATTTTCCACCTGTTCTCCCTCCTCCTCCACATGGCCAACATCCTTCTGGTATTCATCCTCGTCAGAAATTTTTCACGTAAGGATGCTCCCGCCCTGATCACTGCAGCACTTTTCGGGCTCAGCCCCATGCAAACCGAATCGGTAGCCTGGGTCTCGGCCATGAGCAATTTGCTGTTTACCTTGTTTTTCCTGGGCGGGATGATCACCTACCTGCGTTATGTAAGGAAACCAGGAGCCTCAGGCCTTTTTCTCACCCTGCTGTTCTTTCTTTTATCGCTCCTGTCCAAGCCGGCAGCCATAACTTTCCCGGTATTGCTGGTGTTTACCGATCTTTATTTCAGGAGGAAATTTACCCTTAGGCTGCTGCTCGAAAAGCTGCCTTTCTTCCTTGCTTCACTTATCGTGGGTTTGCTCATCCTGTCTGCACGGGAGGAGGCAAGCCATATCATTCCCATTTCCGGTCGTTACGGCTTTATCGAAAGGCTTCTGTTCATCGCCTACGGCTTTTCTTTTTATGTTTCGAGGCTTTTTGCACCGGTCGAACTGTCGGCATTTCATCCCTATCCTGACACACCGCTCCCGCCTGCGTATTTTCTCGCTCCGTTGATCCCGCTCATGATCATTTTCCTGCTTTTCAGGTTGAAGGGGGAACTAAGGCGGCAGGTGCTGGCCGGGATATTTTTTTTCATTATTACCATTGCCATCGTGCTTGAGATCATCCCCCTCGGGGTACAGGTGGTAAAGGAACGCTATGTTTATCTGCCGGGCATCGGGCTATATTATGCTTTTGCCGCGATACTCCTGTATTTTTTCCCGCGCGGGCGGCGGGTGTGGATCGTACCGGCTGTTATGCTGTGCTTTCTGGTCGTTTTCAGCCTGTTTACTTATCAGCGTTCAAAAACCTGGGAAAGCAGTCTGAGCCTGTGGAACGATGTGCTGGAAAGCTATCCTGAAGCCTCTGCGGCCTTAATCAATCGGGGGAATGCATGGCAGGAACATGAAGACTTTTACAGTGCCATATCGGATTACAGCCTGGCCATCCGCTACGAGCCGGGAGCCGCCGATGCCTATATGAACCGGGGGCTGGCCTATTTCAGGATGGGCAGGTCTGCAGAAGCCCTGAACGACTTTGACCACGCCGTTGCCATGGGTATGGATGATGCATCAACCCTGAATAACCGGGGCCTGATAAAAGCATCGCTGAACGATTTTGGCGGTGCCCTGGCGGATTTTGAAAGGGCGGTGGCACTGGATCCCCTGTTGGGCGAAGCACTGGTTAACCGTGGACTGATGCTCGCTGCACAGGGACGTTTCGTGGAGGCGGCAGAAGCTTTCACCACTGCCATTGAACTCGGCGGCAGCTCCGCCAAAGCTTATTACTGGCGGGGCATGGTATTCCTGCAGCAAGGCCTGACAACAGCAGCCTGCCGGGATCTGAAAGCCGCACGCGCAATGGGTTGGGACATCCCTGAATGGCCGGAGGCCTGCATTCCTTAGCAGTCCGGACAAAAGATATCCTTCAGGATCTTAATAACGGTAATGATCGGGCTTGAACGGTCCTTCCCGCGGGATACCCAGGTATTTAGCCTGTGCATCGGTCAGGCGGGTCAGTTTCACACCTATATGGTCGAGATGCAGGCGGGCCACCTCCTCGTCGAGGTGTTTGGGCAGCCTGTAAACATCAATCTCATAATCGTTCTTCCACAATTCGATCTGGGCCAGTGTCTGATTGGTAAAAGAGTTGCTCATGACAAAGCTGGCATGGCCTGTGGCACAGCCGAGATTAACGAGCCTTCCTTCGGCCAGCATATAGATGCAATGTCCGTCGGGGAAGATGTATTTATCGACCTGTGGCTTAATGTTGATCCTTTCAACCCCCGGGGCGTCGTTGAGCCTGTCGACCTGGATTTCATTATCGAAATGGCCGATATTGCAGACAATGGCTTCATCTTTCATGGCTGCCATGTGCTCCAGTGTGATCACATCCCTGTTGCCTGTGGCGGTGACAAAGATATTTCCTTCGGCCAGTACATTCTCGAGGATGGTAACCTCAAAGCCTTCCATGGCGGCCTGCAGGGCGCAGATGGGGTCGATTTCGGTAACCTTGACCCTTGCCCCGTATGCACGCATTGATTTTGCGCTTCCCTTGCCCACGTCGCCGTAGCCCAGGATCACCACCACCTTGCCGGCCAGCATCACATCCGTGGCACGTTTAATACCGTCGGCCAGGGATTCGCGGCATCCGTACAGGTTGTCAAATTTCGATTTGGTAACGGAATCGTTCACGTTGATGGCCGGAAACAGCAGCGTACCCTGCTCCTTACGCTGATAGAGGCGGTGAACGCCGGTAGTGGTCTCTTCCGAAACCCCCTTCATGCTTTCGGCAGTCCGGTGCCAGCGTTTGGGATCCTCTCTGAGAATTTCCTTTAGCCGCTGAAGAATCACCTTTTCTTCATTGTTCTCAGCTTTCCTGTCGAGGATCGAAGGGTCGTTTTCGGCTTCATATCCCAGGTGAAGCAGCAGGGTGGCGTCGCCCCCATCGTCGACGATGAGGTTCGGTCCTTCCCCGCCGGGAAATGCCAGTGCCTGTGCGGTGCACCACCAGTATTCTTCCAGTGTTTCCCCTTTCCATGCGAATACCGGCACCTGGGCATCACGCACGACGGCGGCGGCGGCATGGTCCTGGGTCGAAAAGATGTTGCAGCTTGCCCAGCGCACTTCGGCACCCAGGGCAATGAGGGTTTCGATGAGCACGGCCGTTTGTACGGTCATGTGCAGCGACCCGGTAATGCGGGCGCCCTTCAGGGGCTTTTCATCGGAATACCTGGCCCTGATGGACATCAGCCCCGGCATCTCTTTTTCGGCAATTTCAATCTCCTTACGGCCCCACTCGGCCAGGCTTATATCCTTTATCTTATAATCGATCATCCTGTCTGTTGTTGTCTGTGTCATGAATTTTTGATTTTCCGGACTGCAAAATTACAATTTTTTACCATAGCAGCCAAGCCCTGTTCATCCTAAGGGGTTACACCGGCCCGTGCCGGAAGTGCATATAGCGGCAATAGTTTTATCTTTGCAGGAAACAAGAGGCCGGCATGTCGCTATATGATGATAAGTACATTAACGAAGGCACCCGCCTGGTGGTCTGGAAGATCGAGGAGGACCCCGGCTGGTTCCTGTCGCAGCTCAATCTGGATGAGGAGGAATTGCAGCGGTATGAAGGCTTCAGGACCGAGCAACGGCGCCTGCACTGGCTTGCATATCGTCATATCCTGAAAAACATCATGATGAAGGGGCAGGAAATCAGGGTGCGTTACGATCAAAGCAATAAGCCTTTTATCGACCTCTGTGAGGATCACATTTCCGTTTCGCATTCCGGCAAGTTTGCCGTTGCCATCATCAGCAACAATCACGTGGTTGGGGTTGATGTGGAAGAAGTGGCTGAAAGGCTGAAAAAGGTCAGCGACAAGTTCCTGGGTGAGCACGAATCCGGGTGTGCGCCCGAAAGCCTTCCAACTGAGAAACTTTGCCTTTACTGGTGTGCCAAGGAAGCCATTTACAAGGCTCATGGCGAAAGGATGCTTGACTTTAAAAACCATATCCGTATCGGCCGGGTGCCTGAAAAGCTCGAAGGGCAGTTCAGGGGTGGTGTTTATAAACCGGGAGCTGAGAAACAATACAGCCTGGTTGCAGAAAGGCTCGAAAACTATTTTTTGGTTTATGTTACCGGGACTCTTCATACGAAATAAACCGGCTGGCTTTTATTCAACTTTGTTTTCAACCTGAGTTTTTTGCTATATTTGCTTCGCCTGAACCATCGTCATGGATATTTATAATCAGATCAGCAGCAGAAAGGAAAAGCAATTTGCCATATTGATCGACCCTGAGCAATGCGACGGAGCCGTGCTCCGCAATCTGGCAGTGCTGGCTCGTGAATCGACCGTCGACTACATCCTGATCGGCGGCAGTTTGCTGGTCAACGACCATCTCGAGCAATGTATCGGGTTGATCCGGAAAGAGAGCGATCTTCCCGTGATCCTGTTCCCGGGCAGTGAAATGCAGGTAAACGGCAAAGCCGATGCCATCCTGCTACTCTCACTGATATCGGGCAGAAATCCCGAACTCCTGATCGGAAAGCATGTGTCGGCGGCGCCCTACATCAGGGCAAGCCGGCTGGAAGTATTGCCCACAGGGTATATGCTTATCGAAAGCGGCAATTCCACAACGGCCCTGTATATGAGCAATACCAGCCCCATTCCCAGGGAGAAGGACGACATAGCCGTATGCACGGCCATGGCAGGAGAGATGCTCGGACTGAAGCTGATATATATGGATGCCGGAAGCGGTGCGGCACATCCTGTTTCTTCATCCATGATCAGGAAAGTGAAGGAGCATATTTCAATTCCACTCATTGTTGGGGGTGGCATCAGTACACCGGATGAAGCCCGGGAAAAATGCCGGGCGGGAGCCGATCTCATTGTAGTAGGCACAGCCATCGAAAAAGACCCGGAAATGATCAGCCTTATCGCGGCAGCCGTTAAAAATGCATGATCTGTCGATCCGGTCAAAACACGTTTTCACACATCCCGCCTGGAGAATTTTTAATATTTACTTAAACTGCAACGATGCGGCAAACGGTAATGAATTTGTATCTTGCAAGCCATCCGGCAGGCAAGACAATCAACCATTAACCTTAACAACATGAAAAAGTATCTTGTTATCCTTACCAACCTCCTGATCCTTTTACCAATTCTCGCCACCACACAGGAAAAAGCACTGACCATCAATGATGCATCATTTATGAACCGCGCCATCATGCCCAAAAGCATGCCCGGGCTGTCGTGGATGGGCAACACTCCTTACCTGGCCTATACCGAAGAAAAGGAAATGTTCAGCATGAAGGCAGGGGTTTCGAAACCTCTTTTCCTTTTCAGCCTTGACGACCTTAACAGCAGTCTGAAAAAGATCGATGCCGACACCCTGCGCCGGCTGCCATCTTTCAACTGGACGGATGACGAGTCGGGTTATTTCATTGCACAAAGCAGGGTTTACCTTTACCATTTGAGCTCAAAACAAATACAGGAACTGAACCATTTTCCTCCGGAAGCCGCAAATGTCGACGTGGAAAAAAATACCCGCTCGGTGGCCTATACCATCGACAATAATCTGTATGTTGCCATACAGGGCCGGCAGGTCCAACTCACCAACGACAAAGACCCCGGCATCGTGAACGGGCAAACGGTACACCGCAACGAATTCGGCATTAGCAAGGGTACGTATTGGTCGCCCGGGGGCAGTTACCTGGCTTTTTACCGTAAGGACGAAACCATGGTGAGCGATTATCCGCTGGTTGATACCGACAAGCGTGTGGCAACGCTGAACAGCATCAAATATCCCATGGCCGGCATGGCCAGCCATGAAGTTACCCTGGGCGTTTTTGATGCCACCACCGGCGAAATTATTTACCTCGACACCGGTGCGCCTGCCGACCAGTATCTCACCTGCGTGACCTGGAGCCCCGACGAGAAACAAATTTACGTGGCACTGCTCAACCGCGAACAGGACCATATGAAACTGAACTGCTACGATACCCGGAACGGCAAACTGCTGAAGACCCTGTTCGAGGAAATAAGCGATAAATATGTTGAGCCGATGAATGGCCCTGCTTTCCTGAATGAAAACCCGGAACAGTTCATCTGGATCAGCGAGCGCTACGGCTACAGGCATCTTTACCTTTACAATACGGCAGGAGAACTGCTGCAGCAGCTTACTTCCGGCCCCTGGGTGGTACGCAGTCTTTCGGGCATCAGCCCCGACGATAAATATGCCTATTTCACGGCAACCACCGAAAGCCCACTTAATGCTGATGTTTACCGGGTTGAAATCAAAAGCGGGGAAATCACGAAAATCGCTGAAAGGAGCGGCACCCACAATATCAGGCTCAACGAAAACGGGAAATATTTCATCGACATCTTCAGCGATACCCTCACCGCACGCGAATATTCCGTGATATCGACCAGGGGCAAGCTGCTTCAGATCCTGCAGGAGAATGAGGATCCGCTTGCCGCTTACCATACAGGCAACATGAGCATCTTCACCATCGATGCCAATGACGGCACGGAACTTTACTGCCGCATGATCACGCCTCCCGGCTTTGACCCTGCCGGGCAGTACCCCGCCATTGTATATGTTTACGGCGGACCGCACGCACAATTGGTTACCAATTCATGGCTGGGCGGGGCTTCCCTTTTCCTTTATTATTTGGCACAGGAAGGGTATGTGGTTTTCACCCTCGACAACCGGGGCTCGGCAAACCGGGGCAGGGAGTTTGAACAAACCATTTTCCGCAGGCTGGGAACGGTGGAAACCGAAGACCAGCTTACCGGTGTGGAATATTTGAAAAGCCTGCCTTTTATCGACGGTGCCCGCCTCGGCGTGCACGGATGGAGTTATGGCGGCTTCATGACCATTACGCTCATGCTCAAAAAGGCGGATATTTTTAAAGTCGGCGTTTGCGGAGGACCGGTCACCGACTGGAAATATTACGAAGTGATGTACGGCGAGCGTTATATGGACACGCCCGAAACGAATCCTGAAGGCTATGAGGCATCCAGCCTGCTGAATCATGTTGGCAAGCTACAAGGGAAGCTGCTGATCATCCACGGCACTGCCGACCCGGTAGTGGTTTGGCAACATTCCCTGGCGTTGATCAGTAAGTTTATCAGTACAGGCAGGCAACCCGACTATTTCGTGTATCCCGGGCACGGGCACGGTGTAGGAGGTAAAGACAGAATTCACCTGAATGAAAGGATGGCACAGTATTTTTTCGACAACCTTTAAAAACCATCATATAAAAAAAGGCTCCTTGCAACATGCAGGAGCCTTTTCACATATCATCCATTTACTTTCTAGTACTTTAAAAAATTCATGCTGGTATACCGGCCTTGATGGCCGATACGCAGATGATAAATTCCCGGCTCCAGTGTTTCAATGACCAGTTTTTCCGTTTCACCGGCAATGGCCGATTCGAGGATCAGCCTGCCACTGTTGTCAAAGACCTGTAAATTGGCGTACAGGGGGGCTTTTACCATTATATAACTATGTGCGGGATTGGGATAAAGCCTGCATTGAAGGCTGAGGTCCATTTCGGCCAGGCCGATATTGGCTTCACCAACAGGCAGGGAACTAACATAGATCATATCGCCACTGTTGCCACCGTTGGCATTGGCCAGGTTAACCGCTGCATAGAAAGTAACTTCGCCGGTGCCCGATGCCGGGGCTGTCCAGTCGAACGACCAGGTATTGGGCGTACCCTGCGGTGCCGTGCCGGCAGAAGTATGTGTAACAGCAGAGGATCCGGCCAGTTTTGTACGGCCGGCATCCGTAATGGTCCAACTTCCTGCTTTGGCAACCACGGTTTCGGAGGTGATCAGGAAACCATATTTTGGTGCACTCTGGCCCTCAACTGCAAGGGTAATGGTATAGGTATCGCCGGGCGTATAGCCGATAAGCGGGATATTGGTGCTGATCCAGCCATCGACCTGGGTAGCCGGTCCCGGTGCGTGACACGAAGTGCAGTTTGTTCCGTCGAGGGGAGAGCCGGTATAACCGGCCGGCGAGCCGCCCGTATTGGCAAGCAGCAACAAGAGGGCGGGAATAAGGGGAATGAGAACGAGGTAAAGTTTTTTCATATTATTCAATATTTGTTATGCGCAATGACGAACCCTCCTGATGGCTGATCCTTATTTGCTAATTATAATGGCAAGACTCTTACCCGGAGGCTTCAAAGACGCAAGGGTTTATATGGATCAGCCTGAAAATTAATTTATAAAGATAAACATGCAGCAAGGGATTGTCAATAAAATTAATCCATCCCTGTCTTATTTAAAAAGATGCTAAATAGGCCGGTCTATTGAAAAACCGGATGAGGACGGGCAAAGCAAATCAATCACCGGAAGCAGGATAAGGGAGATTAAGGTTAAGGTTGAGGTTGAGATTGAGGTTGAGATTATCGTATGGTCTTTGAAGTGAGGCGAGGGATTCATCATTCTTCAGATCAAATTTTGCCGGCAAAAAGTGCGATTCTTTTGAAGGGAATTTCCAAAACAACTATACGCTAATTCCTTTTATAGAAAAATTTGAGATCAGTATTGAACCGGATAAACCCATCATCGTTGCCGGTGCAGGGCTCCTTACCAATTAAAAAGCATCCGGGCACCACAAGAAACGGGCTATACTTTTCATTAATAAATATCTTATCTCCGGATTCTCTTAACAAAAAAAAGGGACACCATTTTAGTGCCCCTTTTTCGATCATTATCCAGGAGTGATCATTCCTGAACTATTACGTCGATATTAATCTGGTCGCCTTTACCATTAATGGTGTTTACTTTAATGTAGCCGAGCTTATCGTTTACGGTTTTGAAAAACACTACATCATCAGCCTCCAGGTTATTGATATCATCTTCGGTACCTGTAAATTGAGGGAACATGTACGAATCACCTATTGCATCGAATTCAGCAGCATTGATGCCGGCCATTTGAAATAATGTATTATTGAATATGGTCCATGATCCTGCAAGTTCAAATACACTTTTAACATCGGCGTTAGAAGGTGCTCCGAAAGTAGATTTATTGATCGCTCCAAGGTAGAAGGCAAAATCAACGGAACCCTGATCGGCCGAAGCTTCTGCCTTTGTAAGCACAGTACCGGTAGAAGTGGCCATAAAGCTGCCGTATGTCGGTTCATTAAAAGATCCCATGGTTACATTTTTGTATGCGGTAACATTTGGCACTGTCGTGATCATGATTACCAGCTGCTTGCTCAAACCGTCCTTGTCAGTGATGGTGAAAGTCCACCGTTCTTCTCCTGACTGGGTATTTGCTAAAAGGTCAAGTTCTTTTGTGTAAGTAGATTCATTGATGGAGTTGTCCTCAAAAACCGTGGTTGGGGTATTGTTGAATGTACGTACGACAACGTATGATTTGATGTCGCTCTTTGAAGTAGGGTTCTCTGAAGCATTGATGCCGACTTTGAATGCGCTGCTGGGAGCCATTTCGGCATCACTGTCAGTATAACCAGCACCCCCGATAAAGGTCATAACGGGAGAGAGGTCAACCGGCGTAGGATCATCATCGTCTTTTTTACATGACGAAACCACTATGGCTCCTGCAAGGAGCAATAATCCGAATAAATACATTGTGTTTTTCATAATTGTTATCATTTAGTGTTAGTAGTTTAGTTGTTTTGCTTCCTTCAAACACAAATATACGATAGAAAATAATAATTTGCAAACATCTCACTAATAAAGTCCTAATAATAAGGGGTTAAGCCAACCCCGCCTCCGCCAGCCCCTCCTGAAGAACCCCCGGGTAAGCTGATCCTTCTTCCCAATGCCTTCACCCCTGACGGGGACGGCCTCAACGATGTGTTCAAAGCCATCGGCCAGCCCGACAAGCTCACTTCTTTTAGCATGAAGATCTTCAACCGCTGGGGACAGATGGTGTATGAAACCAAAGATATCACCCTCGGCTGGGACGGCACTTACCAGGGCAAACCAGCCCCGGCCGGAGCATATGTGTACAGGATAAGCTATTCTATCGGAGATTACGATTTTGATACTTCGGGAACTTTTATAGTCGTGCGTTAAAGCAAACGTTAGTTCCTTCTGCCAGTCGTCCCGAGAAGCGAAGCGACGAGGGACCTCCATCTGTATCAGTAACGCCAGCAAATTCCTCCTGCCAGCCTTGTGCAGAAAGCTGGCAGGAGCAACTCTCTTACTTCAGTGCAGCGAAGGATATCGGGTATCTGGCAACAAGGACTTGATTGAAGTGTAAGGGGTTTAATTATACGCGATAACCCGGTATCCGTAACCGGATATTTATGCATCAAAATTTCACAATTTTGTGCCGGGAATGTTTGTTCCCGCATTCAACCGAAAAAAAATATATACCGGGTGAATAATCTGTAAGATCCAGCCGTATGGGGAATGTGTCTTCCGCGTATGACCGTATCAATGAACCTTTCATATCATAAAACCGGATAATGGGTTTCGCTTTACTGCCATCAATGTATAAAATGCCGGACGTGGGGTTGGGATATACTGTGATGTCATATTCAGGGCTCACCTCCATTACCGTGACCGGAATGTTTTGTACCAGGGCCATCCATCCCGAAGCGGAGGTGTTATGATCTGATTTGAAACGCAATGTCATCCGGTTGCTACCGGAAAGTATTGGCGGGAGGGTATTGCCGGTAAATCCGCCCACTAAGTTGCCTCCCGGGTAAGTACCGTCATAAATCCAGAGAGAATCGTATCCTGTTTCGAGGCTGAATTGGGAAAAACTGATATTGAGAAATTCATTTTCCATTCCCCGCAGTTCAAGGGTATAATGCTCGTTGTCGTAGTAATTCCACGCCGGACCTCCGCTGTCGTATAGCGTGTCCGGAAATGTAAGCCCTGTCCCCTGGGAAAAGTTGCCGGCTATGAGTTGCCATAGATCGGGATAACCATTGTCGTAGCCGAGTGCCCAGATGCCAATGCCGGCCAGGCCACGACGGTTTACCAGCTTGTATCTCCTGCTTAGTGAACCGGGGTCATTTACGAAACACTGATGCCAGCCTCCGTCATTGTATGCGTAATAGGGGCCGAAGGAATTGGGTTCAAGTTTTTTGTTGGCCGTACTGTAATGTCCCGAAGCATTGTTTTGGATTTTGGCCCAGGTATATGCAGTGCCGTGTCCGGTCGTTGCCGAAGGAGCCGACCCGGAGGCCGTGGGCCACTCACGGGCGTAATAGGGTACGCCCAGCAGCATTTTTGACAGGGGCATCCCGGCCGACTGGTAATGGGATATTGTTCTGGAAACGCTGTAGTTGTAAGTGTTTGTCATACTGTAATGGGGGTCGACGGGCCCGGCCTGGCTGCTGCCGTTCCAGTAATAGTCGTAACCCATGATCATATACAGGTCGATGTACTCATTCAGCACATCAGGGTCGAATATCCCGCTCCAGTCAACTGCCGGCATGGCAATGCTCAGGATCCCGTCGGGAAAGCTCTGCCTGAAAGCAGCGGAAAAACCGGCAATATAGTCGAGCATATTGTTACCCTGTGAGGCTGGTACGGCCTCGAAGTCGAAACTGATACCCGTGGCGCCGCGTTGCATGAGCAGGCTGATCAGGTTATTGGTCAGGTTAAGCTGCGATTGCGGGTTGCCGAAAAAAGTGCTGTGGCCCGAAAACAGGGTTACACAAAGATGTACACGCACATCATGGGCAAAGGCTGAGTCGATGGCTGGGGAGGTGAGCCAGCCGTAATACGATATTGGGTTGCCGGTTTCCGGATCTACCTCATAAGAAAAATAACACAGATCGCTGAGCAGTTCCCACTGGTAATTCAGGTAATTGGAACCGCCCCAGTAAGGATGATAACCGAAGACGGTCTTCTGCAGTTCTCCATCTGCCCTGTACGAAGTTTGCAGCAGGCTGAATCCGTTCAATGAATCGTATTCCGCTGCATTTTTATACCCCAGGGTAGCATACTTTCGTGATTCCTCAATATGGATGGATGTTTGCGAAGATGCAGAAATGCTGAAACAAAAAATGAAGACCAATATGATGTATTTCATAAATCAGTTGCTGGTGGCCGCGAACCACTTCAAAGATCAATATCAGATATCAAATATCCTTATTCAACGATGGTCATTTCCTCAATCAGATGTCCGGCGCCGGCAAATTTGTCAATGATGAAAAGACAGTACCGGATATCGATCGATATGTTACGGCATACGGCCGGATCATAAACAATATCGCTCATGGTTCCTTCCCAGCAGCGGTCAAAATTGATCCCCACCAGTTCCCCGCGTCCGTTCAGCAGCGGGCTGCCCGAATTCCCGCCCGAAGTATGGTTGGTGGCAATGAAACAAACCCGCATGCTGCCGTCGGGGTCGGCGTAACGGCCGTAGTCGCGGTTTTCATAAAGCTCTTTGAGCCGGTCTTCCACCACGTAATCATAAATGCCGGGGTCTTCCTTTTCCATGATGCCTTCGAGTGTGGTGAAATAATCATAATACACGGCATCGCGCGGATTATAGCCCTTCACCTTCCCGTAAGTGACCCGCAGGGTGAAGTTGGCATCGGGGTAAAAACGTTTCCCGGGCTCAAATTCCATCTGCCCCTGCATATAGATACGCTGCAGGCTGTCGTCAGTGGCATAAAAGTTCATGAGTGCCGGCCGGAGTTCGTCACTGTACTTTCGTGAAAAGGCATCTGCCAGCATATAAGCAGGGTCGCGCAGGATGGTTTTGTATTTTTTACGTTTGAAACCGGCAAGGAAATCCGATAACCCATCTTCCGTGGCAAACACTGATCGCCTGAAGACTTCGTTTGCATAGGCATTCACGTCTCCCTTGTACTTTTTCCCGATAATATCCAGTTCCCCGGGAATGTATTCCGGCGATGCCATCTGCAGGTAGGCTTCGATCATGGCAACAAAGGTCTCCCTGTCGAGGGGCTGGTGGTAGTTTTTGAAATGTGCCGCGGCGGATTTCTCAAGTTGCTGTACCATTTCACTGATCCTTTCTTCATCAGCATCCTTGTCCTCACAGAGGCTGACCAGTGAAGAAAAGCTTCTGGCAAATCGCAATATCTCGATGCCGAAGGCCGATTCCGATAACAATGTCATCTCCCTTTCAACCGGCGACAGCTTCAGGTAGAGTTCTTCAAAAGCCCCAATGATGCTTCCGTATTTTCGATTCTTTTCTTCTCCGGCCATGGCCCATTGGGTGAAGGCCTGTTCGAGGGTTTCTTTTTTGCCGATCACCCTCGTATTCGCAATGCCTTTGTTTTCCCCTATCCATTTTTTCCAGCCGTTGGCAATGCCTGCGGCCTTGGCTGAATATTGTATTCGCACCAGATCGTCACGGTCGATGTAGTGGTTGATAATATCCAGTCGCCGGTCGCGAAGGCTGATCCGGATGGGGTTTACCACACCGGAAATATGCGCAACCTTGCATGCCGGTATATATTGCTGCGTCGATCCGGGATATCCGAAAACAAATGTAAAATCATCCTCCTGTATTCCCTTTATGCTGATGGGAAAGTGGTATTTTGGCCTGTAAGGGATATTGGTTTCGGCATATTTGGCAGGCATGTTGTTTGAATCGGCATATACCCTGAACACCGAAAAATCGCCGGTATGTCGCGGCCACATCCAGTTGTCGGTGTCGCCGCCAAACTTACCAATGTTGGATGGGGGGGCGCCCACCAGCCTGACATCTTCGAAGGTTTCGGTAATGAAGAGGTAAAACCGGTTCCCCTGATAGAAAGGTTTGACCTGGGCTTTGTAATGACTGTCTTCCACTGCATCCGCTTCAATGGCGGCGGCGTTCTTCTTCAGCTTTTCCGAGCGGTCGGCCTCATTCATGTCGTCATGGATGCCTTCGAGCATCTTTTCGCTGACATCTTCCATCCTCACCAGGAAAGTAACCGTTAGCCCGGGATTTGGTAATTCCTCTTCACGGTTCATGGCCCAGAACCCGTCGGTCAGGTAGTCGTTTTCGAGTGATGAATGCCGCTGGATAACGCCATAGCCGCAATGATGGTTGGTGAGCAACAGGCCCTGATCAGAAACGAGCTCGCCCGTACACCCGCGTCCGAAAATGACAATGCCGTCTTTCATCGAACTGCGGTTGATGCTGTATATGTCTTCGGCAGTGAGCCCAAAGCCCATATCCTGCATTTCCTTTTCATTCAACTGCTCAAGCAGCAAGGGGATCCACATGCCTTCGTCGGCACGCGAAAAAGGGATCAGCAGTATACATACTGCAAGTGACAGCAAGAAGTTTTTCATATTTTACCGGTTTAGATATTGCAAATTTCTTGTTTTATTTAACTGCGATACATGATATTTCAACACTGGCCCCCAGGGGGAGGCCTTTTACGGCAATGGCCTCGCGGGCGGGCGGGTCTTCCGGAAAATACCGGGCATAAACCTCGTTTATTTCCTTGTAAAAACCCATGTCGGTCATAAAGATCGAGCATTTCACCAGGTGGCTGAAGTCAAGGCCTTCCTCCTTCAGGATCGAGCAAATATTTTCCATCACCCTTTCGGTCTGTCCGGCAATGCTCCCTTCAAGCAGTTTGCCCGTAACGGGATCAATGGGGATCTGACCTGAAATATAGAGTGTGTTGCCGCTGAGGATAGCCTGGCTGTATGGGGCGACGGGCTTCGGCGCATTTGAGATGTTAACGGGTTTTTTCATTTTCGTTATTATTTAATATGAGATTATTTAATATGTTACCAAAAGCAAAAATATGCAAATTCCCATCATCACCGGGCTTTAGAAGTCGCGGAAGTCTCTTTTGCGTTGTAACTTCAGATCCTGCAACATGCTTGCCTTCACATTGAGTGCAAAATTCCATGATTGCCTGCCGCCAATTGGGATCCAGTTAAATCGCATCTCGAAACAATGCAGGTCGCGGTAAATGTTGATGGATGTATAGGAAAGATCGGCGGCTTCAAAATCCCAACCGGTCCTGAAACCGATCTTCCACTTGGGGGCAACACTGAAATCGCCGCTGAGCCCGAGCGTTTGAACCAGGGTTTCCTGTTTTTCCCTTTCCACCTGGTTGGTATATTTGTAGGTGTTGCCGTAGCGAAGGTTGTAAGTGATGTTCAGGTTCCACTTGATGTCCCAGTCGATAAAATCATCGTAATTATTGTAAATGCTTTCAACTTCATCATACATGTCGATATTTTCGGCCATTTCTTCCAGTTCTTCCTGCCGTGAAGGCCTTGTATCCGTTTTTTTACTGAACATGCCGGGGTTCAGCCGCAGGTTGGCACTAAATTCCCAATTGGTCTGGTCGAGCCTGAATAAGCGGCGGTTTACCTTCCATTCCGACTGGTTCAGGTTAAACTTCCCGGTTGAGTCCAGGATGTAAGGGTCCCAGTTGCCGGAATACCTGATGTCAAAACCTTTAAAAATGGTGGTTCTTCCGCTCATGCGCAGCTTCGACCAGTTTAGCGAATCCCTGGCCAGGTCATAAGAGGTTTGTATGGTAAAATCATCGATGATCTTGATCTTTCTGGTTCCGGTAACTGTGTCTTTCCTCGACCTGATTTTCATTTCAAGGTTGTTGCTCAAAGCAAAGTTGATCACTCCCGAGCGATCCTTCGGGGGCGTGCCGTAAATGCCTCCGGTAAAGATGCTGTATTCGATGTCCCTGTCGAGATTCGGATCGTAATACGATTTGTAATAACCCCATTCGGGTGCACCGAAATCAGGAGTAAAGGTGAACGATACCTTTGGTGTCATTACGTGGCGGATCGCCCTGACGGGAAAATTCTTTCCAAACTGGTACATGCCATAGAGCTTTGTTGTAATGGAAGAAGAAAAGTTTCCGTCAAAGGCATTTTTGAATCCCGTAAGGGTGTCTTCCTGCAGGTAACCTACAATGGTATCGTTATTTACAAAAAGCGTATCGTCAACCCAGGTTTTTTCTATGGTTTTAAAATACATCCTGTCGGTGAGATTGATGGAGTTGGTCCAGTTGAAGTATTTCAGCAACTTGACCGAACTGCTTACCGGGATGCTGTGCTTGATGCCGTTCTGCATCTTTTCCCAGGTTTCAGGTTCAAAAAGCAGGGAGTCTTCGATGGTGACCGTGTTCTTAAAGTTCGCGGTGTAATTCACACTGATGTCTTCCCACCACTTCATTTTGCCTGTGCGGGTTTTTTTCCTCAGGGGATAGAAACGGTTTACGTTGAACGATAATTCAGGCAAGGTAAGGGTCATCAGTTTGGTTTGGGTATTCTGGCTGTGGTTGGCGTTCAGGGTGAGGAAATATTTTCCTGCAAAGCTGGTCTGGTAAGCAACACTCGACTGGAAAGTGTTTGAAAGATAATCCTGGGCTGTGGTCGGATTATAGAAATTCGATTTTCGGCTGCGGATATTTACGTTGGCGGTAAACGTACTGTTGGGCCTGGCTTTCGGATCCTGCTGGTGCCGCCACCTGATCTGGTAGTCCCTGTCGCGGCGGTAATCGGGCTGTTCTTTTTCGCCCGTGATGTTGATGGCGTAAGTTAAGTCAAACCCCCCGCTGTATTTGTAACGTTTTTTGTACCGGGTCGATGGTTTTATGGCCCAGCTCCCGCGGGTATAGATATCGCCCACCACTTTCAGGTCAACGTAATCGTTGATGGCCCAGTAATATCCTCCGCTTTCAAAATAAAAGCCCCGGTTGGCCGATTCGCCCCAGGTTGGAAGCAGAATACCCGAATGCTGGCCCTTCCTGATAGGGAAAAATCCGAACGGTAAGAACAAGGGGGTTGGTACATTTTCAATTACCAGATAGGCAGGCCCGGTAACGATGCGCTTTTCGGGTATGACTTTCGACTTGAAATAGCGGAATTCATAATCCCTGTTTTCACAGGTCGGACAGGTGGAATACGAACCTCCTTTGATGTTGGTTTCATTGTTGGGCATTTTTTTGATGATCTTTCCCCTGATGGTGCCTTCGCCATCCTGGGTCATTACATCCCTGATCAAGCCTTTCTTGGTTTCATAATTATACCGCATGGTGCGGGAGCGGAATTCAGAATCACCCTGGTTAAAAATTGGCTGGCCCCGTTCCTGGCCTGTCGAATCGGGCAGGCCCGATGCAAAAATGGTGGTTTCGGTAAAATCGATCTCTACGAAATTTGATTGCAGCTTAATGTCGTCATAATCGATCTTTACTTCCTGATACAGATAAACCTTTTGTTGCCGCATGTTAAAATGGATGGAATCGATGGATTTGAAATCTACCCGGTGCTGAAGTGCACTGGGCGAGATTTTGGGTGGCTGGTCTTCGTTATATGCCGGGATGGAATCAATGTTAACAGGTTGCAGCGTATCCGGTGCCACGGTATCGGCCGACACAAGCGGCAGTTTGATTTTGAGGCTGTCGGGTGTAGCAGCCATTGAATCGGATAAAACCACAGGCAGACCACGCTTTTCCTCCACAGGCATGCCGGTTGCCGTTTCCTGCCCGCTGAGCCTTCCCGTTCCGGAAAAGCATAGCATCAAAAACAGAAAATAATAAATCAGCCGGTCTTGTGTTAATAAATTGGTAAACAAATCAAAAATATGACGATAAATATTGTGTTATTTTTGTGTGAAGCATATGCAAGCAATATAAATTTCGGAAGCTGTAAATGCCCTTAATACGCTGTAAAA
This sequence comes from uncultured Bacteroidales bacterium, assembly GCA_964404735.1. Classification (GTDB taxonomy): domain Bacteria; phylum Bacteroidota; class Bacteroidia; order Bacteroidales; family B18-G4; genus B18-G4. The sequence continues at coordinate 59,697 of CAYOLA010000151.1, forward strand.
CTAACTAATTTATTCCTTAGGTGAAACGTCATGCGCTTATTTTTGGTATGCTCCTCCTGGCCATCGTTATGCCTGCCCGGCTTAGTGCCCAGCCCATGGTCAGAAAGGTGGTGATCGATGCCGGCCATGGTGGGAAAGACCCCGGTGCAGTGGGAAAGAATTCCAAAGAAAAAGACATCGCCCTTGCCATTGCCCTTAAAACCGGCAATTATATCAAACAAAACCTTCCCGGCGTGGAAGTGATCTATACCCGTAAAACGGATGTGTTTGTTGAATTGCACAAGCGGGCGGAAATCGCCAATAAAAACAAGGCCGACCTGTTTATATCCATTCATTGTAACGCCAATAAATCCTCCAATCCTTACGGGACCGAAACTTATGTGATGGGATTGCACAGAAGTCAGGCCAACCTTGAAGTGGCTAAACTTGAAAATGCGGCCATTCTGAAGGAAGAAAATTATGCCGATATGTATGACGGCTTCGATCCAAACCGGGATGAAGACTATATCACCCTCAACCTATTTCAGAATGCTTACCTCGAAAGCAGCCTGCTGATGGCCACATTGGTGCAGGATCAGTTTCGCGAAAGGGTAAAGCTCAAGGACAGAGGGGTGTGGCAGGCCGGTTTCTGGGTGTTGTATAAAATTGCTATGCCGGGAATACTCATCGAAACAGGCTTTATCTCTAATCCCAATGATGAAAAATACCTGATGAGCGACAATGGGCAAAATTATATCGCCTCAGCCATATACCGGGCCTTCAAAGATTACAAGCTCATGGTAGAAAGCCCCGAAAACCACGCCCCAATGGCAAAGTCCGTAAATAAAGGCTCCGTGAAGTGCGATATCCGGTTCAGGGTGCAGTTCGCTTCCTCTTCAAGAGAGAAAACTGCCGGGAAATTCAGGGATGTCGAAAACGTAATGGTTTACGAACACCATGGAATGTTCAAATATACAAGCGGCAATGAAATATCATACCAGGAAGCCGTCAGGTTGCAAAACGAATTACGCAGCAACAAAAAATACCGCGATGCCTTTATCATTGCCTTCAAGGATGGAGAACGCATTGATGTGAATGAGGCCAGGAAACTCAGCGGCCAATAAGCCGGATGCCACAGGATGCCCATCCCGGATCTTTTCACCATCAACTGCCATTATCAAATCCCTGCAGTTGTAAAATGTCAGAATTTATGTAACCACAAAGAATATTTCAGAGTAAAATGAGTTAACTTTGTATAAAACACGGGCGTTTTGAAGTACAAAAAAGAGATCATTACCGGACTGGTATTTATCGTTGCCCTTGCCTTGCTGATCTGGGGCTTTAATTTTCTGAAAGGCTTTAACCTTCTGAAGGAGCAACGTATCGTTTATGCCGTTTATGAAGAAGTAAGCGGCCTGAACAGGGCAAATCCCGTTAGCATTAATGGTTTGAAGGTGGGACAGGTTTCCGATATTTACTTCGAACCCGGGTATTCGGGAAATATTATTGTCAAGATCATGATCGAAACGGAGATCCCCATACCGCGGAATTCGGTTGCGCTGATCTATAGCTCCGACCTGATGGGTTCAAAAGCGATCAACCTTATTCTGGGCAACGACAGCCTGCATATTGCCAATGGCGACACCCTGGCCACCAAGGTAGAGGCCAGCCTCAAGGAGGCCGTCAACCAGCAGATACAACCGCTCAAGCTCAAGGCGGAAGAACTCATCCTCTCCATCGACTCCGTGGTTACAGTGATCAAGGCTATCTTTAATGAAAGTGCCAGGCAAAACCTATCAAATAGTCTGGCCAGCATCCAGGAAACTTTTGCCAACCTCGAAAGCGCCTCCCATAACCTGGATGAACTCGTAGCTTCAGAAAAGACGCGTCTGGCCGAGATCATGATAAACCTGGAATCCATTACGGGTACCATCAGCAATAATGAAGAAAACATCGATAATATCCTGAAAAACTTTTCAACAATATCCGATTCCCTGGCTTCCGCCGATATCCCGGGTACATTCCAAAACCTGAACCGCGTGGCTGACGACCTGGCCGTGATCATCGAAAAGATCAATAAAGGCGAAGGAAGCATCGGGATGCTGGTTAACGATGAAGATCTGTATAAAGACCTGCAGCGATCGGCTGAACAACTGAACCTGTTGTTGGAGGATGTACGGGTCAATCCTAAACGCTACGTGCGCTTTTCACTGTTCTGATCTGCAAAATCAATTGTTTTATCTCGCTTGCATCAGGCATCGGGCCTGTGATTGTGCAGGTGGCTGATGCCATGCATGCCGGATCATTTCGGATCTTTCCATTCTACCACCTGACCCCTGTCCGGATCTTTCATATGCTGCGGGATGTCTGTTATGATCTGTGATCTGAGAGCCTCCAGCAGGTTTTGTTTTGCATAATAGCGTGAAAATACCAGGCTCACTTCCCTTAAAGGTGTGATGTCGGAAAACCTTATCAGTGAATCCTGTTTTTCCGAAGGAAGCAAAAGGGTGGCCAGTTCGGGGAGCAGGGTAAATCCCCCTTCCCTGTCGATCAGCCTGACCAAAGTTTCCAGTGACCCGCCTTCCAGGTGAAAGGGGAGGCCTTCACCCGCATGGCTGCCGGCTGCACAAAGATTGACCACCTGGTGGCGGAAACAATGGCCGTCGTTCAAAAGCCAGAGCTCCGGGCTGTTCATGTCCTTTATCTCAACCAGGGGCTTGCTTAGCAGGGAATGTGCCGGATGGGCATATAAAAGCATTTCTTCGTAAAACAAAGGTTTTTCAATGATTAAACTTTCATGCGAAGGAGTCACGAAAAGACCGGCATCAAGGGTCTCATTTTTTAATCGCCTGATGATTGAATCGGTTACAAGTTCTTCAACGCTCAGTATAACACCGGGATAATTGCGCATGAAATTGCCTGCAAACAAGGGTAGCAAAAATGGCCCCAGGGTGGGTATGATCCCCAGCCTCAACTCCCCGCTGATTTCCGCGGTATGTTGCTTCACGAGGTCGTCGATGCGGCTAGCCGCCTTCAGGGCATCCCGGGCCTGTTCAATGACTTTCTTCCCTATCTCGGTTGGCACCACCGGCTGCCTGCTGCGGTCGAACAGCTTTACCCCCAGGTGCTCTTCAAGTTTCATGATCTGCATGCTCAGTGTTGGCTGAGTGACAAAACACTTTTCGGCCGCCCTGGCAAAATGCCTGTAGTTGTCAACGGCAACCACATATTCGAGTTGTGTAAGGGTAATATAGATCATAATATAGAAATTATCTATTTAAGTATAAATATTATTGATTTGACAAATATACAGTCTGTGTGTAACTTTGCCAAAAAATCAGTTTAAAAACCACTAAAAATTAATTCAATGGAAAATCAGGAAATTAATCAAATGCCAAGGATCGGCGACATTGCTCCCGATTTTGAGGCCGTTACCACTACAGGTAAAATCAAATTTTCGGAATTCAACAAAGGCAGCTGGGTGATTCTTTTTTCGCACCCTGCCGACTTCACACCGGTTTGCACAACGGAAATGTCGGGGTTTGCACTCGAAGAGGAAAACTTCAGCAAGTTGAATACAAAACTCATGGGACTCAGCATCGACAGTATTCACTCGCACGTTGCATGGGTCAACAATGTTAAAAAGAACATGGGGATACTGATGAAATTCCCCATCATTGCCGATATCGACATGAAGGTTTCCAAATTGTACGGAATGCTTCAGCCGGGCGAAAGCGAAACGGCTGCCGTACGTGCGGTATTCTTTATCGACCCGAACCGTAAGATCAGGCTGATCATGTATTATCCCCTGAGTATAGGAAGAAATATGGACGAGATTTATCGCGTACTGCATGCCTTGCAGGCTTCCGACAAACACGGGGTTGCCCTTCCGCTTAACTGGAAGCCGGGCGATAAGGCGATCGTGCCCCCGCCAAAGACGGTTGAAGAGATGGAAGACAGGGAAAAGAGCAATTATGAAATGATTGATTTCTATCTCGCAAAAAAGGATATATGATTCAATTTGAATTGAACGAAAAAGCCCGGCCAGCATCCCTGACCGGGCTTTTTTCGTTAATAATGTTCTATTCGTCGCTGAAATCCTTCAAAAGCTTTCTGTATTCCGAAAAAACATTGGCCCTCGAAACAAAGCCCAGGTATTTGCCCTCCTTGATCACCGGCAGGTTATAGTTCCTTGTTTCCTGGAACTTTTTAGCCACCACTTCCATGGATTCATCCGGATCGACGGAAGTACCCGGCATGAACATCAGCTTACTCAGGCTGGTGTTTTCGTACAGTTCGGGGTTAAACATAATATGCCGGATGTCGTCAAGTACAATGATGCCGCAAAAAGTTTCATGATCATCAATCACGGGGAAAATGTTGCGTTTTGATTCGGCTATCACTTTCACCAGGTCGCCGAGGGTATCTTCGGGTTTAACGGTTTTAAAATCCGTTTCGATGAGTTTTCCCACTTTCATCATGCTTAAAATGGCCTTATCCTTATGATGGGTGATCAGCTCTCCGCGCCTTGAAAGTTGGTGCGTATAAACCGAATCTTTTACGAATATCCGGATGGTGGCATAGGATATTGTTGCCGTAACCATCAGTGGCACGAACAATTGATAACCCGATGTGATCTCAGCGATCAGGAAGACCGCGGTAAGGGGCGCATGCAGAACTCCTGCAATGAGCCCGCCCATTCCTACGAGGGCAAAATTGCTTGCGTTCAGGTGGCCGATTCCGATATACTTGAGAAAGGTGCTGAAGAACAAACCGGTAAAAGCGCCCATGAAGAGGCTGGGGGCAAAGATGCCTCCGATGCCGCCTGCCCCAAAAGTTACGCTGGTGGCAATGGCTTTCAGGAAAAGGATCATCAGGAACAGTACGAAAACCATGAAGAGTTCTTCACGGAAAGGATAGAAAAGGCTGCTGTTGAACAGCGGGCTGTAATCGCCTTTCAGGCATGCGTTCACGGCATCGTAGCCTTCGCCGTAGAGCGAGGGGAACAAGAATATCAGCACGCCCAGAATGATGCCGCCTGTGATCCATTTCATGTACCAGGTTTTGATCCTCGAGAAGAAAGATTCAATGTAGATGTATACCTTGGTGAAATATACCGATACCAGGCCGGCCAGCAGTCCCAGCAGGATATAATAGGGAATGTCCCTGAGCGTAAATCCCACTTCGATCACAAAGGGGTACATTACGGCCTGCCCGACAAAAAAGTAAGAGGTGAGCACACCGGTTACGGATGCGATCAGAAGCGGGATGATCGATGACTTGTTCAGGTCGATCATGATCACTTCGATGGCGAATACTACTGCTGCAATGGGCGACTTAAAGATGGCCGACATGGCCGCGGCACTGGCCAGCCCGAGCAGCAGGGTGATCTGCTTGTAGTTGAGCCTGAACATCTGCCCGAGATTGGAACCAATGGCCGCCCCCGTCGCTACGGTGGGACCCTCAAGTCCGACCGACCCCCCAAAACCAACCGTAAAGACACTGGTGATGATAGAAGAGAAAATATTATGACGTTTGATGATCCCGTGCGATCGCGAAATGGCAAGCAAAACACTTGGAATGCCATGCCCCACATGCTGCCTGATGATAAAGCGGATATAGATCACTGCAATGAGGATGCCGATGGAAGGCAGGGCAAAAAAGAGGTAATTCTGGTAATCGACCATGGCATGTCCGGTGAGCAGGCTTTTGATGAGCATCACCCCGTTTTTGATCACCACAGCACCAAGCCCTGCCAGCACCCCGATGATCACGCTGAGGATCATCATAAAATTGCGCTGGCTGATATGTTTGATGCGCCACAGAAGGAAACGCCTCAAAACCGATGTCTTTTTCATGCCGGAGGATTAATGCCTGCGAATATAAAAATAAAATATTTAATTTAGTGAGGCGATAGTTTTTTGGAAAAGCGGGTTTGAAATTATTCCGCCGGCCTGATCCCGGGTCCCCGCGATATTTTGGGCTTTTTGTATCTTCGCATCTTATGAAAAAGATCATAACCTATAACGTGAATGGTATACGGGCTGCCATACGGAAAGGCTTGCTTGATTGGATCCGGGCCGGCGATGCCGATGTGATCTGCCTGCAGGAAACCAAGGCACAGCCCGAACAAATACCCCTGTTTGAAATTGAAGAACTGGGATACAGAAGCTATTGGTATTCGGCTCTAAAAAAAGGATACAGCGGGGTAGCCATTCTCAGCCGGGAAGAACCCGACCGCGTAAGCTATGGAATGGGAATGAAAAAATATGATGACGAGGGGCGTTTCATCCGTGCCGACTTTGGCGGCCTCAGCATCATCAGCGTTTACCATCCTTCCGGTTCGAGCGGTGATGAACGGCAGGCTTTCAAGATGCAATGGCTTGACGATTTCCAGCTTTATATGAATGAACTCAGGAAGGAACGCCCGATGCTTGTGGTCTCAGGCGATTACAATATCTGCCATAAACCCATCGACATCCACGATCCGGTCAGGAATGCCAACAGTTCAGGCTTCCTGCCCGAAGAAAGGGAATGGATGAGCCGTTTCCTGGAAAGCGGATTTATCGATTCTTTCAGGTATTTTAATGACCAGCCCCAACAGTATACCTGGTGGAGCTACCGGGCCAACGCCAGGGCCAAAAACCTTGGCTGGCGCATCGACTACCACATGGTAAGCCTTCCGGTGGAAAAGATGCTGAAACGCTCGGTAATCCTGCCCAATGCCCATCACTCGGACCATTGCCCTGTTTTACTCGAAATTTCAACTTAACCGGTACCTGACCGGGAATAAAAATTTCATGAAAAGCATATCCGGACCTCCGGTATGATGGTTTATCCGAAAAGCGACCTGACAAGGTCTTCTATCTTTTTAACAAAGATGATCTCTGCCCTGGTCTTTGGGGGTACAACGGTTTTTTTTATGTAGGCCGACAGGAATATTTTCTCATAACCGAGCTTATCGGCTTCGGCGATCCTTTGTTCGATCCGGTTAACGGCCCTGATCTCTCCCGACAGGCTGACTTCGCCCGTAAAGCAATAGTGTTGCGGCACGGGTATATCTGCATTGGACGACATAATGGCGCTGATGATGGCCAGGTCGATGGCAGGGTCGTCAACCTTGATGCCGCCTGCCATATTCAAAAAGACGTCTTTGGATCCCAGCTTAAAGCCGGCCCTTTTTTCAAGCACGGCAAGCAGCATGTTCAGCCTTCTTGCGTCAAAGCCGGTAGCCGTGCGTTGCGGTGTTCCGTATGCGGCTGTTCCTACCAAAGCCTGTGTTTCAACGAGCATGGGCCGCTGCCCTTCGATGGTGGCTGCAACGGCAATACCGCTTACTTCTTCTTCTCTTCTCGAAACAAGTATTTCGGAGGGATTGTGTATCTCTCTTAGTCCTTTGCCGGTCATCTCAAATATCCCCAGCTCTGAAGTTGAACCAAAACGGTTCTTCACCGAACGTAGTATGCGAAATTCGTAGTGCCTGTCGCCCTCAAACTGCAGCACGGTATCAACCATATGTTCGAGCACTTTCGGTCCGGCCAGGGTGCCGTCTTTGGTGATGTGTCCGATCAGGATCACCGGGGTGTCGGTGAGTTTGGCATAGCGCTGCAACTCAGCGGCACATTCGCGTACCTGCGAAATACTTCCTGGTGAGCTTTCGATATGGTCGGTATACAAGGTCTGTATGGAGTCGATCACCAAAACCCCCGGCTTGACATCATCCAGGAAATTGAATATATTCTGGGTATTTGTTTCTGTCAGTACCAGACATGCAGCGTTGGGAACTCCGATCCTGTCGGCACGCATCCTGATCTGCTGGTCGCTTTCCTCACCGGTCACATAAAGGACTTTTCGTTTTTGGAAACCCATTGCCACCTGCAGCATAAGCGTTGATTTGCCGATGCCCGGCTCACCACCGATGAGTACGAGGGATCCGGGTACAAGCCCGCCACCCAGTACGCGGTTCAGTTCTGCAGTGCCCGTATCGATCCGCGCTTCACGGTTTGGTGCGATAGCATCGAGGGGCGTAGGAACGGCTTTCCTGGCCGGACTGATCTTTTTCATGCCTGCTTCACGGGCAGTTTCCTTCCTTACCACTTCTTCAACATAGGTGTTCCACTCGCCGCATGAGGGGCAGCGGCCAATCCATTTCGGCGACTGTGCACCGCAATGCTGGCAGAAGAAAGTACTTACAGCTTTTGCCATGAGACCCTTTGTTGATCTTCAGCATATGCCGGAATCTCCGGCATCATGGCTTAAAATTACGAATTTTTGATCTTATCGATGATGGCGGAGGTGGCATAACCTTCCACCAGATCAATGGTTACGACCTTGCCGCCCTTATTTTCAACAATATCAGCCCCTACAATGTCTTCAGGCTTGTAATCCTTGCCTTTTACCAGTACATCGGGCTGTACCCTTTTAATTAGTTCGTAAGGGGTTTCGGCATCGAATAAAATAACGGCATCAACGAATCCAATAGCTGCCAGGGCCATTGACCTTGATTGTTCATCCATGACCGGGCGTGATCCGCCCTTGATCTTTTTTACGGAAGCGTCGGTGTTAAGTCCTACGATCAGCAGGTTCCCCTCGGCGGCAGCCCTGGCAAGATAATCGATGTGCCCCAGGTGCAGGATGTCGAAACACCCGTTGGTAAATACGATGCGCCGGTCATGAAACCGCCATACGGCAAGCTGCCAGTCGAGATGCTTGCCTGCTTCCACAAAGACTTTAGAATTGATATAATTAAGATATTCCATGATTTTTATGATTTTTTTGCAAAAACAGCATTAAAAAGGATAAGCCGCCCACGCAGATGATCATCAGGCTCTGGGCTGCATGGGTAATGGTGGCAAAAGATGCGGCCGTGGCCTGCTCAATGTCATAAAGTTCAACCAGGGTTGCCTTCACAATGAAGTGATATGTGCCGATACCGCCCGGCACGGGAGCCACGATGCCCAAACTGCCAATGCTCATTACGGTAATGGCGTCGCCGAAATCAAGATGTGAGGTGTCGTGCATCGCAAAAAACGGCAGGTAGATCATCAGGCTGTACAAAAACCATATCAAAAGGGTGTACACAAGGAACATCCCCTTATTCCTGGTACGCTTTATGGTTTTGATGCCATCAGAGAGCCCCCCTGCGAAAGATGATAATCTCCTGAAAAACATGAGGTGTTCCAGCCTTTGACGATAAACCCGCCAGATGAACCAGGCTGAGATAAAGAACATGGCGATGATGGCCAGTATGAGAAGGATGGGCAGAAGATTGCTTTCAAAATTCATGAAGAGCGGGGAAAAAACATGCTTGTCGACAAAACTGCCAACCAGGTTCAACTGGAAAAGGATCACCAGCAGGATGATCATCAGCATGATGAACATGTCGAAGACCCTTTCGGCAATGACAGTACCCAGCAGGGTTGTAAATGGGATGCCTTGTTTTTTACTAAGCACGCCGCAGCGGGTCACTTCACCAAGCCTGGGAATGGCTACATTGGAAAGATACCCGGTCATAACGGCGTAAAAAGTGGTTGATAGCCGGGTTTGATATCCCATTGAACCGATCAGGATGTTCCAGCGGGCAGCCCGCACCACGTGAGCAAGGATGCCGGATGCAATCGAGCCGGAGATCCACCAGTAGTTGGCATGAACGATTTGACTGATGATCTCGTTGGCGTCCAGGTCTCTGAAGACCAGCCACAGAAATAAGCCCCCCAGCAAAAGGAACAGCAAATAGTTAAACACCGACAGGGCCTTCTTCACCAAATGTTTATAATTTATTGTTTTTGTCGGGGAAGATGATCCGGGGTTTAAAACCGGCCGCTTCCGCGGGATCCATGCTTGCGTAGGAAACAATAATAATAAGATCGCCAACCGCCGCCTTGCGTGCTGCCGCCCCGTTAAGGGATATAATGCCGGAACCTCTTTCTCCCCTGATCACGTATGTTTCCAGCCTTTCGCCGTTGCTGATATTATAAACGTGAACTTTCTCGTTTTCTATGAGCATAGCGGCATCCATCAGGTCTTCATCAATGGCGATGCTGCCCACATAGTGAAGGTCGGCCTGGGTGATGGTACACCGGTGTATCTTCGATTTGAGTACTTCGATCTGCATATCACTGCAAAATTACAAAAAAACAATGCATAAATACAAATGTACTGATTCGGGTTAAGACTTCATGGCTGAAGAGGTGCAGATTGACCTTTGCCCGCGGCTTTTAAAGTTTCATGTTGTCGATCAGCCTGATGTTACCCAAAAATAAGGCCACAAAAGCACGCAAATGAACGGTCTCTTCCCAGGCTTGGACCGGCTGCAGGCTTTTTTCATCAGCCACCAGGATGTATTCGACCCTGACTCCGGGGTTTGCATGAAGCTTTTGTCGCGCCTGTTCGAGCAATTTCGCCATCTCTGTTTTCCGGGCATGTTCCCTGATAAAATGAAGGGTGCTGAATATAACCGGCGCGATGGCCCTTTCCTCTTTTGTGAGCCTGGCATTGCGCGAACTCATCGCCAGGCCGTCGGCTTCGCGGATGATGGGGCAGGGGACGATCTCAACAGGCAGTTTTTCTTTTTTCACAAGCTCCCGGATGATCATCAATTGCTGATAATCCTTTTCCCCGAAATAGGCTCTGTGCGGCCTGCAGATTTCAAACAACCTTTTTACCACTACTGCCACACCATTGAAATGCCCGGGGCGGTGCCTGCCCTCCATCACCTCCTCAAGTGCCCCGAAATCATATCGCTCCGCGGGTTTTTCGGGATACATTTCTTTTACCGAAGGTGCAAAAACCATATTACAAGCCCCGGATTCCAGCATTGAATAATCCCGTTTCAGGTTGCGCGGATACTTTTCCAGATCACCGGGCCGTTCGAACTGGATGGGGTTTACAAAAATACTGCAGATGCTGATGTCGTTTTCCGCGACCGAGCGCCGCAGCAACGAGATGTGCCCCTCGTGCAATGCGCCCATTGTAGGGACAAAGCCCAGGCTTTTGCCATGATCGCGGTAAGCCTTAACGGTCATTTGCACGTCAGCTATTTTTGTGAGTATATCCATCGGTGCGGGGATTAACTGGTATTTATTGTCCGCTGTCAGCGGCCTGGCTGATGATCGACAAGAAATCCTCTTCGAGCGAAGTTACAGGGGTTTCGATGATACGCCCGATCTCCCTTCCTCCCCTGGTGATAATGAAAGTCGGCACAAATTCAATCCTGTGGTGGTCCAGGTCGATATCGCCGGCCGACTTATAACCGTCAACGCAGATCACCTGCATAATGTCGCTGTCGATGCCGGCATCATCAAGAATACGGTAAAACCGGGGTACCTGCTCCCGGCTGTCGCTGCACCACGACCCCATGACCAGGGTGATCCTGTAACCGGACGGTATTTTCCTGATCTTTTCCAGGTATTCAGCATCGGGCTCAACCGTATATTCAAGGTTGAAATGCCTGCCAAATTCACCCCGCATTAAACCTTCACGATTGCAGTACCCGAACAACTCCTCCGTTCCGAACCTCGGGTCGGTGATTTGCCGGTTGTATTCCTGCGCATGCAACGAAAAAGTTGCAAAACCTGTCATGATAATAAACCAAAGCCGTATTTGCATTGTTAATATATTGAATTGACAAAGATAGGCAATGAATCGATAAGGCTTTCGTTTCATAATTATACAGTAATTTTGTAAAAAAATATATCATGGGTAGCGAAGAACGGTCATTCAATGAAAATCTTGATCTTTTGATCAGGCTTTTTAAAAAGTTGAAGGAAAAGACTTCCCTGGACGATTTGCATGGGATTGACCGTACATTTTATCAGAATTTCGAATATCTTCTCAGTAATTACGAGAATATGCGCGATCATCTTTCAGAGGAATTGCTCGATAAGTTCGGGGAACCTGTAAAAGGTATGATCGCCAGCCTCGTGGAGCAATTGAAATCGGAACTTGGCGATGATCTGGGCGACCTGGATCTGGAAGATGATAAGGGCGGGGAACAGGAAATCAGCCTGCCCGCTGATATTGAAAGGATCGATGCCATGCTGAAAAGACCGGGGCTTAGCAATGAAGAGGTCAACAAGCTGCTGGATGAACGATCAAAGCTGGCAAAAAACCTGCCTGTCGATCCGGACGACATCCTCCTGAATCCTGATCTTTCTTCGGAATAAGCGAATACCGGTCAGTATTCCTTCACGGCACTGAACAAATTCCATTCTGTTTGGTTTTCATTTTATCCCGGCCTTAAGCTGTATTGAATGATGATGGCTTACAGCCCGGGCTTGTTTAAAACGCTATTAATTATAAAGCCGTATTTTATGGAAGCAAAGACCTTTGTTCAGGATATGTACCGCATCGTGGATGCTAAAGATGCCCGGTGCCTGGCGGCCCTGATGACCGAAAACGGCATATTCAGGTTTGCCAATCAGGCCGCTGTCCAGGGCAGGGAAGCCATTATTGCCTACCTCGGGAATTTTTACCGGAGTATTGCGGATATAGCCCACGACCGAATCGAAGACTGGCAGACGGGCGATACCCGCTTTGCCACCGGATGGGTCAAATATACACGTCATGACCGAAGCGAATTGTCGGTTCCTTTTTCAGTGCTCCTGCGTATGAAGGGTGAACTGATCAGTGAATACCTGATCTTCGTCGATGCTTCGGAACTATACCGGTAGCGGGGTGATACGGATTGGCTTCAATATTGGTGAAAGCCACCGGTATTATTTTCGCTGTTGTTATATATAGTTTGCTAAATTTGTTGCTTCTAACAAAGTTGTAATGGATAGCCTTCCGGCCAGGAAAAAACAAAAAAAAGCACTTTGGAAGCATCCCTGGGGTTACAGGGAGAGTTTTATTGCGGGTTTCTTGCTGTTGCTGGCCGGTTTCCTGGTCGAAATATTGGGCAGCGGAAGCGTGAGGATGCCGGCCTGGCCCCTGAATCTGTTCATCATTATCATTATTGTTGCCTATTTCTTCCTGGTCCATTATTTTTTCAGCAATCCTTTTGTAAAATGGCTTTCGAGCGTGCCGGCCGCCATCGCCTCCATCAGTTATTTTACCCTCATGGTCCTGTTGATGGGGTTTATACAACAGGGATCTGCTCATGCAGGCGATACCTGGTACGGACAGCTGGGGCTGACAAGGATCACTTCGGGTTGGCCATACCTTTTTACGGCGGTTTTTTTATTGGTTGTGCTTGGGTTTACCATCGTGCGAAGGATACGCGTGTTTACCATTAAAAATATTGCTTTTTTGCTGAACCATGCTGGCTTGTGGATCATTGTCGTGGCTGCTTCGCTGGGGTCGGCCGATATGTGGCGGCTGAGTATGCAGCTAAATAAAAAGCATCCCGAAACCACTGCCTTCGACGGGAACAGGCAGGCTTACAATGTTGGCATTGGAATGTTACTGCTTGATTTTAACATTGAGGAATACCCCCCGGAAATTGGGCTTATGCGAAATGAGGATTATACGCTCAGGCTTGAAAAGGGCGGGAGGCTTGCCATTGTGGAAGAGGGGGGCCATGATGCACTGGAGAATTTTGCATTGCATTTTGAAAAGTATATAGGCAATGCCCGTTATTATAACGGAGCCTATGACACTTCAGGCGTGGTTGGCGGAGCCAGGGCAGTATATGTGCGCGCCACGGATATGCTTACGGGCGATACGCTTAGCGGGTGGGTTTCGGATGGAAGCCATGAGGTGCCACCTTCTATCCTGCAGTTGAACCCGGATCTTTCCCTGGCCATGGTCCGGATGAAGCCCAAAAAATACAGCTCTTCCATCAGGGTGTTCAAATCAATGGATGAATACGAGGATATATATATTGAAGTAAATAAACCTGCTGCCATTGACGGATGGAAGATTTACCAGGTAGGTTATGATGAACGGCTGGGCCGCTGGTCGCAAAGCAGTACCATCGAAATGGTCAGGGATCCATGGCTACCGGTGGTGTATACAGGTATATTTATGATGCTGCTGGGCTCTTTATACCTGTTGTGGATGGGCAAGGGACGAACAAAAACCAAATCATCATGAGCTGGCTTGATTTTCCGACATATTTGCTGATGACTTCGGTTTTCTGGTTGCTGGCACTGGTGCTGATGCTGACACCGCCGAAGTCGGTGTTTCAGTCCATTAAATCGCTTTTTCTCATTCTGGGCTGGGGTGTTCTGATCACCTTTACCATCAGCCTCTGGCTAAGCCTCGAGCGTCCGCCTTTCCGGACACTGGCTGAAACCAGGCTGTGGTATGGCGTTTTTATTTCAACCATCGGGATTGTGCTGTATTATCGCTGGCGGTTGCCGCTCATGCTGGCATATACACTCCTCATGGCGATGCTATTTCTGTTTCTGAACTTTCTCAACCCTGATACTTTCGACAAATCCCTGATGCCTGCCCTGCAAAGCCCCTGGTTCGTCCCCCATGTGGTTGTGTATATCATCGGCTATGCCTTCCTGGGCTTCTCTTCTCTTATCGCCATGGTTGGCCTGCTACGGTACTACAGGGGTAAAGATGTGACCCAAAAACTGCTTATGGCCGATAACATCGTATATATCGGCTTTGCCTTTCTTACCTATGGCCTGCTGTTCGGGGCGCTTTGGGCCAAAGAGGCCTGGGGCCACTACTGGACATGGGATCCGAAAGAAACCTGGGCCTTTCTTACATGGCTGGCTTACCTGCTGTATATCCATTACAGGCTCAGAAAACGACATTCGGAGGAGTCGGCCCTCTGGATCGTGGCACTGGCTTTCGTGGTGCTGATGATCTGCTGGTTTGGTATTAACTACCTGCCCTCGGCCAGCTCGAGCGTTCATACCTATTCAACTTGAATACCCGGGAATCCGGCACTGAAAAACAACTTTTTACATGCTTACCCGGGGCTGCCTGATGGTGAAGATTCGGGTGATGTTAAAGCCTATGCGGATATCTCCGTTAAGCCATGAACCTGTTGTCAGTGGAATAAAATATTCTTCGATGGCTCCCCTTGCATTGGTGGCAAACAACTGGAAAACGTGCCCGCCCGTTTCAATGTCAAAACCGATGGTGAACGTATTGTAATAATCATCGGCCGTTTGTCCGGGCAACAGGAAAAAATACTCGACGTTGAGCGATACACGGTTTGATATCTTGAGCCTGCCGCCGGCTCCAATGGCGTAAACATCGTTCTGGTCAACTTCCCTTTTTACCAGGTTACGGTGGACCAGGGATGGCATCAGTTGTAGGCTGAAAGCATTACTGAATTTTCGTGCAATCAGCAGCTGGTGAACATAGGAAAGCCGGGAGGTAAAATAGTTCTTCCTGTCGGGATCCTGCCATTTGGTTCCGTTCATCCCCATATTCCCAAAGTACGATAATGAAAATGGCATGTTTTTCTTTCCGCTGCTTTGCCTCAACAGCTTCACTTTGGCAAAACCGTCGAAGGTTTTGTTGAGGGTGCTGCGCCCGATGCCCAGCGCCAGCCAATCAGTAAAACCGTACTCAAAACCAATACGGGTGGTTGCCTGGTCGAGGCCGAAAAACTCATAAAATCCCTGGTTGATGCTTCCGAAATGATGAGAGACAATGAAGATGAGGTTGCCGTCGGGAGGGTTTTCAACCGATTGCCCGATACAAACCCTGGTGGTCTTGAAAGTGGCGTAAGCAAATTCGGTAACCGGCTCTTCTTCCCCGAAAAGGTCCATCAGGTCGTCCTGCGGAAAAACCCGTGTCGTGGCCGTTAGAATTACGGCCACACACAGGGTCATGTATGTTTTGATCATCTGAGGTTATGGTTTAACCTCCTCCAGCATAACATTAACGGTAATTTCAATGCTTTCGGAGATTTGTTTTTTCACAACTCCGGGCACCTTGATCTCGTAATCCTCCAGTAGTACGTTAAACACACTCTGGCCTTGTATCTTTCCTTCTTTCACAATAAAAGTGCCTTTTTCCTCAACGGCCTGCGTTACGCCATGAATGGTAAGGTCGCCCTGAACAATGGCATCATAGGTGCCGTCAGCGGAAAAGTCAATATTGCCGGAGTTAACCACTTTGCCTTTAAACATGGCATTGGGGTATTTGTCCGACTCCATGTAATTCTCGTTGAAATGCTCCTGCATCAGGGCTTTTTCAAATTCAAAGGATTTGATGAGTACCCTGAAGACAAAATCTCCCGTTTCCACATTCAATGCCGAGTTAACGGCATAATTGTGAGCCTCGATCGTTTCTATAGGGGTTTCGGAGTAAAACCTGATATGCCCTGTTTTGGTAATATAATTTTGCGAAAAGGCAGTGGCCGAAATGAGCATGATCAGCAAAAATGCATTTACAATACGTTTCATGATTGGTGTTTTTAAGTTAATACTGTGCTATAAACACCTGGGGCATCATAAAGTTTAGTTTTCATCAACAACAGAACATTTTTCCATTATTACATCAGCATTGTTATAGCCTGTGCAATAGCCTTTCAGCGTAATGCTCTTGCCTGCTTCATGGTTTTTCATCCGCTTCCGGTGCTGCGGGAGCATGGTGC
The DNA here is from genome assembly GCA_964404735.1 of uncultured Bacteroidales bacterium. Taxonomy (GTDB): domain Bacteria; phylum Bacteroidota; class Bacteroidia; order Bacteroidales; family B18-G4; genus B18-G4. The sequence goes on from CAYOLA010000151.1 coordinate 76,186, forward strand.
AGCGGATACCCTCTTCCCCAAAGATGCCGCTTTCAAAAGCGAATACGGCAATCACCAGTGAGTCCTTTATTTCCACGTTCCACGGAACCCCGGTGATCTGGAGCACCATGCCCGTGTACAGGCTGTCGGCCGTGGATTTATAATTATAGTACTGGTAGAACAATTCGTTTGCTGCCAGCGTGTGGTCAGGCCTGGCCTGTTCAAAATCGCGGTGTGGTTTATTGTATACAAAGAACCATATGTAAACTGCTGCCAGGATGCCGATTGCCATCAGCAGCCCGAGAATTTTTATCCATCTTTTCATAATATTTTCTTGTATGTTGTTCCTCTGTTTTATAATTTGTGAATCAATTATCCAATGCTCCCTGATCGATCCATGCCTTGATTTTGGCAATGGTGCAGTCGGGAAGCTTGTTGCTGCTTTTGGGCATGGGTGAATTACCCGAAGCATGGCTAATGGACCCGTAAAGGCTGCCATAGTTTCCTGCAGCAATTTGTGCACTTGTCGTCACTTCGGTATAATTGCCCAGGGCAATTCCTCCCGAAGGGGATGCCCCGCTATGGCAACCCGTACAACCGGCATTGATTACCGGCCATACATCCGTGGCAAACGACATATTTTCGGTAATACAATTGGCAGTGGCAGGGTACAGGTATTCTTCGTTATCATAATAGCAGGAATGGTTTAAAAAACCCAATACCAGCAGGCCGGCGTATGCAGCGACAAAAAATATTTTATTGCGGTGTTCCATCTTCTATCCATATTTCCAACTGTCGGATTTTACATTCCGATAGTTGGGATGAGTTCTTGGGCATGGCCGGGTAACCGGATTCATGACGAACGGTTCCCAGCAGGCGGTCGTCGTTTGCCGTAAGCAGCAGCTTATCGTATCCCTGCAGGCTCAGGCCGCCCAGTGTATTATTGTCGTTATGGCATCCCAGGCAATGTTTCTGTATGAGGCTGCTGACGGGAGCCGTATAGGTGATGTTGGTGGTGTCGCAATCTTCTTCATCGCAGAACAGGTTTTGTGCACCCTGCCCGATCCAGGTATATACCAGGTTGATGTTTTCCTGCACCATCGGGGATAAAGGAGGCGGTGGCATGCGTTTGTCGGGATCGTCTTCGACAAGAACTTCGTAAAGGTCGCTGCCCTTCGGATCGAAGGGTTTAACATCGGCAGTAGCCATTACCGATTGATAATCGGTTAGCCTGACCCCGTCCTGCATGCTGATGGCATCATGGCAACCCGGTTGGGTACAACCGCTTTGCAGAATGGGAAGCAGATCCTTTTCAAAGTATACCGTGTCGGGGTCGCAGGGGTGACCGGGATTAGGGAATACCGTATCGTTTATCCAGATGGCGATGGTGCGGATCAAGCAAAAATCAAGTTTGCCTGCATTTTTGGGCATGGGCGAAAACCCGGCCAGATGGCTGATCGAACCCAAAAGCTGTCCGCTCTCAGCCATCATTGCAACATCGTCATAATTGTTAAGGTCGATGCCTGCATCGGGTGTTGCGCCGCCATGGCAAAAGATACAATGTTCTTCGAAGATCGGGTATACATCGGCAGGGTAGCTGATGTTAAGCGTATCGCAGGGCAGCGGCGGTTCCGGGCCGGGGCCGGCCAGATCTTCAGGTTCGTGCTTGCACGACCAGATGATCGCGAAGACCAGGATTAGCTGTAAACCGATAAATAACAGCTTGTTTCTCATTTTGAACTTTCTTTGGTTCAGCAGAATAATTCAACCTTCACCCTGTTCACTTCAACATTGTTTTCGAATACCGATAATTGAAGGTTTCCTGAGTTCCCTATAAAAAATATCCATCAAATATAAAGATTTATATGTAAATAAGCAAGCATATCGCCTGTGAATTCATAGGCCTGTAATTTTCACAGACTTTGTATATGCATGGGAAAATCAAAATGTAACGATCATGAAAGCATTGTTTATTGCCGGCTGAACCAGGAGGGATGTTGTTAATATAAAAAAAAGCATTAATTTCAAATAACTTTTATAATGATGCAGCGTTAATAAAATCACACACTTCTATGAAAAATTAATTCATAATCAATGTGGTGTGGCAGGAGATAAAATTTTAATTAAACAATTGGCATCCCTGTGTGTCTAATACAAATATGATGAAATTGAAAAAGAATGTTGCTGTCAGTGATTCGGGATTTATCTTTAATCCCGATACCGGTGAATCATTCACTGCCAATCCGATGGGTTTGGAAATGCTGGCGCTGATGAGGTCAGGGGCGGATGCCGGGCGTATCAGCCGTGAGATAACAGTAAAGTATAATACTGATAAAGACACGGTTGAGAAAGACTACCAAGATTTTGTGAGTATGCTTAAACACCATAACCTCCTGGAGCATGTCAGAGAAGAAGAAGCTTAACATCGCCGTTACAGGCCTGAATGCGATCGACAGCCCGGGTCCGGGAATACCGGTGATCAGGGGCCTGCTCGAAGCAGCTTCTTTTGATGCCAGGATCATCGGCCTTTCATATGATTCGCTCGAGCCGGGCATATATATGCATGAGATTATTGACAAAACGTATCAGATCCCTTATCCGGGCGGGGGAACGGAAGGCTTTTTTAACCGGCTTCAATACATTCATGGGAAAGAAAATCTGGACGTGATCATTCCCAACTTCGACGCCGAGCTGCTTCTTTTCATGAAACTGTCAGGCCCGTTGGAAAAACTTGGCATTAAAACTTTCCTGCCTACTCATGCGCAATATGAAGAGCGTGAAAAATTCAACCTTCCTGCTTTTGGAAAAAAGTACGGTTTTAATGTTCCCAAAAGCGAAGCCGTCCATAACATTGATTCTTTGTACGCTGCGTCCCGTAAACTGGGCTTCCCATTGCTTGTGAAGGGAAAGTTTTATGATGCCAGTGTTGTGCATACCAATGAACAGGCACAAAGCGCTTTTAACAGGATCAGTGCAAAATGGGGTTTGCCTGTCATCCTGCAGGAGTTTGTCAGCGGTACGGAATACAATGTCACCGGTCTGGGCGATGGCATGGGAAATACCATATCGGCAGTTCCCATGCGGAAACAATATATTACAGACAAGGGGAAGGCCTGGGGAGGGATCAGTATTTCTGATAAGAATATGCTTGCACTCACCGGGCAGTTCATATCCAAAACCAAATGGCGGGGTGGCTTTGAACTTGAACTGATGAAGACGAAGAACGGAGAATTCTTTATTCTGGAGATCAATCCACGTATCCCGGCATGGGTTTACCTGGCGGTGGGAGCAGGTCAAAACATTCCGGAAGCACTTGTAAGAATGGCTCTTGGAATGGAAACGAAAGCATATTCCTCTTATGCGGTTGGAAAAATGTTCATTCGTTATTCATGGGATATGATCGTTGACTTGGATGAATATCAGCAAATAGCCACCTACGGGGAACTCTGATATGAGAAATGCGAACCCCTGGTCCGGGATACAGGGCGCATCAAAAATAAGCCTCAGGAAATTGATAAAACAAATAAATAATTAAGATGGATAAACAACGGTATGAAAGGCCCATGATCAGGAAGCTCGAAACAGGTTTGCCCAACAAGTTTGGAACACGCAATGAAATTTTGCCTTTGACCCATCTTGACGGAATCGCGGTCAAATCGCTGTTGAAGGATCATGGCTCGCCTTTGTTTGTAATTTCGGAAAGGACACTGCGGGATACCTTTGACAGGACCGCCCGGGCTTTCACCACACGCTATCCCAAAGTACAGTTTGCCTGGTCATATAAGACAAACTATTTGGATGCTGTTTGCCGGGTCTATCACCAGATGGGCTCCTGGGCAGAAGTGGTTTCGGGTTTTGAATATGAAAAGGCACTGCACAACGGTGTACCCGGGAATAAGATCATCTTTAACGGCCCCGACAAGACCATCGATGATCTGCGTAAAGCTATCACCAATGATTCCCTTATCCATATCGATCACCTTGACGAACTGTATTCGGTCATCGGGCTTGCGGGAGAGATGAACCGCAGGCCGAGGGTAGCCATCAGGGTGAACATGGATACCGGGGTTTATCCGATGTGGGATCGTTTCGGCTTTAATTATGAAAACGGGCAGGCATGGGATGCCATCAACAAGATCATGCATTCGGAAAAACTGGAACTGGCAGGCTTGCATACCCATATTGGCACATTTATGCTCACCGCACAGGCCTATGCCACCGCTGCTGTCAGGCTTTCGGAACTTGCCATTGCCATCCGTAAGAAATTCAATCATAGTATAAAGTACCTTGACCTTGGAGGAGGCTTCGCTTCGAAAAATACCCTAAAAGGAGCTTATCTTCCGGGCACCGATGCCAGCCCGGGCTTCGACGACTATGCGGAGGCCATTACCTCAGTCGTTGTCAATGCCGGATTTGAACCCGGCAACATGCCCCTGCTGATCCTTGAAACAGGCAGGGCCCTGATCGATGATGCCGGATTTCTTCTGGGTACGGTCATCGCCAACAAGCGCTTATCAGATGGCAGAAGAAATACCATTATAGACGTGGGAGTGAACATTCTTTTTACTTCATTCTGGTACGACCACCGGGTGAGCCCGGCACAGGAATCAACAACCTATGTTGAAGATACCGTTCTTTATGGTCCATTGTGTATGAATATTGATGTGATACGCGAAAATGTGAGCCTCCCGCTTTTGAACAAAGGCGACCATTTCGTAATACATTCCGTTGGGGCTTATAACATGACTCAGTGGATGCAATTCATCACCCTGCGCCCGGAAGTGGTCATGATCGGAACCGACAACAAAGTGCATACCATCAGAAAGCATGAATCATTAAACGACATTACAGCATTGGAAGAGATCCCGGAGCATTTAAAAAAATTTAAACTATAAAACATAAATTATGGGTTATCATATTACGAAGATCGTTGATGCGGGATTTGAAGAAGTGCGCGAAAGCATTATCGAAAATCTCAGCGATGTCGGTTTTGGTGTGATCACCGAGATTAAACTCGACGAAAAAATTGAGGCTAAACTGGGCGTGAAATTCAGAAAGTACCTCATCCTGGGAGCCTGTAATCCTGGCTTTGCTTATGAAGCTCTGCAAATTGAAGAGGAATTGGGGGTATTGCTGCCCTGTAATGTCGTGCTTATCGAGAGAGAGGACGGAAAGGTGCAGGTTTCGGCCATCGATGCAATCAAGATGATGTCAGTGGTTGGCAGGCCCGAACTGGATGCAGTCGCCGGACAAGTGCAGGAACGACTCAAACAGGCACTGCAGAATCTCTGATCATAATGGATCGAACCACGGCCTGATACTCCGGATAAGGGAAGCCTTCAATCTCCCGGAGTCTCTGTTGTATTGAGAAAACGATCAGACCGGAATTACCTTTGCAAGATCATGGATATACATGCGATGAAAAACAACAAACTTGCGGATTATACCGGTTCCCTCACCGATGGCATCATTAACAGCTATTCGCAGGTTTTCTTTTCAAATAATCGTATTTTTTCCTTCATACTGGTACTTGTTACTTTTTTCGATTTTTATGCCGGCCTTTCAGGATTCCTGGCTGTGCTGGCCAGCAATGCGGCAGCCTGCGCCATTGGCTTTAACCGTTACAACATCCGCAATGGCTTTTATGGCTTCAACAGCCTGCTGGTTGGCCTGGGTCTGGGGATGTATTATGAATTCAATCCTGAATTCATCCTTGTTTTATTATTTGCGGCCTTATTCACGCTACTGGTGAGTGTAATGCTCGAAGGAGTGATTGGGAAATACGGGCTTCCCTACCTGAGTATTCCGTTTTTGTTCGGTATATGGATGATCTTACTTGCGGCACGCGAATATTCCTCGCTTGAAGTCAGCCAGCGGGGTGTTTATGTTTTGAATGAAATGTATGCCCTGGGCGGGAAAGCCCTGGTTGAACTGCATGAATGGCTTTACAGCCTGCCATTGTCCGAAGCGGTGACCGTATATTTCCGGTCATTGGGTGCCATATTTTTTCAGTATCACCTGCTGCCGGGTATACTGGTGGCTGTCGGGCTGCTGGTATATTCCAGGCAGGCTTTCCTGCTTTCTGTTCTGGGTTTTGCCTCTGCATGGGTCTTTTATGAAATGATCGGTGCCGATATAAGCGTACTTAGCTACAGTTATATTGGATTTAATTATATCCTGACAGCCATCGCCATCGGCGGTTTTTTCATCATTCCTTCAAAATGGTCGTATTTGTGGGTGATCCTGCTCACACCGCTCACATCCTTCCTTATTACCAGCACGGGCCAGATGTTTGCGGCATCTCAGTTGTCGATATATTCTCTTCCGTTTAATCTGGTGGTGATCATGTTCCTCTATGTGATCAAATTCAGGGAGCACTTTATTCAGGCTCCCGAGGCAGTCGTTGTTCAGCATTTTTCCCCTGAAAAAAACTTATATGCCGGGAACAATTACAGGCAGCGTTTCGAGGATGGTGTATATGTAGCGCTAACATTGCCTTTTCATGGCGAATGGATGGTAACCCAGGCGCATGACGATATTCATACGCATCGTGATGCATGGAAGCATGCCTGGGATTTTGAGATCGCAGAAAATGACGGCAGTTTCCATAAAGGGAAAGGTTTGGACGTGGCCGATTATCTTTGTTACGACAAGCCGGTGCTTGCCCCGGCCGACGGATGGGTGGAAGAAATTCTCGATGGTATTGATGACAATCCGGTAGGGGAGGTAAACCTGGATCATAACTGGGGCAATACCATCATCATAAAACACGGTACGAAGCTGTATACCAAATTGTGCCATCTCAGGAAAAGCTCCTTTCAGGTGGCAAAAGGCGATTACGTTAAAAGAGGTCAGATATTGGCCAGTTGCGGAAATTCCGGCAGGTCGCCCAGGCCGCACCTGCATTTTCAGGTACAGTCAGAACCTTATGTTGGCGCTCAGACCATCGATTATCCTTTTGCTTATTATTTATTGTTCAGCAATGACAGACCCGTTCTGAAAAACTATACCCGCCCATTGAAAAATAGCAGGGTCGCCAATATTGTAAGGGATGAAAAACTTTATAGGGCGTTTCACTTTTTACCCGGACAAGCGCTTGGTTTCAGGCTGAAGTATTCTCCGGAAGGCCGGAGTGACCATGTAAAACTTCGTGTGAACGCCGACATATACAATAATAAATATATTTTCCATGAACGGTCCAATTCCAGGGCCTGGTTCCAGTCAGAGAGAGGCATGCTATACTTTACACATTTCGAGGGGGATAAAAAGTCCTTTTTATACCTGCTCTACCTTGGTCTATACAAGGTGGCACCGGGTTATCATCCGCGGCTGCTGATCCGCGATGTGTTCCCCCTCGACGGGTTTAAGAAAACTCCCGGGATGATCCTGCAGGATTTTATTGCACCGTTCTATACTTTCATACGGGCCGATTATTTGCTTAATTATCCGGAATCATTTAACAACATGACGGAAAATAGTATTGAACTACAGTCAGAGGCTTGCCTTAGATCGGGGAGCAGGATCATCCGGAAATACAACTTTCAGATAACTGCTGAAAACGGCATAATCAGCTGCATTCGCATACAGACAAATAAAATTAGTATTGAAGCCGTATGGGAAAGTTCGGAAAGTTTATCATACTGACCTTTGTGCTTGCATGCAATCTCCGTGCACAGGAAGCAGGGAACTTCCGGGAGCTTGATTCGGCCATGTATGCCAATACGGTTGCCGGGAACCGGGAGGAGGTGATCCTGACAGGAAAAACAGCACTGCGCGATGGAATTGATTACTATTATCTTCGGTACAGGCTGGGGCTGGCATATTTTGGCTTAGAAAACTATCGCCGGGCTGCCGGCCATTTTGAAAAGGCCCTTCGCTTCAATAGCTATAGTATTTCGGCAAATAAATACCTGTATTATTCTTACCTGTATGGTGGTCAGTGTCAGCCTGCCCGTGTTTTATCGGAGGGATGGAATGATTTTTTAAAACAACAGTTGCCGGGGGGCGATAAGGGATTTATTGATGATGTAAGGGTTGAATCGGGGACAGAGATAAGCAATAATTATAGCCGGAACAGTTTAGACAGACTGCCCTACAATGTCCTTTACCGTGAACAGGATCTTTACGGTAATAGCTGGTATGCTCATCTTGGTGCTGCCCTGAAGCTGCACCCTGCCATTTCAGTGCATGTTTCCTACACGAGCGTTAATATCCGGAAGAAGTACCAGGCAGCTTACCGATGGAACCAACCCGATTCGGTTGTAATCCAATCATGGGGTTTTGAAAAACACTTTCCCGTAAATTCACGTGTTTCAACATATACTTATGATTATGACGTGAAACAGGATGAACTTTATCTGAATGTGAAAGCTTACCTTGGCCGCGGATGGTCGTTAACGCCTGCCGTTCACTATATTCATGCAGTTACCAGGCAGGTTGATGCTTCCTTGAAAGAAAGCATAAAAACTGATACTGCGGCTTATATCACCGATGTCGATTCAGTTATCTGGTTTAGTTATCCGGCCATCGAAGCAAACTTTCGGCCTGCTGCCCTCAAACTGGATAATTTTGTTTTTTCACTATCTGTCCTTAAACAACTATCAATATTTGACCTTGGTATTTCAGCCTCCTGGTCAAACCTGAATGATAAAAGCCAATATCAGCTTGGATTTTCGGCCTTATATTATCCATTCGGGAACCTCAACTTATACGGATTAACCAAAGTGGGGTATTTGCTGGATGATGGGGAGCATCAGAGTGTATTCGGACAGATGCTGGGGACAAAAATTTTATCATTTCTGTGGACTGAAGCTTCTGTTGATTTTGGTAACCTTCGCTCATCCAACGAATATGAAGCCCGGCTTGTTTATAATATTACTGACAATATTAATCTCAAAGCCGGGTTCAGGCTTATCTTTGTGTTGTCTCCATCATTGAACCTGAGCTTCCGATACCAGTATCTTCAAAAAGAAGGAAACAGCTTTGAGGTTTTAACCGAGGCCTTTGCCGCAAACAGGATTGTTTACTATAAATACACAAATCAAAGTATATCGGGGGGATTAAAATGGAAACTGTAAAAAAGACATTATTGCTTTCAGTATTCTTATGCCTGGCATCCATTATATACGGGCAGGATTCGAAAACGATTATTAAAGCTTTTAGCGAGAGCTATGTTTATGAGAAAAATGCCAATTACAAAGATGCCATCGGGTCGCTGAAAGATGTTTATGATCCGGCATCCTATCATCTTAACCTCCGGCTTGGCTGGCTTTATTATGTTTCGGGTGATTTTACTGCCTCGGCGGCATATTACCAGCGGGCCATTGAACTGAAGCCCTATGCCGTCGAAGCCAGGTTCGGGCTCACATATCCGGCTTCGTCAATGGGTAATTATGCCATGTTGAAGGAACAATACATTAAAATCCTGGAGATTGATCCTGGCAATACCAGGGCAAGCTATTATTTCGGCCTGATACATTATGAGGCAGGGGAATTTGAAATGGCGGCAAGACATTTCGAGAAAGTTGTCAATTTATATCCTTACGATGAGGAATCAGTGCTCATGTTTGCATGGTCAAAATACAGGCTTGGAAAATTACGCGAAGCGGAAGTGCTTTTCAATACCGTTATGATGATTGATCCTGAAAATGAATCGGCGGCAGAAGGCCTTGACCTGATAAAATAGATGCCCCGGCCATCTGCCGGATTTTCGTTTGTAAATATAGATATTCGGGCATGCAAAAGGAAGGAATGGAATTATTACATAGCCTGGTTCAGAAGGATCTGGGTCTCGAAAATGATCCGGTTTTTCCAGGAGCCGCTCCACCCGATATGGCCTGGTTCCGGCAGAAACTCCAGGATGTGGTGGCATATCTTATTGAGCACGATTTTCATCGGCTGCTGAATGCCATGTATCGCCTCGATATACAGGAACAACGTTTCCATGAAGCCATGCAGGCTCCCGACAGGGACCTTGCCGCATCCCGGATTGCCGACCTCATCCTCGATCGTGAAATGCAGAAAGTGAAAACCCGTTTACATTACAAAAAATACCGGAAATTCTGATTATCTTGTTTGGTCAATTATTGAGATATTATGGACAGTTTTACTTTTAACGAAATACTTCTGGCCTTCGGGCTTACGCTTTTCGCCGGCTTGTCGACCGGGATCGGCAGCCTGCTGGCTTTCTTTGCCCGGAAGACCAATACGCGATTTCTCTCAATTGCTTTGGGTTTCTCGGCAGGCGTGATGATCTATGTTTCATTTGTCGAGATCTTTCCCAAGGCACGGCAGGTTCTTGAGGATGATTTTGGGGCACAGGGCGGCTTCTGGCTGACGTCGGCCGCATTTTTTGCCGGCCTGATGCTCATTGCCATTATCGATAAACTGATCCCGGCCATGGAAAATCCGCATGAGATCAAAATGGTTGAAGATATCAGCAAAGAAAAAGCGGATAAGTCAAAGCTGATGCGCATGGGATTGTTTACTGCCCTGGCCATTGCCATTCACAACTTCCCGGAAGGGCTGGCAACATTCATTGCAGCGTTGGAAGATCCCGGACTCGGCATTGCCATTGCCGTTGCCATTGCCATTCACAATATTCCGGAAGGAATTGCAGTTTCGGTGCCGATATATTATGCCACTGAAAGCAGGCGCAAGGCTTTTTGGTATTCTTTTGCATCAGGGCTCGCCGAACCTTTCGGTGCCCTGATCGGGTTTCTGATACTGATGCCCTTTCTCAGCCCCTTGCTTTTCGGGATGGTTTTTGCCGGGGTTGCGGGGATCATGGTCTTCATCTCCATCGATGAACTTTTGCCGGCC
>CAYOLA010000152.1:0-6289 GCA_964404735.1 uncultured Bacteroidales bacterium
AAAGCCCGCAAAAACCAAAAACCGTCATCCTGAAGGAGCGCAGCGACTGAAGGACCTCAATCCCCATCACCTAAACCCGCAAAAACCAAAAACCGTCATCCTGAAGGAGCGCAGCGACTGAAGGACCTTAATAATTTATATTCAATATAAATTAGCTGCTCACTTTTTAAATAAGTCGCATCCTCCCCATTGATTTTGCGAAAAATCGTACTTTCGTAGCACTTAATTTCACTGCATAAGATCAATCAATAAACCAGAAATTATGGCAAAGTTCAAGGGAGCGATCGTTGTAGACATTGACCGTTGCAAGGGTTGCGAAGTATGCGTTGGTGCATGCCCGCATGATGTGATCGGCATGGCCAGGGAAGTGAACATCAAAGGTTACAGATATGCCTATATGGTCCATCCCGAAGCCTGCGTGGGTTGCGCCAACTGTGCCGTGGTTTGTCCTGACGGCGTGATCACGGTTTACCGAAAAAAAGTTGATCAATAACACTGACAAATTATATCTATCATGGGCGAATTAAAGCTAATGAAAGGAAATGAGGCGATCGGCGAAGCGGCCATCAGGGCCGGTGTCGACGCTTATTTCGGATATCCCATCACCCCGCAGTCGGAGGTGATCGAGTACCTGATGGCAGAAAAACCCTATGAGACCACCGGCATGGTGGTGTTGCAGGCCGAGAGCGAAGTGGCTGCCATCAACATGGTATACGGTGCCGCCGGCTCGGGAAAGAAGGTGATGACTTCCTCTTCCAGCCCCGGCATCAGCCTGAAGCAGGAAGGGATCTCATACATGGCCGGCGCCGAGCTGCCCTGCGTAATCCTCAACGTGGTGCGTGGCGGCCCGGGGCTGGGAACCATACAGCCTTCGCAGGCCGACTATTTCCAGGCCGTGAAAGGCGGCGGACACGGCGACTATCACACCATTGTGCTGGCGCCCGCCTCGGTACAGGAGATGGCCGACTTCGTCGCCAAAGGCTTTGAACTGGCCTTTAAATACCGCACCCCGGTGATGATCCTCAGCGACGGCCTCATCGGGCAGATGATGGAAAAGGTGGTGATGCCGGAATTCACGCCCCGCTGGACCGAAGAGGAGATCATCAAAAATGCACCCTGGGCCACCACCGGCAAGCCGGCCAGCCGCGAACGCAACATCATCACCTCCCTCGACCTCGATTCGGGAAGGCAGGAACAGCATAACCTTCATCTCCAGAAGAAATACAAAGAAATAAAGGAAAAAGAAGTGCTGTACGAAGAGATCATGTGCGATGACGCCGAATACCTCTTCGTCGCCTTCGGCTCCAGCGCGCGCATCGCGCAAAAGGCCATCAAACTGGCACGCGACAAAGGCATCAAAGCAGGGCTGCTGCGCCCCATCACGCTATACCCCTTCCCTACCGATGTGATTAAAAAACTTTCGATGCAGGTAAAGGGCATCCTCTCGCTCGAGCTGAACGCCGGACAGATGGTCGAAGACATCCGCCTCTCGGTGGGATGCAACATTAAGGTTGAACACTTCGGGAGGATGGGCGGCATCATCCACAGCCCCGCCGAAGCATTACAGGCACTTGAAGATAAAATCATAGGAGGATAAGGCATGAACAAGGAAATATTATCAGACATCATCAGCGAAGAGAACCTGGTTTACCGGAAAACCCCGCTCATGACCGACAACATCCTCAGCTATTGCCCCGGCTGCGGCCACGGCACCACCCACCGCGTGATCATGGAGGTGATCGAGGAGCTGGGCCTGGCCGAAAAGACCATCGGCATCGCCCCCGTGGGATGCTCGGTGCTGGCATATGAATTCATGAATGTCGACATGCAGCAGGCCGCACACGGACGCGCACCCGCACTGGCAACAGGCATCAAAAGGACATGGCCCGACAGGATCGTGTTCACCTACCAGGGCGACGGCGACCTGGCCGCCATCGGCACCGCCGAAACCATCCACGCCTGCAACAGGGGCGAGAACATCGTGATCGTATTCGTGAACAACGGCATCTACGGCATGACCGGCGGACAGATGGCACCCACCACCCTGCCCGGGATGAAATCATCCACATCGCCCTACGGCAGGGATGTAAAGATCATGGGAAACCCCCTGAAGATCACAGAACTGGTGGCAGAATTGCCCGGTACGCGCTTCGTCACCAGGCAGGCGGTGCATACACCAGGCAATGTCAGGAAGACAAAACGGGCCATCCGCAAAGCCTTCGAAAACCAGCTGAACTTCAAGGACGGGGTCAACTTCGTGGAAGTGGTGTCGAACTGTAACTCCGGATGGAAAATGACGCCCGTACAGGCAAACAAGTGGATGGAAGAAAATATGTTCCCCTTCTTCCCCCTGGGCGATATCAAGGTTGACGGAGAATTGCTTAACAAATAAAAATGCAAGATTATGACTGAAGAGATCATCATAGCAGGCTTCGGAGGACAGGGCGTACTGTCGATGGGTAAGATCCTCGCCTATTCAGGCATCATGCAGGACCAGGAAGTGAGCTGGATGCCCTCCTACGGGCCCGAAATGCGCGGCGGAACCGCCAACGTTACCGTGATCCTGAGCGACGAACGCATCAGCTCACCCATACTCACCGAGTTCGACACGGCCATCATCCTCAACCAGCAGTCGATGGACAAATTCGAGAAAGCGGTAAAACCGGGCGGACTGCTCATCTACGACGGCAACGGCATCAGCCGGCATCCCGAAAGGACAGACATCCGCATCTTCCGCATCGATGCCACCGACGAAGCAGCCAAAATGGGCCTTACCAAGATCTTCAACATGATCGTGCTGGGCGGCTACCTCAAGGTAAACCCCATCGTAATGCTGGAAAACGTGATCAAAGGGCTGAAAAAGTCACTGCCCGAACGTTACCACCACATGATCCCCGACAACGAAAAGGCCGTTATGCGCGGCATGGAGATCATCAACCCGGTAAAATAGGATACCCCCCCCTCCAACGGCCCCGTTTCCATTCATCAACATAAGGGGGCCGGGAGATCTGTTCCGTTCATCATCCCATAGCATGGCATCCCGCCAGGGCCGAATGCTAAAAATTTCATTCATTCCCCGAAATTTCCAAAACAAATCATAACTTTACGCTTTGTCGGGGACAAACGACATTTTTCATACATGACAAAGAAAAGACCGGGCAGGATCCCTTCATTCTATGGCTTGCGCATCTATCTGGCAGCCAACATCCTCTTTATGTTCCTGGTTTTCCCCATCACCGGGGTGCTATTGATCAAACACGCCCCCGACCTGCAGAAATACCGTACGGGCGATTACAGCTTCATCATGCCCGACAGCATCCGTATCTCGCCCGACACCATTGCCATGTCGTATAAAAAAGTGCAGGACAGCACAGCCAATGAAACAGACACGACGGGCAGCAACCTTCTGACAAAAGCAGACACAACGGGAATTCAAAAGGATGCACACATCAGCAAGCTCAACGAAAGCGACCGCATGAGCATCCACTTTACACGGGTGTCGTCGCTCTGGTCAAGGCTCATCCTCATCAGCTTCTTTTTGGGGTTTGCCTTTAACCTTCCCTTCAAGATATATCTCCGGAAAAAAAGAAAACGAAAAATTCCCGGTGAAAGATTGCGGAAATTCTGCAAGAAATTCATATTGAAAACACCGCTCATCAATGCAGGCATCCTCTTCATCGCCTACGGCATAACCAGCGGGTTTATGCTGTACACCCTGCTGTTCCACCACGAATTTAACGAGATCACCCGCATGTTCTACCGGCAGTTCTTCTTCATCGTGGTGGTCTCCTCGCTGCTCACCCTGCTCTTCGTATATTTCTGGCAAAGGCACCGGGTGCAGATCCGCTATATCGAGCATTTCTTTTCGCCGGAGGAGCTTCGCAAAAGGATCTTCAACCTGAAAGTGGGAAGGATCAGGAACAGGCTGTGGATCTCCAGCGCCATGACCACCTTCCTGCCGCTGCTCATCGTGCTCTTTTACATGTTCATCAGCATCACCAACGTGAACGAGATCATGGATGAACCGCTAAATGCCGACCACCTGAAGATCCTGATCGGCAAATACCTCGGCTACACCGGCGGAGCCGATATACAGGTTGGCGGCGCCCTGATCTATGTCAACCTCTTCGACACCTATATCATGCTCATCGGCACCTTTACGGGCATCTTCATCTCCTTCCTGTACATACTGATGTTTGTACGCTGGACCACGCAGGACATCGTTTACCCGGTGAAGGAGTTGCTGCTGAACATACAAAGGACCGGGCGGGGCGAGATGGAATCGTACAGCATCGTGCGCACGAACGATGAGATCGGTGAGCTCACCGAAGGCTACAACGTGATGAGCCGGCAGCTCAAGGACTATATAGAAAACATCTCCCGGATGAACGAAGCCAACGCCCGCTTTGTACCCCGGCAATTTCTTGAATACCTTGGCAAGGACAGCATTGCCGACATACAGCTGGGCGACCAGGTGCAAAAGGAGATGAGCGTGCTTTTCACCGACATCCGTGACTTTACGGGCATTTCGGAGCGCATGAGCCCGAAGGAGAACTTCAACTTCCTGAACAATTACCTTGGCTATATGGAGCCGGTGATCAGGAACAATCATGGCTTTATCGACAAGTTCATCGGCGACTCCATCATGGCCCTGTTCCCCGAAAACACAGAGAGCGCCATCAACGCCTCCATCGAGATGCGCATCAAGCTGGCGGAGTTCAACCACATCATCGGGCAGTTCGGGCAGGACCCCATCGAAAGCGGCATCGGCATCCATACCGGCAGCCTGATGCTGGGCATTGTGGGCGGCGAAGGACGCATGGAAGGCACCGTGATCTCCGATGCCGTGAACCTCGCTTCGCGCCTCGAAGGGCTGACAAAAGTTTACGGATCGTCGGTGATCATCACCGAGGAAACGCTGATCAAGATCGGCAACCCTTCCGATTACCATTACCGCTTTTTGGATGTGGTGCGGGTGAAGGGCAAAAACGAGGCCGCCTACCTCTTCGAGATCATCGACGGCGACCCGGCCGAAAGCAGGGACCTGAAGATAAAAACCCTGGATACATACGTAAAAGCCATCAAGTCGTACAAAGACAAGGACTTTAAAAAGGCCCTGCAGATCTTTGGCGAGGTGGCAGCGGTAAACCCGGCCGACAAAACCACCCTGCTGTATATGGACCGCTGCCAAAGATTTATCGATTCGGGGCTGCCCGACGACTGGGACGGCATTGAAAGATTTTCCTGATCGCTGCCGCATACAAGAAGAAGGGCACAAAAAACGTTACTTAAGAAAGCAGAGGAACACATGGATTATCAAAAAGTGAAGGAAGTCATCATTGGCAGGCTGCGGGCCGAACTCAAGCCGCAACTCACCTACCATAATGCAGACCATACCCTCGACGTGCTGGAGGCAGCCACGCGCCTGGCCGGTCTCGAAAACATCAAGGGCCACGACCGCGGGCTGCTGCTTACGGCGGCCCTTTTCCACGATACAGGCATGCTGCGGACCTATGCCGGACATGAAGAGGCCAGTGCCGAAATTGCACGGGAGATGCTGCCCGCCTACGGCTACAGCCCGGCCGATATCGACAGCATTGCCGGAATGATCCTGAGCACACAAATACCGCAAAGCGCCGTTACGCACCTCGAAAAGATGCTCTGCGATGCCGACCTGGACTACCTCGGCCGTGACGACTTCTTCATGATCGCGCAGCAGTTGCGCTACGAATGGAATGTGCTGAACTTCCGGCAAACCACATTGCGTGAATGGTACGAACTGCAGATCGTCTTCCTCGAAAATCACCGATTCTTTACACGCACGGCCATGGAAATGCGCGAAAAAACCAAGGCCGGCAACCTCAGACAGATCAAAGAACTCGTTTGTTTCATGCAATATTAATGATCAGGAACTGACAATACCCGGCATTAAAAAAACTTTCGTCCGTCCCAAAAAAATATTTTTTATATTTGTGTGGAATTATCCCCATTAAAAACAAAAAAAACAGCCCTACCATGGAAAGCATGTTAAAAAAAGTCATCATCGTACCAACAGATTTTTCGGAAGTATGCAACAATGCCATACAGCAGGCAGCCGGCGCTGCAAAGCTGCTGCAATACAAGCTTGTGCTGCTTCACGTGATCGACAAGAACACCAAAGCCTTTCTGAAGGCACAGGGTCAGGGTCATGAGCATATCGACAAACAACTGGAAGACATCGCCGCCGGCGTGATCAATGATTACGGCATTGATGTGGAGACCATTGCCCGGGAAGGCGACATCTTCACCA
>CAYOLA010000153.1:0-10098 GCA_964404735.1 uncultured Bacteroidales bacterium
AGCAAGGCACATATCTTTAATGTGCTGCTGCAGGAAAAGCTGAAATCCCTTGGCATCGGCATCAAGAGCCGCCCGGTGGAACTGGGCTATTCCATCCGATGCGTCCATCCCATTGCCTTTGACCTGATGTACTGCTCCCTGTTGGGGATGGGCGTTAAAAAGCTTTTCGACAAAGGCTATACAGGCTGTATGGTCACTTCCGATCCGGCCGGCGATATCAGTCCGCTCTTCCTGGAAGATGTCATGAACGAACACAATAAGGTGGAGCCCCGCCTGGTGAACATGAACTCTCAGAAAGCCGACCTGGTCTTCAACCACGGGCTGCAATACCTTACTCCGGGCGATTATGAACAGGCAAAGGCATGGCTGCCCGAACCCGAAGAATATGATTTCCGGATAATTCTCGGCTGGTAAAGCTTCAGGCAATGACCCCAGCCCGGCCGCGGGAAAGGATTTTGCACCGGTTCAACAGCAAAACACCAACAGCTTTTAAGGGGCCCTGAATTCTACAAGGATCTTTTCGGCGATCACCTTCGCCAGTTTCACTTTCGACTCATGTGTCCATCCGGCAATATGGGGTGTAAGGATCACCCTGTTTAAGTTCACCAATTCCCTGAATGTTTCCGGCATCTCTTTTTCACTGAGGCTTTCGAAACTGGCGTTTTCATATTCCAGCACATCAAGCGCCGCTCCCAGCACCTTGCCGCCCTTCAGGGCTGCAACAAGGGCAGGCGTGTCTACCACCGGGCCCCGGGATGTATTGATGAGCCAGATATTCTTTGAGAAGGAATCAAAGTATGCACTGTCTGCCAGGTGCCGGGTTTCAGGGGTGAGCGGGACATGCAGGCTCAGCACATCGGCCTTTTCACGGATCTCATCCATGCCGGCTTCCACGGCAAAAGCATCGGCATATCCCTTTCGGTATTTATCATAGGCCAGCACGGTACAGCCAAAGCCCGACAAGCGCCTGGCAAATGCACCCCCTGTATTCCCATAGCCGATAATGCCGACACATTTCCCTCCCAGTTCGACGCCCCGGTTCTCCTCCCGCTGCCAGACACCTTTCCGCACTTCCCCGTCGGCGATAAACATACGGTTCATCAGTGCCAGCAGCATGCCCAGCGCATGTTCGCCCACGGCATCGCGGTTGCCTTCGGGGGCATTGAAGCAACGGATGCCATGATCCGCTGCATATACACTGTCGATGCCTTCCATGCCGGCTCCTACCCTGCCGATAAAACAAAGGTTGCGGGCACGTTCCAGCAGGGCTGCATCCAGGCGGAAACGGCTCCTGACAATGATGCCCGCATAATCGGGGATCATCTCCTCAAGCTGCGATAAGGTCAGGGAAGGGAAATAATCACATTGAAAGCCGGCTCCGGCCAGCCGTTCTTCCAGCAACGGATGATTGGGATCAAGCAACAATACCCTGTTGTTCTTTGCCGGCCTCTGCATAATTAATCGGCAATAAAGGATTCATCCCAAATGATGCCCTGTGCCAGGGCCTTTAATTCATCGCCGAGCAAACCCATCATGTCGGAGTTTGAAGGCATCTTTTTCCTGGGCTTGTCGAGGATCTCGGCTACTTCAGGCGGACAGGCATAGAGGTCGCCCGAGGCCGTGGCAGTCCTGTTTTCAAAACGCGTACGTGCCGTAATGGGCACATTGTAGAGCACCCGGTCGTTCCGGCCGTCGATGTAACGCAGAACGGCATGCAATTCGGCTTCTTTTTCCTGCAGAACCTCCTTGATCCTGCACTTGTTAAAATCGGGGTGTTTCCTGTCTTTTTCCCATTTTTCCCTGTCCTCATAATAGGCTTCAAAACTTTCGGGATTTTTATGGGAGCTGGTGTATTCTTTTTCGGTGACCGTCCCCGGGGTGATCTTTACAATCATAATATCGATGCGGATGAGCAATGGGAATTGCCCCCTGTCGGCCCCGCGAACAAAGTCGAGATATTGTTTTTCGGCTTCCGACAAGGAAATATTTTCAAGGCCGGACAGGAAATCCGGTGAGAGGGAGACCCTGCTCCTGTTTCTCACCTCCAGCAAGGCGGTGCCTGCACTCAAGCCCAGTGCACGGCGCATCATCAGTTCAACATCCCGGTACTGCTCATACAGTCTGGAGATGATCATCAGTTCATCAAAAGCCTTCCGGGCCTTTTCATGATCCCCGCTTTTCATCAAAAGTTTGGCATGGGCATAAAAATATGCAGCAGCCTGTTCCCGGGCCGCCTCCAGGTCGGGGCTATAATCGGTGAGGCGAATATCAACACGGTCGCTTTGCAAAGTATTTTCAATGCGCTTCAGCTTGCTGTACCGCTTTTGCATGCGGTTGTAATGCCTGAATACATCATACCAGATATCGGGAGCGCCGGTGGCTTTCAGCTGGATGACCTTCTCCCTGTCGCGGGCTTCGGCGGTTTCAAATGCCGTTTTCAGGGGTGCATAGTATTTATCCTTATTGCGCCGGCCCGCAGAGATCCGGTCAACACAAACATCAATGGCTTCATCGTACGAACCCTTTTCGATCAGTTTTTCGGGCGACTGCGAAAAGCCGGCCACGGGAATGGAAAGCAGCAGTATAATCAGGTATCTTTTTATCATCGCATCAATTCATTTAAGTTTTACAAAGATAATTCAAGTTGATGAGAACCTGCCGGAAGTACTTTTTTATCAGCAAAGCAAAATCGCGGCAGCGGGTTCCCCTTTACCAAACACCTGTATTCCATACCAATTCCTTGCCAAAATCACGGTTTACAAAAAATTTGCCTTAACTTCGCATCCTCATCCCGATACCGGACAGATATATGTGGAAATACCTGGTCAGACTGATCATCCGTAACAGCATCATCAACCTGATTGTGATACTGCTCATTACCATTTTCATGGGATGGCAGGCCCTGAAGGTACAGATGTCGTATGAGATGGCGCGGATGCTTCCCGAATCACACCCCACCAGTGTGGCCTACGAAGCCTTCAAGGAACAATTCGGGCAGGATGGAAGCGTGATGTTTGTTGGCATACAGGATGAAGGCATTTACGGGCTGGAAAAATTCAACGACTGGTGCGACCTCTCCTACCAGATCAGGCAGGTTGAAGGCGTGGAAGAAGTGCTTTCGATCGGAAAGATCTACCATCTGGTTGTAAACGACAGTACCGGCCTGATGGACTTCCTCCCCGTAGTTCCGGAAAAACCCTCGAAACAGGAAGAGCTCGACAGCCTGAAAAACATCATCCTTTCACTTCCGTTTTACGAAGGATTGCTCTCCAACCACAGTGATCATGTAACGATGATCATGGTTACCCTCGACAAGGAAAAGCTCAATACCAAAAGCCGGGTTCAGTTGATCGCCGAGATCAGTGATCTGGTTAAATCCTATGGAAGCAAGTATGAGAGCGAGATGCACTATTCGGGTTTGCCATACATCCGCACCATCACGACAAAAATGGTGCAGAACGAACTGTATTTTTTCATCTTTCTGGCCCTGATCATTGCCTCGGTCATCCTCTATATCTTTTTCCGTTCCTTCAAAGCCGTGTTCTTCACCATGCTCATCGTGGGCATCGCAGTGATATGGGTTCTGGGTACCATTTCCATTTTTGGATACAAGATCACCATCCTCACCGGAATTTTGCCGCCTTTGCTGGTAGTGATCGTGGTGGAAAACTGTATCTTCCTTCTCAACAAATACCATAACGAATACCGCCTTCACGGAAATAAGGCAAAAGCGCTCTCGCGGATGGTTACCCGTATCGGCAATGCCAACCTGCTGACGAATGCCACTACCGCAGTCGGCTTCGCCGCATTCATAGTTACCGGGAACAAAATGCTCACCGAATTCGGTATTATTGCCTCCATCAACATCATGGTAGCCTATGTGCTTTCTCTCTTCCTCATCCCCATCTTCTTCAGTTACCTCCCCCCGCCGGGGCGCAGGCATACCAAACACCTGGACAAATCGGTAGTTGCCAGTATCATCCGGCACATCGTACACATCGTTCAAACACGCAGGCGGGTGATTTATATTATCACGGGTTTGCTGCTCATTGCCGGGGTTATCGGGGTTTCGAGGTTAAGGTCGACGGGCAACATCGTTGATGATATATCCAGGAAGCACAAGCTATACAAGGACCTCATGTTTTTCGAAAAACATTTTAAGGGGGTGATGCCGCTTGAAATATCCATTGATGCAAAAGAAGAGAAAGGCATCTTCGCCGACAGGGGAAAAACGCTTTACAGGATGCGCAGGCTGCACCGGCTGCTGGAGAAGGATTCGGTGTTCTCCATCTACCTTTCCAAACCCCTTTCGGTTGTCGACGGCATCAGCTTCCTGAACCAGGCACACCGTGGCGGCGACCCGAAATATTTTATTCTGCCTCCACCTTCGGAATTGTCGGAACTGAATCATTACTCCAAAGCCATGGACAGCACCGGCAACAATCCCTTTCATTCCTTTATCGACGACGAAAACCGCATTACACGCATCAGCATACAGATGGCCAATGTAAGCACAGGCGAGATCAGCATGATCACCGAAAGGCTGCGGCCGCATCTTGATGAGATCTTCCCTCCCGATGAATACGAGGTGATACTCACGGGTACCAGCGTCGTATTCCTGGAAGGCAGCAGCTACCTTGTCAGGAACCTGCTCACCAGCCTTCTGCTTGCCCTGGCGGTGATCTCCCTGCTGATGGCATTGCTGTTCACTTCGGCACGGATGATCGTGATCTCCCTGATCCCCAACCTTATCCCCCAATTGATGACGGCTGCACTGATGGGATACCTCGGGCTTTCCATCAAGCCTTCCACCATCCTCATCTTCAGTATTGCGCTGGGGATATCCGTCGACAATGCCATACACTTCCTCTCCCGTTACCGGCTTCAGCTAAAATTCAACAACTGGGACATCAAGCCTTCCGTGCTGGCGGCACTGAGAGAGACCGGCTACAGCATGATCTATTCATCCGTGGTATTGTTCTTTGGCTTTGGCATTTTTATCCTTTCATCTTTCGGGGGGACTGAAGCCCTCGGATACCTCATTTCCTTTACGCTGCTCATCGCCCTGATGTCAAACCTATTCCTGCTGCCATCGCTCCTGCTGAGCCTTGATAAATATATTACAACCAGGAGATTCAGGGAACCCCTGCTGGAGATCTTTGATGAGGAGGAAGATATCGAATTGGAGGAACTCGAGATAGAGGAACCGGATACCCGGGGTGCATCCTGATAATTTTTTGGGATTCTTCCATAATTCCTTACCTTTACCTCATCCGAAAAAAATCATACGCATGAAAGGAATCATTCTTGCCGGAGGATCCGGCACCCGCCTTTATCCGATCAGCATGGCAACCAGCAAGCAACTAATGCCGGTTTACGACAAGCCCATGATCTACTACCCCCTCTCCATCCTGATGATGGCCGGGATCAGGGATGTTCTGATCATTTCCACGCCCCACGACCAGGAAAGTTTCATCAGGTTGCTGGGCGACGGGCAGAGCCTGGGATGTAACTTCAGCTATGCCAAACAGGAAGTCCCCAACGGGCTGGCGCAGGCATTTGTGATCGGGGAGCAGTTTGTGGGCAGCGACAAGGTATCACTGATACTGGGCGATAATATCTTTTATGGTGCAGGTCTGCAGAAGATCCTTCAGGAAAACAACGATCCCGAAGGCGGTGTGATCTTTGCATACCATGTGTCGGACCCTGAGCGTTACGGCGTTGTTGAATTCGATGAAAACCGCATGGCCATTTCCATTGAAGAAAAGCCAAAGGCGCCCAGGTCCAATTATGCCGTTCCGGGGCTTTATTTCTATGACAACAGCGTTGTGGATGTGGCCAAAAACATTAAACCCAGCGCCCGGGGCGAGTATGAGATCACGGATGTGAACAGGCATTACCTGCTGGAAAAAAAGCTGAAAGTTGGCATCCTGGGCAGGGGGACTGCCTGGCTTGACACAGGGACTTTTGAATCGCTTCTGCAGGCCGCGCAATTCGTCCAGGTGGTGGAAAAGCGTCAGGGGCTGAAAATCGGCTGTATTGAGGAGGTGGCCTACCATATGGGATTCATCGACAGGGAGGGGCTAAGGAAAGTGGCTGAACCACTTCTCAAAAGCGGATACGGCGAATATCTCCTTAAAATCACCGAATAAAACCCATCCAGGATATGCTTACATACGAAGAATTGCTCGATCGCTTGAGCAATGCCCTGAATAAAGAACAGTTTACCGGCCGGCCGGCCGAATTATACGAACCCATTGCCTATATGATGCAGCTGGGCGGGAAAAGGCTCCGCCCCGTGCTGCTGCTCATGGCCTGTGATGCCTGGGGAGGAAATATTGAAGAAGCCATGCCTGCAGCCCTCTGCGTGGAGGTATTCCATAATTTTACCCTGGTACACGACGACATCATGGACAATGCCATCATGCGGCGGGGAAAAGATACCATCTGGAATATCTGGGGTGAAGATACCGCCATACTGGCCGGCGACACCATGTTCACACTGGCCATCGACTACCTGCTCAGGACCGGGAACAGTAAACTGGACAGCCTTTTACATGAGTTTACCGGTGCAGCCAGAAAAGTGTGCGAAGGACAGCAGTACGACATGAACTTCGAAACGGAAGAGCAGGTCAGCATTCCCGATTACCTGAACATGATCAGGCTGAAAACATCCGCACTGATCGGCACCTCCCTGAAAATGGGCGCCATGATCGGGAATGCCGGTGAAGAAGACCTTACAAACATCTATGCTTTCGGCGAAAATATCGGAATGGCATTCCAGCTTAAGGACGACCTGCTCGACGTTTTCGGCAATGTGGATAAATTCGGGAAAATGCCGGGTGGCGATATCCTTTCCGACAAAAAAACCTTCCTGTTGCTTAAGGCGCTCAGCATTGGCAGCAGTAAAGACAAAAAGGTGATATACGGCTATATGGACGACAATCAGGGCGACCCCGAACAGAAGATCATGGACATCACGGCCATCTATAAAAAACTGAATATCGACAAGATCACCACCACCGAAATGGAACGCTATTATGAGCGCGCCAAATATCACCTGCAGCAACTCAAACTGCCCG
Organism: uncultured Bacteroidales bacterium; assembly: GCA_964404735.1. Classification (GTDB taxonomy): domain Bacteria; phylum Bacteroidota; class Bacteroidia; order Bacteroidales; family B18-G4; genus B18-G4. The sequence continues at coordinate 7,083 of CAYOLA010000153.1, forward strand.
AAGAAAACAAGGCTGAACTCATATCCATTGCAAAAAAAATGATGTACCGCGAAAATTAGGCGGTTTCAGCAAGTCAGCAGGCAGAAAAAAAGACAGAAAGTTCCGCCCTTTTCTGAAAACCGGAACCATCCGGCCATTCGAAATCAATAATCATGACTCCTTTAGCGCTTGCTGAGCTTCTTTCAATGATTCCGCCTCCAGGCCGTATTTTTCCCAATCTTCCATTTCTTTTTCGAGCCGGGTTTTTAGGGCATGATATTTTTTAAAAACTTCGGGATCCGATAATTTCTCAGGGTGGGCATGGGGGTCCATCATCACCTTATCCATTTCGGCAATTGCAGATTCAAGTTTACCGATTTCCTTTTCGCATGCCCTGATCATGGTGTTAACCTTTCTGATGTCCCTTTCCAGTTGCTTATTGCGTTCGTAAAGGGCTTTATTCCTTGATCCTTCGCGGGGCTGATCATTCCCCGATATTTTCTTTTCTTCCAGTTCTTTTAAGGTATCCAGCTTTTTAAAATAAAGAAAATCATAAATATCGCCCAGGTATTCTTTCACACCCTTATTCCTGAATTCAAAGACTTTGGTTGTGAGTCCCTGCAGGAAATCACGGTCGTGGGAAACAATGATCAACGTTCCGTCATAATTCAAGAGGGCGGTTTTCAGTATGTCTTTCGAACGCATGTCAAGGTGGTTGGTAGGCTCGTCGAGTATCAGCAGGTTGGATGGTTTCAGCAATAAACGGGCCAGTGAAAGCCGCGACTTCTCCCCTCCCGAAAGCACCTTTACCTTCTTGTCGATCTCTTCACCCGAAAACAGGAAGCCACCCAGCAGGGCACGGACCCGTGTGCGCATATCCCCTGTAGCCTCATCATCAATGGTCTCGAAAACTGTCTTGTTGCCATCCAGAACCTCGGCCTGGTCCTGTGCATAATAAGCCAGTTGCACATTGTGCCCGAACTTCAATGCACCCTCATATTCAAGCAGCCCCATGATGATCCTCGAAAGGGTTGTTTTACCCTCGCCATTCCTCCCGACAAAGGCAATGCGGTCGCCTTTGATCACCGACAGATCAACATTTTTCAACACCACCTGATCCCCGTATCTTTTAGCCAGTGATGATATTTCCAATACCACCTTCCCTGATCGCGGAGCAGAGGGGAAACCGAAATGGATGGCCGAATGATCAAAATCCTCAATTTCGACCAATTCCATTTTATCAAGCATTTTAATTCTGGACTGTACCTGCCTGGCTTTCGTGTTTTTGTAACGGAAGCGTTCGATAAATCTTTCGATCTGCCTGATCTGCTTTTGCTGGTTACTGTATGTAGCCATTTGCTGTTCGAGGCGTTCCTCCCGCAATCTGACGTACTCACTGTAGGGTGCTTTATAATCGAAAATACGCCCCTCGCTGATCTCAATGGTGCGATTACACAGCTTATCGAGAAAAGCACGGTCGTGGGAAACAATTACCACAGCGCCAAAATAATCTGCCAGGAAATTTTCGAACCATTGTATCGACTCAATGTCAAGATGGTTGGTAGGTTCATCCAGAAGGATGAGATCGGGCCTGCGCAACAGGATTTTGGCTATTTCAACGCGCATCTGCCAGCCATAGCTGAATTCCTTCACAGGCCTTTGAAAATCATTACGGTCGAACCCAAGGCCCGTCAGCACCTTCTCAACCTCGGCATCCATCGTTTGTCCACCCAGTATCAGGTACTTCTCATTTGCATCAGAAAGCCTGTGGATCAGCTTGTGATATGCATTTGATTCATGGTCGTCCCTTTGGGCGATCTCAATCCCGATCCGGTCAATTTCTTTCTTCAGTGAGATAATTTCATCAAAAGCAACCAGGGTTTCATCATAAATGCTTTTTTTGCTGCTTAACTGCATTTCCTGCGGGAGATAACCGATACGGGCAGCCGAAGGAATAACTACTTCACCGCTTTCGGGCTGCTGCAGCCCCGACAGCAAACGCAGTAGGGTGGTTTTGCCGGAGCCATTGAGTCCCACAAGCCCTATCCTGTCTTTCCTGTTAATGATGAAAGACACATTGCGGAAGAGGTATTCCCCTGAATAATGAACTGCCAGATCGCTGACGGAGTACATGGGATCATTGAGGTATCAGAATGCAAAAGTATGTAAAAAACGGGTGCCGGGTACCGGGTAGACGGTTAACGGGTGCCGGCATCAATATGCACTACAACTCCGATGCTGTCGGTACCCGCCAATGATCCGCTGGAAGGATCAATATCAGCAATAAAACCATCCGGAACCGCCCCCCCGTATAATCCGGAAAGCTGAACTGAAGGGGCTCACCACCAACATTTGAGATGACAAGGGATAATGTATCCTTTTTATATGGAACTCCTCCGTATCCACTGTTATTCAAAGACAAAAAACATCACAAGAGAATACATGGCTGAAGAAGCCGGCAGGTGATAAAAAAAACGGGCGCCCGGCGGGCGCCCGTTTATATGGTTCCTCAATGCTGCCTGAACAGCATAAGGGGTTTAATGAGCAATGGCGATCTTCTTCACGAGGATACCGTCAGATGTTTCAACCTTCAGCATGTATATGCCTGCTTCAAGGCCGGCAACGCCGATCTGCAGGTTCCTGTCTTCAACAACTTTCTTGTCGAAGACCACCTGACCGAGGTTGTTCATCATGGTAACGCGCGAGATATCGCTTCCGGAAATCACGTTCAGCATTTCATGCGCCGGAACGGGATATACGGCAATGCCATCGGCAAGTGCCGGGTTTTCGATACCAGTGGCGACCACGCATGCTTCATTCGAAGCAGGCTCACAGTCGGCCCATACGGCCGTTACATAGTAGCACTGCAGCGATCCTACGACAAATTCCGGGTCAACAACATGTACGTAGAATGTGTCGGTGGTAAAGTCGGCATACACATAGCCGGCACCGTCGTTATTCCAGTAGATGTTGTATCCTGTCAGCTCACGCGTGGCATAGTCATCGATGCTGACCGGGGTCGTGGCTTCGATGGCTA
>CAYOLA010000154.1:0-61178 GCA_964404735.1 uncultured Bacteroidales bacterium
CTCAGGCAGCATGATGGTCTCGCCGGCATTCAGTTCAATTGAATGCTCTTCAAGAATGACAAGCCCTTCCCTGATCAGGCTTTCCCGGGTCAGCCTGACTGTTTCCTGCATAATGTCTGATTGCGGAAAGACAAACATCGTTAGTAGGAAAACGAAGATCAGCGTAAAGGTCATTCTTATCATATGATAATCTTTTTGTGGGTTATGATGTTAACGCCATGCGCTTTATTATGATATGATGGTGTTTGTATTTACTGACGGATCAGGGTTTATGTCGATAATTTTTTGTGAAGATAAAAAAATATTGATCTGCCAATGCAAAAGAAGAATGGCTTGTATCTTTGAATGCTGTTTGCTGTTTGACCGGTTTTGCCGACTTTTGTGATCACTGCTTGTAAAAGGTTGCCGGGAACGGGTTTGCACAGACGGGCCCGTATCATTAAAACCCTGCCGGACCGGAATCCGGTTTGTGGCAAGCATAAAAACGGATCACATGACTTTCGATAAGGATATTTTTTTGCCCCTCGAAGAACTCCGAAGCTGCAATATTTGTCCGCGTAGGTGCTTTGCCGACAGGTTTTCTGAAAAAAAGGGGTACTGCAGGGCCGGTGCGGGTTTCAGCATTTCGTCCATATGTATCCACAGGGGAGAGGAACCGGTGATCAGCGGCAGCAGGGGGATCTGTAATGTTTTTTTTACGAATTGCAATTTGCAGTGTGTCTATTGCCAGAACTGGCAGATCAGCGACAACCGGCTTGATCACCGGAGCGACGAGATGAGCCTTGATGAAGTCGTGGCGCAGATCATGCATATCCTGGATAAGGGCATAAACATTCTGGGTTTTGTCTCGCCGGGGCATTTCATTCCGCAGGTGAAGGTCATCGTGAATGCGCTCGGGAAGCTGGGTTATCATCCCGCCATCGTATATAATTCAAACGGCTATGATGATGTAGAACAATTGAAAAGGCTCGAGGGAATGGTGGATGTTTATCTGCCTGATTTTAAGTATATGGATACGGAACTTGCGCAGAGGTATTCCGATGCCGCCGATTATCCGGCTGTTGCCCTGGCAGCGCACAGGGAAATGTTCCGGCAGATGGGCAGTAACATTATCTTGGATGCCGAAGGTTATGCCATGCGTGGGATGCTGGTGCGGCATCTGGTGTTGCCGGGGCATACCGCCAACAGCATCCGTGTTGTGGAAACCATTGCGGAAGCGCTTTCGCCCCGCGTACATATTGCCCTCATGTCGCAGTATTATCCATGCCATCGTGCGGCGGATTACGATGCCTTAAGGCATCCCGTCGCCCCCGCCGAATACAGCAAGGTGATCGGGCGTATGCATGAACTTGGCATCACCCGCGGTTTTATACAGGGGATCGAAAGCAGCGGGCATTACCTGCCCGATTTTGGGATGGAACATCCGTTTGAGGAAGGGGGGTAAATATACAGTATATAATATTTATACAATATACATTATTTAAGATACAGTATTTAAAATGAAGAGGTTACCTGTGATGTGGTTTTTATTCGTTAAGGTTGGTTTTTATGTTCTTTCTGGCGGTGTTCAGTGATTTTTGGAATATTGCAACCAGCTGTTTGCATTCCTCGATGATGGTTATAAGTATTATTTCATTTTCCGATTGATTGGATCTTAAGATGATTTTCAGGCTGATTTCCGTTTCCCTCAATTCTTTCAGGACAACATTCATTTTATGAATAAAATCCCTGCGCGATTCGGCTCCCTGTGCTTCTCCAAAATTAAGCGTAGCACTTGTTGCAGAACGAATGATCTGCAAACCAATAGTTTGCGACAGTAAACCGGCTTTTAAACCGTATACCATCCCATTGATTGCTACAGTGAAATCTATCAATCTGTTTTCCAACTCCTCCCTCATACCTTTTAGTCTTTATCTGTTAATACCAAAAACTCAAAAACGTCGCACTATAAAAAAATTTTTTTTTTAGCAAAATCACATGTTTTTAATAATTCCCTCCCAATACAGCCATTATTTCATATCTTGCCTTTTTTACATTGTATATTTTATATTGTATATTTATCGCATCTTGTATAACTTTCCATTATCATACCACGAACCGCTTTTCCGCCCGCCCAGCGAGGCCTATTCGCTTATCCTGCAGCCAACGATCGGTTGCAGCTGGAACCGCTGCGCCTTTTGCGAGATGTATACCATGAAGAAGTACCGGGTTCGGGATCTCGAAGAAGTGAAAGAGGAAGTGCGGACGATGGCGCCTCATGCCGGCCATGTCCGCAAGGTTTTCCTGGCAGACGGCAATGCCATGGTATTGCCTGCAGATTACCTGCTGGCGTTGCTGGACGTATTGAAGACTGTATTTCCACGCCTGCTGCGCGTGTCGTCATATGCCCTGCCCAAAGACCTGCTGTCGAAAACGGAATATGAACTGGCACAGATTCGTGAGGCTGGGCTTTCGTTGATCTATGTGGGGATAGAGTCGGGCGATGATGAAGTGCTTCGGATGGTCAACAAGGGTGAAACCCACGCAAGTACTGTGGAAGGAATATTGCGATCGAAAAAGGCCGGCATTAAAAGTTCCGTGATGATCCTCAACGGTTTGGGAGGGAGGGAATACAGTGAGCAGCATGCCGTGAATTCCGCAAAAGTGGTGAATGCCGTCCAGCCCGAATTCCTTTCTACACTGGTACTGAGCTACCCGCACGGACCGGATCATTTCAAAAAACGTTTCAGGGGCGATTTCGACCCCTGCAGCATAAAGGAACTGCTGAACGAGCTAAAGACCTTTATGGCGTATACCGATTTGGTGCAGACCGTCTTTCGCAGCGATCATGCTTCCAATTACCTCATTCTGAAAGGTACTCTTGGAAGGGAAAAGGATCGAATGCTGAAGGAGATCGTCGAAGCCCTGGAGAATCCCGAAAATGCAGGATTAAAACCGGAATTTTTAAGAGGACTGTAGGATTTGCTATGTGCTTTTTGGATCTTGAAATTTTGAATCTTCTTCGTCTCCATGTTAGCTTTTTGACATAAAAATGCACCTGCCGGCGCAGAAGAAAACAGCTTTCAGAGTCCGGCTTCTTTATAACTTACCAGCCTTTTGTTCTTTTCATCCCACAGGCGGTATTTTACTGATTCAAATGAATTGAGCAAAGTAATTGGCTTTATCTGGAACTCCGGGTTTTCTCGCAGGCACTTTTCCAGGTGATAGTTCGGGATTTTGGGCCCAAGATGGTGGATATGATGGAAACCGATATTGCCTGAAAAAAACTGCAAAACCCTGGGGAGTTTGTAGTAAGATGATCCTTGCATAGCTATGTCGTGATAGTTCCAGTTTTCGTTTCTTTCCCAGATCACGTCCTTAAATTGATGTTGTACATAAAACAGCCATACCCCGGCTATTGATGCCAGCAAAAATACGGGGACCTGGATCAGCAGAAAGGTCTTGAAGCCGATCAGCAAAGAAATACCCGTTACCAGCAGTATAAGAACAAGGGTGGTCAGGTGGGTTTTCCAATGTATTTTCCATCCCTGTTCGTTTCCGGGAAATCGGTAGATCAATGTGAAGAGGAAGAACGGGACGATGATCAGCAGGATGATCGGATTGCGGTACAATCTGTACCATAGCTTTTTACGAGGAGAGCTTGTTTTGTATTCCTCTACAGTAAGTGTTAAAACATCGCCCATACCCCGCTTGTCGAGATTGCCGACTGTTTGATGGTGCCGGAGATGTTCGAAGTGCCAGCGGTGGTAGGGTGTATACACCATTAGCCCGGCAATGATGCCCACAATCCGGTTAGCGCTGGCAGATTTAAAGAAGGAGCCATGTCCGCAGTCGTGGAAAATAATGAATATCCGCACCAGGAATCCGGCGGCCGGAATGGCCAGTGCCAGGGTGATCCAATAGGAGACATGAAGAGTGAAATACATGGCTGTTAGTAAGCCGAGATAAGGAACAAATGAATTGATCAGTTGCCAAATACTTTTGCCCGGGCTGGGGCTGGCATATTTCAGTATCGTTTCTCTCCAGTTTGTCCCGCTTTCAGTGCTGCTGTTTGTGGTAGTCATATCGAACCCTTAATTATAGTATAAAGGTACTTATTCCTCATCAGCTTTCTCATTCGTTTTACATTGTTCTTGAAAGGATGACACACAATTAGCTGTTAAAAAAGTTGTATGTACATCGAAACGGGGAGCCAGCGACCATGAGTTTTGCATTAACGATCCACTAAACCAATTGAATTTAAAGCGATTAAAAAGAATCCATGCATTCGACAATATGCAAGCACAAACGCTTGATTATGATAACACCTGTATCTTTTCTGATAAAGCAGATGCACGCAATACTTACCTAAACAGTATGGATATGCACCTGCAGTGGGATTTATCGGAAAACATGTTGTTTACGTAGAAAACAGAAATGGAAATACAGATGCCCGGACACTACTGAATTCACATACAGAATACAGAATTGAACATACATAAAAAAAGCTGCCAACGGCAGCCTTTTTTATGCGTGAACCCGGCGGGATTCGAACCCACAACCTCCTGATCCGTAGTCAGGTGCACTATCCAGTTATGCTACGGGTCCTTACATTTAAAAAATCAGCCGCAAAGGTATGAAATTTTATTGAATTGCAAACCGGATTGCAGATATGGTTTTTTTGCCTGTAAGCTTTTCGCTTCCGGTTTGCGGCTGATGGTTTCCGGTACTCAGGAATCATCGCTATCTTTGCCCCATGGACATTGGCAAACTCAAACGAGAATTCATAGAACTATACGGGGAAAGCGGGCATGACATCCTTGTCTTTTTCGCTCCCGGCCGGGTGAACCTCATTGGTGAGCATACCGATTATAATAAGGGGTATGTATTGCCCGTTGCCATCAGTTTAGGCACCTGCCTGCTGGTGAGGAAAACACAGGGCAATGAATTATGTATGGCCAGTGCCAACTTCGATCATAAGGCAAGGATCCCGCTGGACAAACTCCATATCAAAAAGGATAGGCATTGGGTTAACTATCCCCTTGGCGTGATCGTTGAATTCAATAAAAAAATGATGGCCATTGGCGGCCTCGAAATGTATTTTTCCGGTAACATCCCGGCAGGGGCGGGGCTGTCATCATCAGCTTCCATCGAGCTGGTCACCGCTGTGGCCATCAATCATCTGTATGACTTCGGGATCGACATGCCCGGATTGATCCGGATGTCCGTGAGGGCCGAACGCGAATTTGTGGGCGTGCAGTGTGGCATCATGGACCAGTTTATCGTTGGCAAAGGAAGGAAGAACGCCGCGCTTTTCCTGAATTGCGGCACCGAACAGTATGTTCATGTCCCTTTCCCTGCGCACCGCTATTCCATTGTGATTGCCGATACCGGGAAGATCCGCAGGCTTAGTGAATCAAAATACAATGAACGTGTTTCGGAGTGCCGGCAGGGGCTGGCGGCCATCGCAACCACACGCCATATTTCTTCCCTGGCCGAACTGAGCATCGAAACATTCGAACAGGTCAGTCACGTCATCCCCGATCCCGTAGTGCGCAAGCGTGTCAGGCACGTGGTAAGCGAAAACCGCCGGGTGCTCGAAGCTGTTAAAGCGCTGATGAATAAGGAAGTTGAAACATTCGGAAGGCTGATGGACCAATCACATGAGAGCCTCAGGCATGATTATGAGGTGACCGGCCCTGAACTGGATGCCATGGTCGATATTTCGCGGGAGCAAAAAGGGGTCATGGGTGCACGAATGACCGGAGCCGGCTTTGGCGGCTGTGCCATTGCCTTGATCGAAAATGACTGTATCAACGGCTATGTGGAAAGGGTGGGGGCAGCTTACCGGGAAAGAACAGGCTTGGATCCTGCCTTTTATATTCCGGGTATTGCAGCCGGGGCCGCCATTATCAAAGAACCCTAAACTCCGGCTAATACGCTTTCATGGCCACATATCAGGCAGCCCTTAATTCCTTTCTCCAAAAATGGCTGTGCCAATCCGCACAATCGTGCTTCCTTCCCTGATGGCCACCTCATAATCGCCGCTCATTCCCATGGATAATTCCCTGAATGCATCATCAGCAGCGAAGAATTCATTTTTAATGCTTTTGAAATATCCGTGCAATGTCTGAAATTCCGTGCTAAGAATGTTCTCATCCTCTGTGAAGGTTGCCATGCCCATCAACCCGCAAATCCTCACATGATCCATCGAACGAAAACTTTCTGACGATAGGAGGGAGCGGGCTTCGTCCAAATCAAGGCCAAATTTTGTCTCTTCACTGGCAATGTGAAACTGCAGCAGGCAGTCGATCCGGCGGCCCGCCTTGCCTGCCTGTTTGTTGATCTCTTTGAGAAGCCTGAGGCTGTCGACCGACTCGATCATGCTTACAAATGGTATCAGATATTTAACCTTGTTGGTTTGCAGGTGACCAATGAAATGCCATTTAATGTCGTCGGGCAGGCCGGGCTGCTTGGCGATCATTTCCTGGGCCTTATTTTCGCCGAACAACCTTTGACCCGCATCATAGGCCTCACGGATCACTTCAACGGGCTTCGTCTTGGAAACGGCAACCAGCTTAACGTGTCGGGGTATCGCCTGTTTCAGGCGTATTAAGTTTTCGCGTATGCTCATGGCCGGTGTCTGGGGAATTATTTAGGCTCGTAATAACATACCTTCGGGGAAATAAGCCTGTCCTCCTTCTTCAATTGTTTGATGGCTTTATCAACTTCAGCTTTTTCAATTTTGGCCATGTCTGCAATTTCTTTGCTTTTTAATGGCTTGCCTGCTTCACGCAGGGTCATTAGAACCAGGTCGTGTGTGTTCATCGGATGAGTTTTTACGAGTTTATTGTTCTTGCTAAGGTATAATTATTTTTATACTATTGCAAGGATTAGATTGCTGGCCATTTTATGATTTTTGCCGTTGGGATATGCATAGTCTTATTCCAGGGTAGAACTTTGAGCTTAGTTTGTTTATTTAAGCAGGCGGTTATAATAATAACCCTATGAAGTTTAAAGTAAGTATATATGACAGGCTGGTTCGCAGCAATCTGATGATCAGGGTGACCGATCTCGACAATGAAGGCAAAAGTGCCATGTTGAAGATCCATATCAGCAAATATCCAACCATTCTCGAATTAAAGATCGACCACATTTCACAATCGCCCCTGGATATCTTTGTTCCCGGAACGCCCATCACGGGGAAAATACATGAAGTTACCGCTGAGATCTATTCAGATGATAAAAGGGCATTACACGATACCGATACAAGACTGATCAGGCTGAATGTCTGAAGAAGCCGCCGGCTTACGACCGTAAAGCCTTGGCTTTCCTAATCAAGCAGGTGTACCACCAGTCCGCTCCGCAACTTGGGCTCGAACCAGGTTGTTTTCGGAGGCATGATGTTGCCGGTGTCGGCTATGTCGATCAGTTGTTTCATGGAAACAGGGTACAGCGCAAATGCTGCCTTCATCTCCCCGCTGTCGACCCGGTTCTGCAACTCTTCCAGTCCCCTGATGCCGCCCACAAAGTCGATCCGCTTGTCGCGGCGAAGATCTTTAATCCCCAATATCTTATCAAGGATATGATTCGACAATATGGTAACATCCAGTACGCCGATCGGATCATTGTCGTCGTATGTACCGGGCCTGGCCTCAAGGGCATACCATTTTCCATCAAGGTACATGCTGAATTCATGCAATTTCGCCGGCTTGTAAATGGTTTCCCCTTTTTCCTCTATGGTGAAGGATTCGGAGAGCAAAGCCAGGAATTCTTCCTTTCCGAGCCCGTTCAGGTCTTTCACAACCCGGTTGTAGTCGATAATGCTTAGTTGGTTATCGGGAAAGTGCACGGCCAGGAAATAATTGTATTCTTCCTTTCCTGTGTGTGCAGGGTTATTGTTTTTCTTTTCATTGCCAACAAGTGCAGCGGCGGCCGTGCGGTGGTGGCCATCGGCAACATAGGTATAGGGTATTTCACCGAAAAGCTGAATGATCCGGCTGATCACATCCTTTTCCCTGATCACCCAGAAATGATGCCCTATGCCATCCACGGCTATGAAGTCATACTCCGCTTCATGGTCCCGCACGTATTTTTCAATGATCCCGTCAATTGCTTCCACGGCAGGGTAGGAGAAAAAGACGGGTTCAATATTGGCATTGTTGATGCGCACATGTTTCATGCGGTCCTCTTCCTTGTCGGGGCGCGTCAGTTCATGCTTTTTGATGACACCGTTCATATAGTCCTCAACGGCTGCACATCCCACAATGCCATACTGGGTTTTACCGTTCATAGTCTGGGCATAGATATACAGGTATTCATCATCATCCGGCACGAGCCAGCCTCTTTCCCTGAATTGGGTGAAATTTTCCACGGCTTTTTGGTATACCGACTCATCGTGCACATCTACTTCGGGAGGCATGTCGATTTCGGGTTTGATGATATGCAGCAGTGAATAAGGGTTTCCGGCTGCCTCTTCACGGGCTTCTTCCGAATTTAATACATCATACGGCCGGGATGCAAGTTCCTTCGCTATATCAGCGGGTGGCCTCAGTCCTTTGAATGCTTTGAGTATTGCCATGCTTTTAAATTGTTTATAGGGCCAGAAAATGGCCTTGTGGTTAATTCATATGATCGATCAGGGGTTTTCCTGCAAACATCCTTTTTTAATCTGCAGGCATTTCGTCCTCAGGGTACCTGTCGTCCTGCTCCTCATTCCGGCTGCTGCGCTGCAGCGAAGAAATGAGTGCCCCGGTCATCTTGGTCATTTCCATCAGTTGGTTTCTTGATTCTTCCTCTTCACTGTCGCTGAAATAACCGAGCTGGTGCATGATGCTGGTATAAACAAGGCTTTCCCTGACAGCGCTTTTGGCCATTTTCAGGTAATAGATAAACTGGCTTTTGTTGCGTGCCGAACCTTCGGCAATGTTCAGGGAAATGCTGTAGGCAGCATGGTTAAATTTATCAACCAGCACGTTCTGGTGGTTGTTCAGCATTTTTTTCGTCGATTCATTGACCCATTTGGCGTACTTGATGGCTTTGTGATAGATCCGCAGGTCCTCAAATCTGAAAAAGGTATTGCTCCTTTCGTTGTCGTTCTCCATAATTCCGTTTATAGTCGGGTTAGTAATGGGTTTAACGGCATAATTATCGGCTGACTATTTGTTCACCTGAAATGTGGTATCGCCATCTTCAAGAAATGACACGATCTGTTTTGCAGCGGCGATGCCGGCATTGATGTTGGCTTCTGCGGTTTGCGCACCCATCTTTTTGGGCGTAAAGAAGAACCTGCCGGGATAATTGGCAGCGATCTCTGCCTGGCAATCGGGCGCGATATCGGAGATATAGGTAAAGTCGTTCCGGTCGGCATAGATCCTGAGGAGCGACTTCTCACATACCACCTCCTTGCGGGCTGTATTAACCAGCGCGGCGCCTTTGGGCATGGACGAAAGCAATTCGTAATTGATTGAACCTTTGGTTTGTTCATTTGCAGGGATGTGCAATGAAATGTACTGACACTGGCTGTAAAGCTCCTCAACGGAATGTAAGGCACGTACCCCGTCCTTTTCAATATCTTCCTTACTGATGAAGGGGTCGAAGGCAAAACATTCCATTCCGAAGCCTTTGGCGATCATGGCCACGAGCCTGCCCACATTTCCGTAAGCATGGATGCCGAGCTTCTTGCCCTTCAGTTCCCTGCCGGAAGTACCGTTAAACTGGTTCCTTGCCATATATACCATCATGCCGAGTGCAAGCTCGGCCACGGCATTGGAATTTTGTCCGGGTGTGTTCATCACCACGATACCTTTGGCCGTTGCGGCCTGCAGGTCTACATTGTCGTAACCCGCTCCGGCCCGCACAATGATCCTGAGCTTTCCTGCAGCGCCGATCACAGCGGCATCTGCAATATCACTCCTCACGATCATGGCATCCGCGTCGGAAGCGGCATCGGCCAGCGCCTGCTGATTTTCATATTTTTCGAGTAAAAACATTTCATAACCTGCACCTTCAAACACCTCCCTGATTCCGTTCACGGCAGCGGGTGCGAAGGGCTTAACTGTGGCAACCAATACTTTTGTCATATCCTCCGGGTTTTTATTTTCAGATTAAGTACGGGGCAATCAACTGCCCCGCCTTTAATTAAAACTGCTAATATAGAATTATTTGTGAAGATTTTCAAATTCCTGCATCACGCCGATGAGGGCCTGTACGCTCTCCAGGGGAAGGGCGTTGTAGGTCGAAGCCCTGAACCCGCCAACCGAGCGGTGCCCCTTGATGCCAATCATGCCCAGGCCCGTCGCGAAATCAAGGAATTCCTGTTCAAGGTTTTCATAGCCTTCGTTCATTACGAAGCAGATATTCATGAGCGAGCGGTCTTCAATAGCCGGGATGGTTGGCATGAACAATGCGTTGCGGTCGATTTCATCATAAAGCAGGCCCGCTTTATGTTCATTGCGCTTCTGCATTTCGCTGACGCCTCCCATCTGCTTCAGCCATTTAAGGGTTTGCAGGGCTGCATAAACGGGTACGCAGGGCGGTGTGTTGAACATGGATGCCTTGTCGATATGTGTTTTGTAATTGAGCATGGTAGGGATGTGACGGTCTGCCTTTCCGAGTATGTCATTTTTAACGATCACAAAGGTAACCCCTGCCGGGGCGAGGTTCTTTTGCGCGCCACCGTAAATGATCGCATATTTTGAAACGTCGACGGGGCGGCTGAAGATGTCTGACGACATGTCGGCAACCAGCGGCACGGGCGAGTCTATGTCATATTTGATCTCTGTACCGTAAATGGTGTTGTTGGTGGTGATGTGGAAATAATCCGCATCTTCCGGAATGGTATAGCCCTTGGGGATATAGGTAAAGTTCTTGTCTTCGGAACTGCCAACCACCACCACTTCACCAAATCCCTGGGCCTCTTTGATGGCCTTTTTTGCCCAGACGCCCGTATTGAGGTAAGCAGATTTGTGTTTCATGATGTTGAAAGGAACCATGGCAAACTGCAGGCTGGCGCCGCCTCCGAGAAAAATGACCGAATATCCCTCAGGGATGCTGAGTAACTCCCTGAAAAGCGCTTCCGCCTCGTCAACCACAGCAACAAATTGCTTGCTCCTGTGCGATATTTCCATTAACGACAAGCCCATGCCTTCAAAATCGATCAGCGCTTTGGCAGTATTTTCGATGGTGTACTGGGGAAGGATGGAGGGTCCTGCATAAAAATTGTGCTTCTTCATAGTTTATAAGTTTATTCGTTTGTTGTGATCCGTTGTTTCCCTCTTTCGGGGAACCACAAAGATATAAATTTCGCCTTAATGCTGCCTGAAGCACTGAATAATTTTAATTGCATATTTTTGTTTCCTCAGGCAAATGCATATACAATATGGATATTCAATATAAGGTTGATGTTTTTGCCCGTCTCGGCGGCTTGCTTGCAGCGACGGGAAGTGCGGGCAACTGCAATGCGATTGCCCGTGCCGGTTATGATGCCGGGGCTTTCGCTGACGCGATAGGAAAGGCCATGGACGCCAATCCCTGGTTTACACCCGCCTCGGTATACGGGATGCTGTATGCCCTGGGCACTGTGATGGAGCGGCCGGCGCTTCAGCACTGGCTGGAGATGTATCCCGCTCCTGTAAACAGCAGCGATAAAAAGGTGGCCGTGGTTATGGCAGGCAATGTCCCGGCAGTCGGCTTTCATGATTTTCTTTCGGTAATCATTTCAGGCCACAGGCTTCTGGCCAAGCTTTCGTCCGGTGATGCTTTCCTGATCCCGGCCATCGGCCGCCTGCTGTCGGAGATTGAACCCGCCTTTGAAAACAGAATGGAATTCTCATCCGGCCCCCTCCGGAACTTCGATGCCGTCATCGCCACGGGGAGTAATAACAGCGCCCGTTATTTCAATGATTACTTTGCCGCATATCCGCACATCATCAGGAAAAACCGCAATGCCCTGGCCGTCATCTCGGGAAATGAATCACCGGAAACCCTGCGTAAACTTGGCGATGATATCTTCCTTTTTTATGGCCTTGGCTGCCGCAATGTTTCAAAGTTGCTCGTGCCGGAAGCTTACAACTTTGATAATTTATTCAACGCCCTCGAAGATTTTTCATATGTTGCAGACCATCATAAGTATCGTAATAATTATGATTATAACAAGTCGCTTTACCTGGTCAACGGCAACCCCCATCTCGACAACGGCTTCCTGCTGCTGAAGGAAGACCCCGGATTGGCATCGCCTGTTTCTGTCTTGTTTTTTGAAACCTATCGCACGCCGGATCAGGTAAATGCATATATCGAAAAGGCTGGAGAACAGATACAATGCGTGATTGCAGCCGATACGCACATCCATGACGGGATCTCCCCGGGCCGGGGGCAGTACCCGCGACTGTGGGATTATGCCGACGGCGTGGATACCATGGCTTTTTTGTCGGAACTGTGAGGAATGATGATGCCCCGATTTTCACGTGTTACGGAAGCCTGCGTAAAAAAGGGTTAAAAAAATTTGATATTCCGCAAAATGCTTGTAATTTTGCAGCCCGAAATAAATCTGAAGTCCTATGAAAAAAGACATTCACCCCAAAGATTATAAGTTCGTCGTGTTTAAGGATATGTCGAATGGTTATGCTTTTCTGTCAAAATCAACCGTGAAGACCAAGGAAACCATTGAATGGGAAGACGGGAAAGAGTATCCGCTCGTAAAACTCGAAATCTCAAATACATCGCATCCTTTCTATACGGGGAAAATGCAACTCGTTGATACGGCCGGCCGTGTCGACAAATTTCGCAACAGGTACAAGAAGCACCTGGAAAAGAAAGACGATAAGCAGGAATAACCCTAAAAGAATTTTACTTTCAGGCTGCCGGCATCTTTGTGCCGGCAGTTTTTTTTTCTACAGGCATGTGATTTCTTCTTTATGATGGCGCGCTTTTTAGCCGGCACATCAATAATAATTTCTACCTTTGCTCCAGCAACATTATAAACGATGAATTACATCATTTTCGATCATTTTAAAAGAAATTCACTATTGCCGCTGACCTTTACCAGGCCGGTGGCCGATATCCGGATCGGCATCACCACCATCAGGGAAAAATGGGAGAATATTCTCGGACAAAAAACATCTTCCCTCACCGAGGAATACCTCAGCAATAAATTCCCCATTGTCAAGGCAGATGATAACATCCTCATCAACGGTTCCATTTTGCCAAACAACAAAATGGTGGAAGAGATCAACAAGCTGAAAGTCGACCAGGCCCTGGTAAGGGGTGAAGTGATCATTGCCATGCGGGTTACGGCAGCCGAACTGGAAGGAATGGAAGGAGACCCGGGGGGGATGGAGGAAATTGAATTCACTTCCGCTTATTTAAAAATAAACAATAGCTGGGATATCTTCAGCCTTAACGGCGAAGCCCTCCGGGCCGATTTCGACCTGATCACAAAGGGAAGGGAGTCGCAAAAACCCGGCAACAACAATACGATTATCGGCAACGATATTTTTATAGAGGAAGGCGCCCGCATACAGGGCGCCATGATCAACACCACCACCGGACCTGTATATATCGGTAAGGATGCCGAGGTCATGGAAGGCTCAGTGATCCGGGGACCCTTTGCCCTCTGCGATCATTCCATCGTAAAAATGGGCGCAAAGATCTATGGACCCACCACCGTTGGACCATACTCGAAAGTTGGCGGTGAACTGAATAATGTGGTGATCTTCGGCTATTCGAACAAAGCCCACGACGGCTTCCTCGGCAACTCGGTGATCGGGGAATGGTGCAACCTGGGTGCCGACACCAATACATCCAACCTTAAGAACAATTATGACACGGTGAGGATATGGAGCTACCCCGACCAGACTTTTATTGATACGGGACTGCAATTTTGCGGCCTGATCATGGGCGACCACAGCAAATGCGGTATCAATACCATGTTTAATACGGGTACGGTGGTTGGTGTGAGCTCAAATATCTTCGGATGCGGCTACCAGCGGAATTTTATTCCCTCTTTCAACTGGGGCGGCACCAAAGGGTTTAACGACTTTCCCGTGAAAAAGGCCATTGAGATCGCCCGCCGGGTGTACAGTCGGCGCGATATGGATTTTGACAGGATCGAGGAAGAGATACTCATGGCAGTGCGCGAACTCACAGCCATGAATACCAGTTACTGATCCTGCACGCCTGTTTTGCCTCTACGGGTTAAAAATCGACTATCCTAATAGAAATCAATCTGCCATGGTTTTAACAGAAAGTTTTTTTGGCACGATGATTGACTGATAATGTCCCCGTTTATAAGGGCTTTTGTGTAACCATTGGCAGGTATAAGGAGTATAATTCAATTATGAACCTGCCAAGGATTTTTTGAACTACTGACATTTTGACTACAACATGGACCAATTTACCGATAATAACCTGTTTGACCTGACAGAGATCATCAACGGCGAAACCGAATTTATCCCCCTTCTCTCGAATGAAGATGCAGAAAAGATGAATGAGGAGGACATCCCCGAAGAGCTTCCGGTGCTGCCGCTTCGGAATAATGTTCTTTTTCCGGGCGTGGTGATACCCATTACCGTGGGGAGGGATAAGTCGATCAGGCTGATCAAGGATGCCTATGCCACCGATAAGACCATTGGTGTGGTTACCCAAAAAGACAGCAGCATTGAAGATCCTGTTGCAGATGACCTCTTCAGGGTGGGTACCGTTGCCAATATCATTAAGATACTGCAAATGCCCGATGGCAGCACAACTGCCATCATACAGGGAAGAAAGCGGTTCAGGCTTGTCGAGATCGTTCAGGTCGATCCCTATTTCAGGGCAAAGGTAAAAGCTTTCGAAAACCTCGACCACATGGTTGACCAGGACGACAAGAGCTTCAAGGCCCTGATCAGCACCCTGCGCGATATGTCGATACAGATCATCAAGATGTCGCCCAACATTCCTTCCGATGCCGCTTTTGCCGTGAAGAACATTGAAAGCCCGTTTTTCCTGGTTAATTTCGCCTCCTCAAACCTGAATATTCAAATCAGGGAAAAACAGGAATTACTCGAAGTATCCGATATTGTCGAGCGCGCAAACAAGGTGCTGGAAGCGCTCAGCCGTGAAATGCAGATGCTGGAACTGAAAAGCCAGATCCAGGATAAGGTGAAGTCCGACCTCGACAAGCAACAGCGCGATTTTCTCCTCAACCAGCAGCTAAAGACCATACAGGAGGAATTGGGCGGAAGCCCCTATGAGCAGGAGATCAATGAAATGAGGGAAAAGGCAGGCTCCAAAAAATGGTCGAAAGAGGTGAAGGAGGTCTTTGAGAGCGAATTGCGTAAGCTGCAGCGCATGAACCCGCAGGCAGCCGAATATTCCATACAGGTCAACTACCTCGAAATGCTGGTCGAACTGCCCTGGAATGAATATACCACGGATAACTTCGACCTGCACAATGCACAGAAGATACTGGATGAAGACCATTACGGCCTTGAGAAGGTAAAGGAGCGCATTATTGAACACCTGGCGGTGATCAAGTTGAAAAAGGACCACAAGGCGCCGATCCTTTGCCTGGTAGGCCCGCCGGGAGTGGGAAAAACCTCCCTCGGACGTTCCATTGCCAGGTCGCTCGGCCGTAAATACATCCGCATGTCGTTGGGTGGCATCCGCGACGAAGCCGAACTGCGCGGGCACCGGAAGACCTATATCGGTGCCATGCCCGGACGCATCATCCAGAACCTGCGTAAAGTGAAATCCTCTAACCCGGTATTTGTGCTCGATGAGATCGATAAGGTCAGCGGAAACAACATACAGGGCGATCCACAGGCAGCCCTGCTGGAGGTGCTGGACCCTGAACAGAATATCGAGTTTCACGACAACTACCTCGAAGTGAACTACGACCTCAGCCGGGTTATGTTCATCGCCACGGCCAATACACTGGCCACGATAAATCCCGCCCTCCGCGACAGGATGGAGATCATTGACCTGAGCGGATACCTCATCGAAGAGAAGGTTGAAATAGCCCGCAGGCACCTGGTGCCAAAACAAATGCGCGAACATGGAATGGCCCGCTCCAAACTTCGTTTCCCGGTCGAGATCATCAAAAAAATGATTACGGACTATACCCGCGAAGCCGGTGTGCGAACACTCGAGAAAACCATTGCCAAGGTAATCCGCAGCAATGCGAAGTTCATTGCCATGGATGAGAAATATAATGAGAAGGTAAGCAGTGAAGACCTGCGCAGTTTCCTGGGGCCGGTTAAATACCAGCACGACCGCTCGGCAGTCAGCCAGGTGGCAGGGGTGGTGACCGGACTGGCATGGACGGCCACCGGCGGAGAGATCCTTTTTGTTGAAGTCAGCCTGAGCCGCGGGAAAGGCAATCTCACCCTCACGGGTAACCTGGGCGATGTGATGAAAGAATCGGCCAGCCTGGCATATGAATACCTAAAGGCCCATTCTGAAATGCTCGGCATCGACCCACTCATTTTCAGCAAATGGAATGTGCATATGCACGTCCCCGAAGGCGCTACGCCAAAAGACGGGCCTTCGGCCGGCATTACCATGTTTGCAGCCCTGGCCTCGGCATTTACCCAGCGCAAGGTCAGGCCCCATGTGGCCATGACGGGAGAGATCACCCTCAGGGGAAAAGTGCTTCCCGTGGGAGGGATCAAAGAGAAGATCCTTGCCGCAAAAAGGGCCCGGGTCAAAGATGTTATCCTCTCAATAGAAAATAAAAGTGTGATCGAGGATATCCGGAAAGATTATATCCGAGGCCTGAACATCATCTATATCGACAGGATGATCGAGGTGGTGGATGTGGCCCTGCTCAAAGACAAGGTTAAAGACCCGCTTATCCTGGATGTGCCCGATATCCGCTTGCAGGATAACTGTTAAGGCATTCCTCCCGTTTATTATGCTTATTTTTGCCACGGGCATATTAATTCAGCCGTGCCCGGCGTTTTTATAATATGGAATTTGTCCACCCATACTGGTTATTTGGTTTGCTGGCCGTTGCCGTGCCGGTGATCATTCACCTGTTTAACTTCAGGCGATACCGCAAAATATATTTTACCAACCTCAGCTTCCTGAAAAATATCAAAAAGGAATCGAAGAAGCGGAGGGACCTGCGCCAGTTGCTGGTGCTGCTGTGCAGGATTCTGGCCATCACTTTTCTTGTGCTGGCATTTGCCAGGCCGTATATCCCGAATCCGGAAGGCATTGAACAGGGGCCGGGAAATCACCTGAGCTTTTATGTGGATAATTCACTGAGCATGCAGGCAATAGTGAACGGACACAGCCTGCTCGACGAAGCAAAGCTTGCCGTAAACGAACTGGCAATGACTTTTGATGCGGCTGACCGGTACCAGTTGATCACCAACGATTTTGAAGGCAGGCACCAGCCTTTCTACAGCAGGGATGAGTTTCTCAGACTGCTTGCCGGCATCGAACTTACGCCTGTGGTGAGGATCTTGCCTGAGGTATCCGAGCGTTATCGCGAGACCCTCCCCGAAACCGCCGCTGAACGCGCAAGCCTTTTCGTAATATCCGATTTCCAGCGATCCTCAGCCTTGCCGGATGCCTTCAGATACGAAAATGCGGGCAGAACATTCCTGTTTCCCTTGTCATATCCACCGGTGGGCAATGTTTACATTGATACCTGCTGGTTCGAAACCCCCTTTAATCATCTGGGACAGCAGCAGGTTCTGCATGCAGGATTCAGGAATGAATCGGAAATCGATCTTGAAAAGATCCCCGTCAGACTGATGATCGAAGGTGAACAGCGCGCATTGGCCAACCTGAACATCGCTGCCGGAGGAAAAGCCTCAACAGCCCTTCCGTTCATCAACAGGAAAGCGGGAAATGTGTCTGCATTCGTTTACATCGACGATTATCCGGTAACCTGGGACGACCGCATGTATATTTCCTGGCAGGTGAAGGAAACGATTCCCGTACTGGCCATCAGCGATGATATGCCGGGCCCTTACTTCAACTCCCTGTTTTCGAACGATTCGGTGTTTCGTTATTCTCAGGCACAGTATAAAAAACTGGATTACCAGCAGTTCAGGAAAGCCGACCTGGTGGTGCTCGACCGCATGCAGTCGTTGAGTACAGGCCTGGCTGCCTCCCTGAACGATTTCATTCATTCAGGTGGCAGCTTGCTGATCATCCCGGCCCCGGATGCCGATATCATGTCGATCAATCGTTTTCTTTCGGAACTCAACCCCATGCGACTTCTTTCCTATGATACCCTGCGGCTATCCGTTACAGGCATCGATACGGAGCATGAGATATTTGATGATGTTTTTGAGAAGGTACCCGAAAATATCGATCTCCCCTTCGTCAGAGGCCATTACCGCCTCGAAGCATACAGGAACAGTCGTGCCACTGTGATCATGGATCTTCAGAATGGCGATCCCCTGCTGATCATGGCCAGGCACGGCAAGGGAAGGCTTTACCTGCTTATGACGCCGGCAAGTGAGGAATACGGAAACCTGGTGAAGCATGCCCTCTGGGTGCCGCTCATCTACCGCATGGCCATGCTTAGCAGGCCGCAGCAGGAACTTTATTACACCATCGGAAACGACATGAGTATCAGCTTCGACAGGGAAGCGCTTCTTTTGGGACAACCCCCGGCATTGCGGCATGCCGAAGCAGATATTGAGTTCATCCCGGGCCTGGAAAGATACGGGCAGTCGGCACGCTTGTTCTTTTACGACCAGCTTAAGCTGGCCGGCCATTACGAACTGCTGCATGCCGGCGAAAAGTTGGCTGGATTGTCGTTCAACTATGACCGGCAGGAATCCGATCCATCTTTTTACAGCATACAGGAAATCAGGGATCTGATCGTTGAATCAGCAAATACCAGGCTCTTCCTGCTCGATTCAGGCGGGGGCAAAGCATCAGAGGCTTTTGAAGAATTTGGCAGCGGCAGGGAATACTGGAAAATTTTTATATGGCTCGCCCTTGCTTTCCTGTTGATCGAGATTTTGCTCCTCAGGCTGTTTCCCGATTAACTACATGCCTTGTCAATATGGAACTTTGAACTAATAAATGTTAATAAATTCAGGTCTTTTCACTGGAATTATTAATGTAACTTTTGGAAATTTGCACTCAAACAGGAAAATATGCGTATCAAAAGAGAAAATACCATCGCAGTGGTGATCGATATTCAGGAACGTTTGTATCCTTTTATCCATGATCATGAAACCCTTACCATTAACAACAGTATCCTGATCAGGGGGCTGAAAGCATTGAAAATACCCATTGTGGTAACCCAGCAATACACCAAAGGCCTGGGGCCTACCATCCCCGGACTGGCAAAAACACTGGAGCCCTATGACCCCATAGAGAAAATGTCGTTTAGCTGTTGCGGAGAACCGGAGTTTAATGAGGCACTGGCCCGCACATCAAAAATGTATGTGGTGGTTACGGGTATTGAAACCCATGTATGTGTTTTGCAAAC
Organism: uncultured Bacteroidales bacterium; assembly: GCA_964404735.1. Taxonomy (GTDB): domain Bacteria; phylum Bacteroidota; class Bacteroidia; order Bacteroidales; family B18-G4; genus B18-G4. Next base: position 19,421 of record CAYOLA010000154.1, read on the forward strand.
CGTTGTTGACCTGATCGGTCAGGGATACATACCCGTTGTAGTGGAAGACTGTGTGGGGTCGCGCAAGCCCAACGATAAAAATATTGCCATTGAGCGCATGAGGCAGGCCGGTGCTTTAATATCGACCTGTGAATCCATATTGTTCGAGCTGCTTAAAAGCTCGGATGCGGATGCTTTTAAAGAAATTTCAGGACTTGTAAAATAAGCAGGCATCATGGATGAGATTATCAGGGAGGGGGAACCCTTTTCAGAGGAGGAACTGAACCCGGAGGGCGGGACGGATGGAGAAAACACCGGCAATGCAGGCCGGGATGTTTCCTATGTTCCATTTCCCAATGAGGATGCCGGGGGAGGCAAGCAGGCCGGGTATCATACCATACAGCTTAACGGTATGTACCAGAACTGGTTTCTCGATTATGCTTCCTATGTGATCCTCGAAAGGGCAGTCCCCAATGTCCACGACGGCCTGAAACCCGTTCAGCGAAGGATATTGCATTCGATGCGCGACATGGATGACGGACGCTTTAACAAGGTGGCCAACATCATTGGGCATACCATGAAATACCACCCGCACGGGGATGCCTCCATCGGGGATGCACTGGTACAACTCGGACAAAAAGACCTGCTCATCGAAACCCAGGGCAACTGGGGCAATATCCACACCGGGGATTCTGCGGCGGCAGCCCGCTATATCGAAGCAAGATTGTCGAAATTCGCACTGGAAGTCGTCTTTAATCCCAAAACCACCGAATGGAAGCTTTCCTACGATGGCCGCAACAAAGAACCTTTGACCTTGCCGGTAAAATTTCCCCTTCTCCTGGCTCAGGGGGTTGAAGGTATCGCCGTTGGCCTGGCTTCCAAAATCCTGCCCCATAACTTCCTCGAACTCATCGATGCCTCGATCAATTACCTGAAGAACAAACCTTTCGAGATACTCCCCGATTTTCCCACAGGCGGATTGGCCGACTTTTCAAAATACAATAACGGATTGCGCGGGGGAAGGGTCAGGATCAGGGCAAGGATCAGGCAAATCGACAAGAAAACACTGTCGATCGTCGAAATACCCTTCGGAACCACAACCGGCAGCCTGATCGAATCTATTCTCGCAGCAAACGACAAAGGAAAGATCAAGATTAGAAAGATCGATGACAATACGGCCGAAAATGTGGAAATACTCATTCATCTGGCAGCAGGCGTTTCCCCCGACCAGACCATCGACGCCCTTTATGCCTTCACCAATTGTGAAATGTCCGTTTCACCAAACTCCTGTGTGATCGACGGTGATAAACCCCGCTTCCTGCCTGTAGGTGAAATACTCGGCATCTCAACACAAAATACCGTTGACCTGCTCAGAAAAGAGTTGATGATCAGGAAGAAGGAGCTGGAAGAGCATTGGCATCTCTCCTCCCTTGAAAAAATATTTATTGAAGAACGGATCTATCGCCGGATCGAGAACTGCAAAACATGGGAATCGGTGATCGAAGTCATTGAAAAGGGCCTTGAACCATTCAGCGACCGCCTGGCAAGGGAAATAACCCGTGAAGACATCATCCGGCTTACAGAGATCAGGATCAAACGGATCTCCAAATATAACTCCCTCAAGGCCGATGAACTGATACGCGGCATCGAGGAGGAAATGGAAGAAGTGGCCAACCACCTCGAACACCTCATCGACTATGCCATCACCTATTACAGGCAGATCAGGAAGAAATACGGGGAAGGCCGCGAAAGGAAAACGGAGATCCGGAGTTTCGATACCATCGAGGCGGCTTCCGTCGTGGTAAGCAACCATAAACTATACCTCGACAGGGAGGAAGGCTTTGCCGGAATTTCGCTGCGCCGCCATGAATACATTTGTGATTGCTCCGATATCGATGATATGATCGTTTTTAGGGCCGACGGGACCTTCGTGGTTACCAGGGTCAGCGACAAGACCTTTGTCGGGAAGGATGTCATACACATTGGCATATTCAGGAAGGGCGACGACCGCACCATTTACAACATTGTTTACCGCGACGGAAAACAACCCAGATACATGGTGAAGCGCTTCCCGGTGGTCGGCATCACCCGCGATAAGGAGTATAACATTACCAAAGGAACCCCCGATTCGAGGGTGATCTACTTCAGCGCAAACCCGAACGGGGAAGCCGAGGTGATCAGGGTGATCCTGCGCCCGAACCCCAAACTTAAACGGACTTCCTTTGAGTACGATTTCAGCGAACTGGCCATCAAGGGAAGGTCTTCGATCGGGAACATCCTGGTAAAAAAGCCCGTTAAGTCCATCCTCAAGAAAGAAGAAGGCGTATCCACCCTGGGCGCCCGTGAAATATGGTTCGACGATACCGTAAAGAGGCTTAACGTTGCCGGCAGGGGAGTCCTTCTGGGTGAGTTCCTGGGCGACGACAGGATTCTCCTTGTCACCTCAACCGGACACTACCGGCATTATGGATATGACCTGTCGACACACTTTGACGAAGACATGATCCTGATCGAAAAATACGACCCGGAGAAGATCATGACAGCCGTATACCACGATGCCGCACAGGATTTTGTTTACCTCAAACGCTTTCGCTTCGAGATAAGCGAAAACAAAACCCGTTTCATCGGCGAGCATCCCGATTCACGCCTGCTTGCTTTCAGCCTCGACGAACTCCCTGTTATCGAATTAACCTTTGATGAAAAGGAAAACGGACGGCCAATCGAAAATCAGATACTCCAAACCGCGGATTTTATCGCCGTGAAAAGCCATAAGGCAAAAGGAAAACGTTTGTCGAACCACGTAATAAAAAATGTCGTATTCCTCGATCCGCTGCCCTTTGAAACGAAAACGGATGAACCGGAAAAACCAGGCGCTGCGGAAGATGAACTTCCCGCCGGGACTGAAGATAAGAAGGAACGGCAAAAAAAAGGAATGAAAGAGAAAAAGGGAAAGGAGGAAGTGGCAGAAGTGAAGGATAAGGATAAGGATAAGGATAAGGATAAGGATAAGGATAAGGATAAGGATAAGGAAGATAAAAAACCGGCGGAGAACAAAAGCCATGACCCAAAGCCTCATGATGACGGGCAAATCAAACTGGATCTGTAAAAATCAAGCATGAAAAAATGGAAAATATGACCGACAACAAGATTCTGCAGGTTTCACAGGATGTAAGCTGGATTGGTGTCCTCGACCGCGACATCGTTACTTTCGACGTGGTGATGGAAACCGTTTATGGTACCACCTATAACTCCTATTTTATCAATGCTGAGAAGAAAGCCATTGTGGAAACCACCAAGGAGAAGTTCTGGGATGTTTATATTGACAAGATCCGGCAGTTGACCGACCCTTCAGCGATTGAATATATTATCCTGAACCATACCGAACCGGATCATTCGGGAAACCTGATACGGCTGCTCGAGCTGGCTCCGGAGGCCACGGTGGTGGGAACGGGTAACGCCATCAGATACCTCGAAGACCTCTTCAGTAAGGGCTTTAAGCATATGCAGGTGAAGGACGGCGACAGCCTCGACCTGGGTAATAAAACCCTGCGCTTTATCGGAGCCCCGAACCTGCACTGGCCTGATTCCATGTATACCTATTTGGAAGAAGACCGCTTGCTTTTTACCTGTGATTCATTCGGCGCCCATTATTGTGATGAGAAGATGTTCGACGAGCAGGTGGGCGATTTTTCCGATGCCTTCAAATATTACTATGATGTTATCCTGAAACCCTTCAGCAAATTCATGCTCAAGGCAATTGAGAAGATCAGGCCACTGGATATACGGGCTATATGCACCGGACATGGCCCGATATTGAGGGATAACTGGAAAAAGTGGGTCGACCTCAGCGAGGATTATGCCCGTGAGGCCATCGCCTTACCCGAAGAAAACAGGGTTTTTATCCCTTATGTTTCTGCCTATCACAAAACAGGCGACATTGCCCAAAGCATTGCAAAGGGCATCATGAAAGTGGAAGGAATGAGCGTGGAACTTGTCGACATTGAAACCACATCACTGGGCGACCTGGATGCCATGATGGCCAGATCATCGGGCCTGATCGTGGGATGCCCAACCATCAATCAGAATATTTTACTGCCCGTATATAAGCTCTTTTCGGTGATCAACCCCATCCGCGACCGGAAAAAACTGTCGGGTGGTTTCGGCTCATACGGATGGAGCGGCGAAGGAGCCTCCATCATCAGGGCAATCCTCGAAAATCTTAAACTGCAATACTATGAAGAGGGTGTCTTCGTTAAGTTTTCACCCTTTCCTGATGACCATGAAAAGGCTGAACAATACGGGGAGGGCTTTGCCAGAAAAATGCTCGGATCAAGCTGATGCAATTATGATGGAGCTTAAAAACAAGATATTACCTCTTATGTTGATGGCTGCTCTTCTGCCATTTATCCTGTCGTGTTCCATCGAAAGGAAAATAGCCAGGGAATATATAAAGAGCGATACGGCCAGGTCGGTGCTCCTCATCCCTCCGGGATATCTTTTTAAAACATCCCTTAAATCATATGAAATTGAAAATAGCGACGAACTCAGTCAATATGAACTTGATTCCCTGCTGATCGAAAACAGCCTCTTCCTGAAACATGTTTCCGATTCGGCATTTCTCAGCCAATATGTTAATAGTTTTATGAAGGAACTGGAGGAGATGGGCTTCAGGGTCTATCCTGATGATTCGCTGCATGCCTTCCTTGGCGGGCAGAACCATGCATTTATCATTAACCTGGCCCAACTTGAACTCGAAGAGTATGTTATGCCCCTGGAAGAAGAGGAACAATTTGGCGATTACGTTTATACTTATTATCTCGACCTCAACGCCATAAACCTGAATTCATGGATCGAGATCAGCCGGATCAATTTTGAGGAAGACAAGGAGTTTTTTTTCAGCAGCCTCTATCTTACCGATGAAATGGACGGCTATTTCAGGTTAAATTATTTTACGGGCGATGTGGTTTTCCGCCATACCATCGACACATTGCTTGTCGACGATATTTACAGCCTTGGGGCAGTGGCCGGACAGTTACATGCAGGATATGCCTTTGATCACCTGCTTAATAAGTATATTGATAAAAGGATGAAGGAAAAAAATTTCAGGCGCTCCGATATCTATTATCACTATAACCGGCAAAAAAAATATATTCTGCCCGCAGCGGAAGGGCAGATGCTTATCCCGATGAACTGATCACTTTTTTGGACACAGCAGGATCTTCCCTGCCGACATATTCCGGATATACCTGAACAGCGCTTCTTCGTATTCTTCGAGCAGAAAGGTACCCTGGACAAGGGTTTTGAGTTTGCCGCTGATGAATAACTGCTGAAGTTTTTCACTGATTTCACGGAAGGATTTACCATCGAGATTTTCCTTCCATTCGTTCATATTAAACCCGCGAACACTTTTCTTTTCGAATATGATGTCAGCGGCGGGGATATCGGCAAGCTGCCGCGATCCCAGTGCGCCGTATACATAAAGCGTTCCCCCGGGCGGCATGGCGGCAAGCAAACGGCCACTGCCTTCACCCCCCACGGCATCGAAGGCTATCGATGCATTCAGTTCGCGGGCCAGTGCATGCAGCCTGCTTTGGAATTCCGCATCCGACTGCCACAGCACATAAGAGCTTCCTGCATTGTCGGGCATCACAGCCTGTTCTTCCTTTCGAACAATGTTGATTACGCTGATCCCTTCCATCCGGCAAAGTGCGTTTACAAACCTTCCTACCTGTCCGGCGGCTGCATTCTGTATGATGGCGTTGGCGCCTTTGGCAGCGGCATGCATGACCATGGCCAGGGCCGTAAAAGGATTTACAGCGAAACAGGCAGCCTGTTCAACCGGCATTTCCGATGAAACTTCAAGGCAATCGCAGGCCCTGATAATGATATGGCCGGCCCAGCTACCGCCACCGTCCGACTGCGAGAAAAAGCTCACCCTTTTTCCCTTCAGCCTGATGGCTGCCTGATCACTGCCCGTTTCCATCACCATCCCGCAGCCCTCAAAGCCCGGAATGGCGGGCAGTGATTTCCTTACATTATATCCTCCCTGTATAAAGGCAAGATCGGAAGGATTGCAGGGTGCGGCATCCACTTCAATCAATACTTCATCTGACGAGGGCAAAGGAAATGTAATGGTGTTGATTTTAAGTCCCTTAACAGCCCTGATGATATTGCCCTGGTAGGCCGTTAATGTGATTGCCCGGGATTTTCGTTCCTGCATATTAATTATCAATTAAATGATTCCCCTCGTGTATGGCACCACCTTTTGTGATGCAAATTCCCTGTTCAGGTATTTGAAATATCCGGCCACGGCGATCATGGCGGCATTGTCGGTGGTATATTCCATTTTGGGTATATGGACTTTCCAGCCACGTGCGTTGCCTTCTTTTACCAGTGCTTCGCGTAGCCCGCTGTTGGCGGCAACCCCTCCTGCAAGCGCTATCTCCCTGATGCCGCTGTCAAGGGCGGCACGGATGAGCTTATCCAAAAGGACCTCAACGATCACCCTTTGCATGGATGCAGCCAGGTTGGCCTTTTGTTTTTCAATGAAGCCGGCGTCCTTTTTGAGTTCATCCCTCACCAGGTAAAGAAAAGAAGTTTTTAGCCCACTGAAACTGTAATCATATCCTGGTATTTTGGGTTTGGAAAGATCAAAGGCACGGGCATCGCCTTCACGGGCGAGCTTGTCGATCAGCGGCCCCCCGGGGTAGGGAAGCCCCATGATCCTGGCCGCCTTGTCGAAAGCCTCGCCTGCAGCATCGTCAATGGTTTCGCCTATGATGGCAAAGCTGTGCGGGTCGTCGACCCGTACAATCTGGGTATGCCCGCCCGAAACGGTCAGGCAAAGAAAGGGGAATGCAGGCGTGCTATGACTTTCCTCATCAATGAAATGTGCCAGGATGTGTGCTTTCAGGTGGTTAACATCTATGATCGGAATGCCCAGCCCCATGGCAAAAGCCTTGGCAAAGGATGTGCCGACCAGCAGCGAGCCAAGCAGGCCGGGGCCGCGTGTGAAGGCCACCGCATGAAGTTGATTTTTCCGTATCTTTGCATGTTTGAGTGCCTGATCGATGACAGGGATAATGTTCTGTTGATGAGCACGTGATGCCAGTTCAGGAACAACACCGCCATAATTCCGGTGTACCTCCTGCCCGGCAATAATGTTGGCAAGGATTTTGGTATCCCTGATGATTGCAGCGGAGGTCTCGTCGCAGGATGATTCAATGCCAAGAATATAAACACTCATCAGCTTCATTTTTAAAAGGCAAAGGTATCATAAAAAAGCTAATAGGCATATTACTGAAAGGTTTGCTGATACTGGCAGTCATACCCTTTTCCCTTTGGTGGATGACTTCCAATCCGCTGGTGCAAACCTTCATGGCCCGTATGGCCGCATCCTGGCTTTCGGATAAGATGAATACGGAGATCCGTATCGATGGACTGCACCTTACCATGCGGCTCGATCTCAAATTAAAGGGCGTTTCGGCCCTCGATCAGCATGCTGATACACTTTTTTCTGCCGGATTTATGAAGGTCGACATGAAACGCATGCGTTTCGACAGCCGGCGGCAAAAATTCGATGTGAATGATATCAGCATACGCAATGGATCATTCGCACTGATAAAATATGGGAACGACAGCGTTTTCAATTTCCAGTTCATAGCCGATGCCCTTGGTGCCGCTGAGCCTTCACGGGAAGCTGACACTGCCGGGACCCGGGCCGACTGGGACCTGAACCTTACGGCACTGACCCTCGATCATTTTCGCTTCCGCTATATCGATCATAATAAGGATCGCATACCGCTGGGAATGGACTATCAAAACCTTGATATCCTCATCCGTAACATATTTCTTGAGGACTTGAAGGTGTTGAACGACACATTCGATTTTCATGTCGCATCCCTGTCATGTGCCGACCACAGCGGTTTTGAAGTACTCGGCATGAGCGGGTTGTTCCATCTTAGTCCGCTGCAGTTGAAAGCCGAAAATATGCTGTTGCAAACACCCCGCTCGAACCTCGATCTCGACCTTGATTTTCAGTACCGGGGATGGCCCAGCTATATTCATTTTGTTACGGATGTGATGATGGATGGAGAGATCAGGCCTTCTGAACTGAACCTGAAGGATATCGGGTATTTTGCCCCCGATCTGCTGGTGATGGACAACCCGGTAAGGATCAAAGCTAAAGTAACAGGCAGTGTTGATAACCTCCGGGTGAAGGATATGCGTTTTGCTTTCGGAAAAGGTACCCGTTTTCAGGGAGATGTAAGGATGTACGGGCTTCCGGATGTCAGGGAAACATATCTTCATACCAGTATTGATATGTTTACCCTGATAAAGGATGATGTGGAGAAATTCGCCATTCCGGGGGCGTTCAGGTATATCAGTGTTCCTCCCGAATTACAGGTTTTTGGTAAAATGGATATCAAGGGTTCATTCACGGGATTTTACAATGATTTTGTTTCCACTGCTGAGTTCAACACCGATATCGGTACCATCAAAACCGATGTTTCCCTGAAGCAAAACAGTGATCATACCAATGTCGACTATCGCGGTAATATCAATGCCAGCCGTTTCGATATCGGCAAATTCCTTAACCTTTCCGATTATTTCGGAAAACTTGACCTTGATGCCAGTGTCACCGGTTCGGGATTGACCGGAAACACGGTGCAACTTGGCATCACTGGTGTGGTTGATTCTTTGGGATTCATGGGAAGGGTGTTGCGGGAAGTACAAATCAGCGGCGATATCGCTGATAAGGTCTTTAACGGTCACCTTGATGTACAGGACAAACTGGGAAGTCTTGTATTTGACGGCATCATCGACTTCCGGCAGGAAGTCCCCCTGCTCGACTTCAACGCAAAGGTTGCCGATGCCGACCTCTTCAGGCTTAACATGCTGCAAAGGGATAGCCTTAGCCTGCTTTCATTCGGGGTTACCGCTAACTTCATCGGGCTCGACCTGGATTTACTGGAAGGGCGAATACTCATCGACAGCCTTTATTACAGGGAAGGGAAAAAATCCTGGCTGATGAAAAATTTTGCCTTTATCAGCCTGCGCGATACGGGAAATTTTAAAAGGATGATGCTAAGCTCCGATGCCCTTGACGCCACCGTCAGCGGCAGTTTTTCCTATAGTGAACTGCCATATGCGATCAGCCGCTTCGTGGGTAACAAGATGTCGGAGTGGTCCTTTATGGATGAACCTGATTATCCCTTTAAAAGGCAGTTGATCGCCTTTTCACTGAGAACACGGGAAACAGAAGACCTGACAAATATTTTCATACCGGGACTTTTTGTCCAAAATGATGCAACCCTGACAGGTTCCTTTGATTCGGGCAATAAGAATGCAGAAGTGAAATCGTTCTTTCCCTTTGTCAGTTATCAGGGAATGAGTTCCGACAGCATCAATATCAGGCTGAATGCCGGAAAAAGGTCAATAGACCTGGATATTGCTGCAAACAAATTATTGCTGAAGGAAAAACAAAAGAATGATACGCTGGAGTTGGGGGTGGAGCGTTTCAGATGGAACAGCAGCCTGAAACGCGACAGCCTGATGTTTAACATTGGCTGGGACGACCAGCAATCGGTATTTCATAATCAGGCTGATATACGGGGTTATTTCACCTATTACGACAGCCTGAGCAGTTTATTGCACATTACCGGTTCCGAAATGATCATCAATGATTCCCTCTGGTCGATCGACACCTCCAACCGCATTTTGTTCAGCCCGGCAAGCTATGAATTCCGAAACCTTGCCATTACAGGAGGCAATAAGCGCCTGCTTGTTAACGGAACGCTTTCTGCCCTGCCCGAAGATACACTGCTCCTTGTTTTCGAGAACTGGAAGCTCTCAGTATTCGATATTATCTACATGAATTACGGCTTCGACCTTAACGGCAGCCTGGATGGCTATGTCGGACTGAACAGTGTTTATTCAAATCCCGGTTTTTTCTCTGACCTCACCATTAAAAACCTTGAACTGAATAATGTTTTGATGGGCGATGCCGGCTTACTGGCCAAATGGAACCATGAGAAGGAATCCATCGACGTAAATGCAGAAGTGATCTATCATGGTAATGTCGGCTCCGGTAAAGTAGTCGATATACAGGGATCCTATTCCCCCTTTATGAAAAACGAAAACCTCGACTTCGATATAAAACTGCAGAATTTCAGATTGGAATCCCTGTCGAGCTTTGTTGATGAATATATTACCGAACTTAAAGGCATTGCCAGTGCCGACTTTAGCCTCAAAGGAAGTGATAAGGCACCCCGGCTGACAGGGCAACTCAGGCTGATGCGTGCCGGTTGCAGGGTGGAATACCTGAATACCAGTTATAATTTTGCCCATGCCATCGATTTTACACCGGGAGAGATCTCATTCAGGGATATGGTCGTCTTCGACAGCAAAGGGAACCAGGCTGTTGCCAATGGCAGGATCACCCACAGCAACCTTAAAAACATTTATTACAATATAAACCTGCAACCTTCAGGCTTTACATTCCTGAACACCAATAAATATCAGAACAAGTTGTTTTACGGATCGGCGGCCGGAACCGGTGAAGTCAGGTTCTTCGGGCCGTCCGACGATTTTCGTATTGAGGCGAATGTTGCTACTGAAAAAGGTACATCACTCTTTATTCCGCTCGATAACACGCTCGGCGTTGCCGATAACGATTTTGTTGTATTCCTGCAGGCCGGTGAAGACGAGGAAACGGAACTGCAGGAGTATAATGTCGATCTGCAGGGGCTGAACATCGACTTCAGGATTGGTATTACCAGCAGTACGGAACTGATGATCTTTCTGCCCGGCAATATGGGAAATTTCAGCTCACAGGGTTTTGGCGATATCAGGATCATGGTTGATCCACGCGGGAATTTTAATATCTATGGTGATTATAATTTCCTGCGGGGGAATTTCTTTTTCACCCTGCAAAATCTCATTAATCGCAGGTTCGAAATCCTGCAGGGCGGGAAGATCGGCTTTAGCGGAAACCCATATCAGGCCGATGTGAACCTGAAAGCCGTATATAAACTCAAAACTACCCTTAGCGGACTGGGTGCCAGTATTAGTCCGGAGTATGAAGGGCAAAGGGTTAATGTAAATGCCTACCTGGGCCTTACCGGGAAACTGGCAAATCCCGATATCAGGTTTTCCATCGATTTTCCCAACCTCAGGGATGATGTTAAACAGGTGATCTATGCCATCCTCGATACCAACGACGTGGCCCTCATGAATCAGCAGATGATCTCACTGCTGGTCATGAACAACTTTAGCTATGCCAGCTCATCGGCCAACGTATCCTCATCTTCCCTCAACATTATTTCAAGCCAGCTCAGCAACTGGCTTTCGCAGATCAGCAAGGATTTCGATATCGGGATCAACTATATTCCGGGCGATGAGATAAACCAGGACGAACTGGAGGTGGCCCTCTCTACACAGTTCTTCGATAACAGGCTGATCATTGATGGGAATGTGGGCGTGATGACCCGCGACAAGACCCAGCAACAGGCCAGTAATATCGTGGGCGACGTGAATATTGAATATAAATTAACCCCCGATGGCAGGATCAGGCTGAGGGCATTCAACAGGGCCAACAACTTTAATTCCCTCGATTACTATTCCCCGTATACACAGGGGATCGGGGTTTTTTATACCAGGGAATTCAATCGCTTTTGGGAGATATTCAAGCGGCAGAAACGTAGTGAAAAAAATGCCGGATTCGGCGACAATGAAAATCAGGAAGATTAATACCCCGACAATGAAGTTGACTTTTTTTATTCCTGCAATGCTCATGATAAATATGCATGCACATCCGCAGATCGTGATCAGCGAACAGGACATGCCGGAAGCAGGCGATCATTTTGTCAGGAGCCTTACGGCCGACCTTTTCGGAATGGACTATGCCAAAAACGGTGAAAATGTTTACTGGGATTTTTCCGGCCTCTCATACCAGCTTCAGCAGGCCGATACTTTTGTTTCGGTATTCGATACCCCACCAGCCTATCAATTTGTGTTTATCCCTTTTTTGGTTAGCAACCTCGCCGAAGAGTCAGCTTCAATGGACTTTCTGCCCGGATTTCCGCTGGATGAAATATTCAGTTTTTACAAGAATTCGGCCGACGGCTTTGTGGATGCAGGCATGGCGTTTTCCTTCTCATCCATCCCTTTCCCGCTGAAATTCGATTCACCGGATGTCATATACAGCTTCCCGCTTCAATATAACGATACTTATTCTTCCGCTTCGGCTTTCGGGGCGGCCCTGCCGGGACTGGGATATTTTCAGGTTGACAGGACCCGGAATACCCTGGTGGATGGCTGGGGGACCATCCTGACCCCTTTTGGCGAATTTGAAACCCTGCGGCTGGTTTCACAGGTGAGCGAGTACGACAGCGTTTATGTGGATACCCTCGGTATCGGCTTTCCGCTCGAAAGAAATTATACCGAGTATAAATGGCTGTCAAAGGGCAGCGGGCTGCCCCTGATGCAGGTCACCGTTGAAGGTCTGCTGGTCAACGCCCTCTACCTCGACTCTTTGCGGGGACCGGCAAATGTTTCGCACAATCAGGCCGGAATAGCCGGTCTGCGGGTATATCCCAATCCTGTCAGGGGCGAAAGTATTTTTATAAATGCCATGTTCAGGGAAGAAGCCCTGATCACCCTCGAACTGATTTCTCCAAATGGCAGCCAGGTTGCCCGCATACACCAACAGGTGAAAGGAAATGGCCGGGAAACGATACGTCTCGACCTGCCCGGGATCATTCGGCCGGCAGGCATTTGTATCCTGCGGATCAGCGGAAATGGGTTCTCCGTGTCGCGGAAGATCGTTGTTATTTGATGATACGGTCGAGTATCCGCCTGCCTGCTTCCTTGTATACCATAATGTTCATCATCTTCAGCTTGATGTAATCTTCATGGAGGAAGCGGTAGCCTTTGTTGGGCCCGTCATAGGCACCCGATCCGGAATCTTTTATCAGATACCACCTGTTTCCCTTATAATCAGTGGATCCCACAATATGTATGCAGTGGTCGTCGGTGGTGGAACCGTTCACCAACCGCATCTCCCTCGATGATTCGTTGATCAGGTCCGCCGGAATATCAAAGACCGGCACGATGCCCACCTCCGCCCGGCTGTCGTAACCCGGCTCACTCACATCCCCGCATATGCACAAGGTGTATCCGCTGTCAACAGCATCATCGATCACCATCATGAAATCATCGATACGGACATTGTAATAATCGCTGCAGTGCCACCAGTTATCAGGTTCCACCAATTCCCCCTTTTGGTTGTAAGCCTGCGACATGGTCGACATAAAACTGAAATAATCATCAGGATTCAGCATCAGAACCCGGCTCATAAAACTTAAGGGCGTGTAATGTTCTTTTCCGAAAAAAACCTGCTGCGGGGGAATTCCCATATGGGCATTCAGGATCTCCCGTATGGTGGAGACTACCATAACGGTATTCCAGGCATTGCTTTTCTTTACATTTTCAAGGTAGCCCTCCATCTCTGCAAACATCCGCTGATGGTCATGAAATTCCTTCCCCTTGTTGAGTCCCGGATAATCGCCGTAGGGAACGATCCCGTATTTCTTCATGATGCGCGTAACGGCAGTGGCTTCCGATCCCTCGGCAAAATAAACATCCCCGCGCTTCTCAACGAAGGCCCGCGCACGCTCAACATATTCCCAGTAAACAATGTACATTTCCGATAATTTGATTTTCCTGCCGGTGGTACGGTATACTTCAGACTCGAGAAAGGAAATGGTGGCATAACTCCAGCAGGTGCCGGTGGCGCCCTGCGAAACGGGCTTTTGATGCCAGTATGGAGTGTAAAGACCTGTGTCGGTGGGAAATTCCAGATCCGACAGCCCTGCCCTGAATCGTTTTTTGGGCACGCTTTCATCAGCCTTTTCCCGGTCGGCCATGATCACACGTTCATAAAAACCGGGCCCGTACTCAACATAAATGCCTGTGTCGGACACCTGCGAACAGGCAATAAGGCTGATGGCCCACAGAATTATTACGATTAACTGTTTCATGATTTTTGTTTTCTCGTCCCAAAATTAATCTTTTAGCCAATACGATTTATACAACTTACATCCCGCCCGTTCCGGCATATTTTGTATTTTTACGCTGATGAGTTTTGTCGTATATAAATCATCGGCCGGTTCAGGCAAAACATACACCCTGGTAAAGGAATACCTGTGCATTGTTCTGGCTTCGCCAGCGTCCTTCAGGAACATCCTGGCCATCACCTTTACCAACAAGGCGGCAAATGAAATGCGTGAACGCATCATCATTTCACTCACCGAGATCAGCAGCGCACAGGACTATCCCGATGCTGCCAGTGTAAAGTATATGTTGCCTGAGATCATGACTGCCACAGGACTCGACAGGGAAAAACTCATTGACAACGCCGCTGCGGCCCTGGGAGGGATCCTGCACCATTACAGCGATTTTTCGGTGTGCACCATCGATAGTTTTATCCACCGGGTTATCAGGACCTTTTCCTTCGACCTGCGACTGCCATTGAATTTTGAAGTGGAAATTGATGAAACCAGCATGAAAACCATGGCCGTTGATATGCTGATGAGCCTCACCGGTATCGATGATAACATCACAAAAGTCTTGTCGGAATATGCTGCCAACCGCATTGAGGATGAGAAAAACTGGGACATGGAACGCGACCTGGTGAAATTTGCCGGGCGTTTGCTGAAAGACGATATCGTGCCTTACCTTCCGGGTTTACGGAAAATGAATACCGCCGACATCCTCACGGCCGGAAAAAAAATACGGCATCTGATCAGGGATTTTGAAACCGAAGTTAAACGGCAGGCCTCGGCAATCATGGAATTATGGAATGAAAAAGGCCTTGAACGTGATGATTTTTATCAGAAGGAAAAGGGTATCTGGGGGCATGTCAACAGGTTTTTGATGAACGACTTCTCAAAACCCGATCTTAACAACTATGCCCGAAAAGGCCCGGAGGAAGGTATCTGGTATTCGGGCGGGCTTGACGCGGGGAAGAAAGCTGTTATCGACAGCATTGCCGCGGAAATGCATGAAATGACCGGCAGGCTTCAGGGATACATTGATCAGAATTATTCCGGCTACATCCTCTACGGACTCCTGATGCGGGCGCTATTCCCCCTGGCCGTTTTGCGGGAGATAGAGGATATCTTTGGCCAGATCCGCGAAAATGAAGGCATTATCCATATTTCGGATTTTGATAAAAGGATCGCTACCCTTGTCGAAAATGAACCGGTACCCTTTATCTACGAACGCCTTGGCGAACGCTATTCGCATTTTCTGATCGATGAGTTCCAGGATACCTCGGTGCTGGAATGGCAAAACCTCCTTCCCCTGATCGAAAACTCACTGGCATTCGACAAATTCAATATGGTGGTGGGCGACCCCAAACAGGCCATATACCGCTTTAAGGGCGGCGAAGTGGAGCAACTGGTCCACCTCCCGGCCATCTTTAAAAAACCGTCCAACCCCGTGATGCATGCACGCGAAGACCTGCTCAAAAGAAGCTTTGAACCCAGGAACCTCGAATGTAATTACCGTTCCAGGGAAGGCATCATCCGCTTCAACAACGACTTTTACCCGGTAATCGCCCAAAAGCTTTCGGAGGAGTACGGCAGGGTATACCATGATTGCAGGCAAAAGATACCCGCCGCAAAGCCGGGAGGGGAGGTGCGCTTCATCTTTTTCGATAAAGAAAATAACCGTAAGCCCGATGAACAGGTCTACCTCGGCAAATGCCTCGATATCGTACGGCAGATGTCAGGGGAGCAGCGGTACAGACTGTCCGACATTGCCATCCTGTGCCGTTCAAATGCCAGCGCCAGCAGCATCGCGCGCTACCTCCTGCTGAATGGCGTGAGGGTGGTTTCGGCCGAATCCCTCCTCCTCATCGCTTCCCCGGAGGTGAATTTCCTGCTAGCATGCCTCGATTATATCGCCGATGCAGGCAACAGGCTGGCGCAAACGGCTATGATCTCCTACCTGCAGGGAGGCAAACCGCATAATGCCTTCCATCATAGCCTGGCATCACACATGCCGGATCATGCAAACAGCGGTAAAATATCAGAAGGGGGTAAATGGAATGAACTCCCGTACAATTTTCAGGTATCCTTCAACCGACAGTCGCTGAAGGCACTCGGACTCTATGAAAGGACCGAAGCCCTGATCAGGCTGTTCAATCTGAATGCCGCCCCCGATCCCTACATCCTCGCATTCATGGATGTGGTTTATAACTATGAAAAAAATAAGCGCTACGACCAGGAAAGCTTTACATCATTCTGGCGGGAAAACGGCCATAAGTATTCGATTGTGGTGCCCGAAGGCCTCGATGCCGTCAGGGTCATGACGATCCACAAGGCAAAGGGCCTCGAATTCCCGGTGGTGATCTATCCCTTTGCCAACGACAGGGTCAATATCGCCAGGGACCAGCAATGGACCAGGATCGATATTAAAAACCTTCCGGAAATAAAAACGGCCCTGCTGCCCATGGTCGAAAAACTTGAGCAGACAGCGCTGGCAGACTTTTACCGTTTGGAAAAGGAAAAGTCGGAACTCGACCTGATGAATATACTGTATGTGGCTACCACCAGGCCTACCGAACGCTTGTTCCTGCTGTGCGAAAAACCGCCGGCAACGTCAAAAACATTATCGGTTCCCTCGCTATTGCAGTATTACCTCGAAAATAAGCAGTTGTGGAATGACGAACAGCATGAATATGTTTTCGGCGAGGCCGGACCTGCTTCCGGAAAAGGAAAGACCGGAGGCGATGTGTTAAGCCCAACGGCATTTGTTTCCTCCGACTGGAGAGATAACATGGTGGTGAGCGGCCGCGGAGAAGCGTACCGGGAAATGAAGGATGAAAATGAACCGGTGAAATGGGGCAACATCATCCATAAGATACTCTCGGAGATCACCCTGGCAGATGAATTGAAACCCCTGCTCGATTGCGAAGTGATGCAGGGAAACCTGGATGCCCGCCTGGCAGATGAAATCTGCACCCTGCTGTCCGGCATCCTGGATGACCCGCAGATCAGGCCGTTCTTCGACGGCAGCTTCAAAGTGAAGAACGAGGTAAGCATCATGCAGATAGGAGGGAAGGAATACCGGCCCGACCGCCTGATGACGGATGGCAGCAAAGCCATCGTCATCGACTATAAAACCGGTAAACAGGATGAAGCACACCTGAAGCAATTAAAGGAATACGGTGAGCTGTTGCTCGGTGCCGGCTTTGAACAGGTCGAAAAATACCTGCTCTATATTGGCCCCGGGAAATTGCTCCTGGCAGTATAACATTGTCCGTTATCGAACCCTCATTGTTCGCTTGCGGGCAATCGAAAATGATGTATGGGATTTTATCTTGTTAACATATAGTGCGTTATAAATCCTGGCAGGGATTTGGTTATTCCGGTCAGAAATTGTTCACTTAAATCAATTAACCATGAAGAGATTAACTTTTTTAATGCTGATGATCTTTGGCCTTAACCTTTATGCCCAGGAAGAGGCCCGCCTCTTGCGTTTCCCTGCAATCTACGGCGAACAGGTGGTGTTCTCCTATGCCGGCGACCTTTATACCGTTCATGTTGACGGAGGCACGGCAAGAAAGATCACAAACGACCCCGATGGCTATGAGATGTTTGCCCGCTTTTCACCCGATGGAAAGAACATCGCCTTTACGGGTCAATACGACGGAAATACAGAAGTATATCTGATGCCGGCTAGCGGAGGAGTGCCGCAAAGGATCAGCTATACGGCCACGCTCAATCGCGATGATCTTTCCGACCGCATGGGGCCGAACAATATCGTGATGACCTGGAAAGACAATGAAAACGTCCTTTTCCGATCGAGGATGAAGTCGTTCAACGACTTCAGGGGACAACTCTTCCTTGCTCCCCTCAAGGGCGGCCTGCCCGAAGAACTGCCCCTGCCCTCGGGAGGCTTTTGCACTTTCTCGCCCGACGGGAAAAAACTGGCCTATAACAGGGTGTTTCGTGAATTCCGGACCTGGAAATATTACCGGGGCGGGATGGCCGACGATGTGTGGATACATGATTTCGAAAACAAGACAACAGTCAATATTACCAATCATGAAGCACAGGACATTTTCCCCATGTGGCATGGAAATAAGATCTATTTCCTGTCGGACCGCGACCGGACCATGAACCTTTTTGTTTATGATATTGAATCAGGGGAAACTGAAAAAGTTACGGATTATACCCTGTACGATATCAAATTCCCATCCCTGGGCGATAAGCATATCATTTATGAGAACGGCGGGGCATTGTTTACATATAACCTTGAAAACGGCGTGATCGGCAAGGTGCCCGTGATCATCGCGGAGGATCTTGCTTCGGGACGAAGCCAGTGGAAAGATGCCTCAGAGAATATCTATTCATTCGCCATCTCCCCCGATGGGAAAAGGGTTGTTTTCGGCGCCCGCGGCGATGTGTTCACCATCCCCGCCAAATCGGGTGTTACCAGGAACCTTACGGGCAGTTGCGGCGTCAACGACAGAAATGTTGAATGGTCGCCCGACGGGAAGTATATTTCCTTTATCTCCGACATGTCGGGCGAAGATGAAATTTACCTGCTTGAACAGGATGGGAGCAAAGCCCCTGTACAGATCACCCGGAATGGCGATACCTATAAATACAATCCGGTATGGTCGCCCGACGGAAAGAAGCTTTTGTGGTCGGATAAAAAGCTGCGCCTGCAATATGTCGATATCGAATCAGGCAAAATAACCCCTGTTGAACAGGCCACTTCATGGGAGATCAGGAGCTATAACTGGTCGCCCGACAGCCGCTGGATCACCTATTCGCTCCCTTCAAACAAATCGGTAACCAGGGTGTATGTGTTCGATGCCAAAACAAACGAAAAACATGCCGTGACCGATGAATGGTATGATTGCGGAGGCCCTGTGTTCAGCGACGACGGCAAATACCTCTTCTTTATTTCAAGCCGCGATTTCAACCCCGTTTACAGCAACACCGAATGGAACCATGCGTATGTCGACATGTCGGGGATATATTTTCTCACATTGAAAAAGGATACGCCCAACCCTTTCGAATATGAAAATGATGAGGTAAGCGTCAGCAAAGAAGAGGAGGAAAACAAAAAAAGCGAAGATGAAAAGCAAAAAGTGAAAAATGACGGGGCCGCAGCGACAGAGATCGATTTCGACGGGATCATGGGCCGCATTGTCAGTTTGCCGGTAAAGGCCGGTAACTATTGGAATCTTTCCCCGGCAGGGGATAAGATTTATTATAACCATTCCACGTCGGGCAGCGAAGGTGCCGAAACCAAATTTTATGACCTGAAGAATAAGAAAGAAACCCCGCTGGGAAAACTCGGCAGTTTCGTGGTCTCGGCCGACAAGAAAAAGGTGCTGATAACCCAGGCGGGGAAGTATGCCGTGATCGACCTGCCCGCATCCCAGGTAAAGCCCGAATCCTTTCTTGACCTGTCGGAGATGAAGGTATGGGTTGATTTCAGGAAGGAATGGGATCAGATCTTCAGGGAGGCCTGGCGGCAGATGCGCGACTTTTTCTACGCCCCGAACATGCATGGCCTCGCCTGGGAAGATATTTATGAGAAATATGCGGTTCTCCTGCCCTCGGTCAACGAGCGGAATGACCTGAATTACCTGATCGGTGAGATGATCGGCGAACTGAATGTGGGCCATGCCTATATCAGCGGCGGAGACAAACCTTCACCAAAAAGGATAAAGACAGGTTTGTTGGGGGCGAAGCTGAGCCGCGACAAGTCGGGCTTTTACCGGATCGATGAGATCCTCGGCGGCGAGAACTGGGTCGACAATATGCGTTCGCCATTTACGGAAGTAGGAGTGGATATCGGCGAAGGTGAGTACATTCTTGCCGTGAACGGCGTGCCGACAGACGGCATGGACAACATCTATGAAGCCCTGGCCGGGAAGGCCGGCAGGCAGGTGGAATTGCTTGTAAATGGCAGGCCTGTGAAGGAAGGCGCGCGCAAGGTGATCGTAAAGCCGGTTGCCGACGAGTCGGGCCTGTATTATTACAACTGGGTACGCAACAATATCCGCAAGGTGTCCAAAGCCACCAATGGCGAAGTGGGTTATATCCACATTCCCGACATGAGCGCAAAAGGCCTCAATGAGTTTGTGAAATATTTCTATCCCCAGCTCGGCAAAAAGGCCCTGATCATCGACGATCGCGGAAACGGCGGTGGAAATGTATCGCCCATGATCATTGAACGGCTGCAACGTCAGCTGGTGCTGATGTCGATGGCCAGGAACACCGAGCCCGGTACACGCCCGGCCCAGGCTTTCGTGGGGCCCAAAGTGATGCTGATCGACAATTACAGCGCTTCCGACGGCGACCTCTTTCCATACCAGTTCAAAGCCCTCGGGCTGGGCACGGTGATCGGCCTGCGCAGCTGGGGCGGCGTGGTGGGCATCAGGGGGCCTATCCCCTTTGTGGATGGCGGCACGCTCTTCAGGCCCGAATTCGCCCCCTACGGCATCGATGGCGAAGGCTGGGTGATCGAAGGATACGGGGTCGAACCCGATATCGTGATCGATAACGACCCGGCAAAGGAATACGCGGGCGAGGATGAACAACTCAATAAAGCCATTGAGGTGATCCTGCAGCAAATGAAAGAATTTGACTACAAAAACGAAAGCCCCCTGCCGCCCTATCCCGATAAAACAAAATAAATATCAAAGCCCCCGCAGCATTGTGGGGGCTTTTTTTTAATTCATCCCGCTGGTACATGCCAACAAGTGATGATAGTGCCCGGCGAATACGAATAATTGGTGCAGCGTTTTGCGCAAAAGCAAAGGGATGGATACTGCTTTGGTTATATTTTCAAATATTTACCAGCGCAAATGAAAGAACAAGCCTGAAAAATACCTGTCTGATCATTGTATGCCGCTGTTTTTATAATGTGTTGCCGGGCTGACCTTATCTTCGCTCCGCCTTCCCGTAAAAATCAACGGATAATCCGTAACTTTACAAATTATGACCCCCGGCAAATTATTCAACCTGCTTGCCATGCTTTGTGCCTGCACCGCTTCCTACGGGCAGACGGTGATTCCGGGCGGCTTCGTGTCCGGAAACTGGGGAAGTGAAGGCTCACCCTACCTGGTTGAAGGAAACATCCTGCTTCATCAGGATTCATCCCTGCATATCGGAGAGGGGGTTACGGTGATCTTCGCCGATTCGGTATCATTCGAAGTTTTTGGCATGATATCCGCCGGCGGCAGTGCCACCGGTCCGGTACATTTTACCGGCAGCACCGCTGGCTGGAACGGCATTCGCATCAATGGCAGCACGGGCCTTTCAGATACCTCCGCTTTCGTTCATTGCCTCTTTGACGGTGCCGGCCACCCTGCCAACGAGGCAGGGGGCGCCCTGCGCATCGACAACAGGAATGAAGTGCTGATTTCGTATTGCAGTTTCGCAGGAAATACGGCACGCGAAAGGGGCGGGGCGCTCGAACTGGTAAATTCGGCTGTTCTGATCGAACACAGCAGTTTTTCACAAAACCAGGCATGGGATACCATTAGCGCCAGGGGTGGCGCAATCTATATGATCACCGCAAACCCGCTGATCAAAAACACCGTATTTTTTAATAACAGCGCATTGAACGGGGGTGCCGTATATGCCGTCAACTCCTCACCGGAATTTAGCGGATGTGAATTTACCGGAAATTTCAGCGCAGCCGGCGGGGGTGGACTCGTATTCCACCAGTCGGGCCAGCCGCTTTTTTACGAATGTGTCTTTTCATCAAACCAGGCATACGGCAGCGGCGGGGCAATGGCGCTCTTGCAGGGGATACTGGCACAGTTTAACAATTGTACTTTCACCGGTAACTATGCCCAGTCGGGAAGCTACCTGGGCGATGGCGGGGCCGTGCTCATCACCCCCTACGACAATGAAGCCGTTTTTGTGAACTGCCATTTTTTTGAAAACCGGGCCGGCGATTATGGCGGAGCCCTGTACGCAACATCCCCCACGCAGATCATCAACTGTCTTTTCACCGGAAACGAAGCACCGGCCGTAAAACAGGAGGGAGGCGGCGGAGCGCTTTGTGCTGCCATCACGGATGTGCTGATCATGAACACCACCTTTTCGGGCAACCGGGGCGAAACGGGCCCCTGTATTTTTGCCCAGGATGCCGTTGTTTATATGCTCAACGCCATCATCTGGGATGATCAGGGGCCGATTGCCGGAAAAATATTCCTGTCAACGCTTTTCGAACCCCCCGTTTTGTC
The DNA here is from genome assembly GCA_964404735.1 of uncultured Bacteroidales bacterium. Classification (GTDB taxonomy): domain Bacteria; phylum Bacteroidota; class Bacteroidia; order Bacteroidales; family B18-G4; genus B18-G4. Next base: position 41,688 of record CAYOLA010000154.1, read on the forward strand.
TGTCGACCACTGCAATATCGAAGGTGGCCCCGCTTCGGTAAGCGGTACCGGCGGATACCAGTTGAACTGGAAAAATGGCAACCTTTCGGAGGATCCGCACTTCATGCTTCCGCCCACCGACTACTCCCTGTCATGGAACTCAGCCTGTATCAATGCCGGACGCTCCGATACCCTCGGATTTCTGATCCCGGCAGATGACCTTGCCGGAAATCCACGGATCACAGGCGATACCATCGACATGGGCTGTTATGAATACCAGGGTCCCGTTCTGGCAGATGAATCCGGTTCGGCCCCCAACAAAATCATTTTATTCCCAAACCCTGCCAAAACATTTTTCTGCCTGAGATCGGATTACGGATTCGACATATACGGAAAGCTTATTATAAGCGATCCGGCAGGAAAATGCCTTTCCGCTGACATGATCAGCCTGCCTTCACAGGGCTTGTACCGCCATACCGTGAGCGGGCTGAAACCGGGCCTTTACCTGCTTTCATTTTATTCGGAAAATGTACGGCAGGTATTCCGTTTGATCGTGATGTGATTGTTTCTAAAAAAAAACAGCACCTTCCGATGCTGTTTTCGACTTGTCCGGATCAACAGGATTAAGCTTCCGTCGTGGGGGTGCCAAGGTTAAAGGGTGGCATCATCTCGCCGCCGCTCTCCGGTACCTCGATCGTTCCAAACATCGATTCGTACTTGGCTATGTTTTCCTGGAGCGCCCTCAGCAAACGTTTAGCGTGCTGGGGAGTGAGGATGATCCGCGATTTTACCTTGGCTTTGGCCACCCCCGGCATCCATTTGATAAAATCAATAATGAATTCCGAGTTCGAATGTCCGATCATGAACATATTTGCATAGGTCCCTTCGGCCATTTCTTCGCCTAACTCAATGTTTATCTGGTTTTTCTTTGCTTGTTCTGCCATGATATTATTCTGTTTCTGTTGGGTTAACAATGGCTGATTCCTTTTTTGATTCCATCAGCACTTCATATTCCTCCCGCGACCCGACAATGATATCCTTATATCTTCTGAGACCGGTCCCGGCAGGGATCAGGTGGCCTACCAGCACGTTTTCCTTCAGCCCGAGCAGGTCATCTGCCTTGGCCTGGGTGGCCGCCTGGGTAAGCACCTTGGTGGTTTCCTGGAAGGAGGCTGCCGAGAGGAAACTGTCGGTTTGCAGCGAAGCCCGCGTAATCCCCTGCAATACCTGTCGTGCGGTAGCAGGCTGGGCCTCCCTTGATTCAACCAGTTTCTTGTCTTTTCTCCGCAACAGTGAGTTTTCATCGCGGAGTTTTCTTGCCGAGATGATCTGCCCCGCTTTCAGGTTATCCGAATTACCGGGATCTATCACCACTTTCTTGCCGAAGATCTCGTCGTTCTCATCCTGGAAGGTGATCTTGTTTACCAGCTCGCCTTCAAGGAACTTGGTGTCGCCCGGATCATCCACTTCAACTTTGCGCATCATCTGCCTGACAATTACCTCAAAGTGTTTGTCATTGATCTTAACCCCCTGTAAACGGTATACTTCCTGTATTTCATTCACAATGTATTCCTGAACTTTCATGGGCCCCTTGATCGCCAGAATGTCTGAAGGCGTCATTGCACCTTCCGACAGCGGTGTACCGGCCTTTACAAAGTCGTTTTCCTGGGCAAGGATCTGTTTGGATGTGGGGATCAGGTAACTCTTTTCCTCGCCACTCTTGGAGGTGATGATGATCTCGCGGTTACCGCGTTTCAGTTTCTTGCTGAAAGATACCACACCGTCGATTTCTGCTACCTTGGCCGGATCGGATGGGTTACGGGCTTCGAAGAGTTCCGTAACCCTCGGAAGACCACCCGTGATGTCGCCCGACTTGCCAATGGCGCGCGGGATTTTGACCATTGCCTCACCTGCCTTGATCTGGCGGCCGTCCTCAATGATGATATGGGCCCCTACCGGAATGTCGTAGGATTTGATCACCTGTTTTTTATTGTCAAGGATGTTAATGGTCGGGTTTTTCATTTTTAGTTTCGGCTCAACGATCACCTTATCGATATAACCCGTTTGCTCATCGGATTCAACGCGGTAGGTCTTCCCTTCAATAATGTTTTCGTATTCGATCTTACCGCTTACTTCCGACAGGATCACGGCATTATAAGGATCCCAGGAACTGATCAGTTCGCCTTTTTTTATCTGGGTGCCCGACTTTTTATAAAGGGTGGCACCGTAAGGGATATTGCCGGAGGCGAGTGTGACGCCAGTCTTTTCATCAATGATCCGCATTTCGGCAGAGCGACCGATCACAACCTGCAGTTTATCGCCTTCTGCATTTGTGAAATCAACGGCCCTGAGTTCCTCGATTTGCAGTTTGCCGCTAAATTTGGCTTCTATCCTGGAGGCGATCGCAATATTGGAGGCCGTACCTCCAACGTGGAATGTACGCAGCGTGAGCTGTGTTCCCGGCTCTCCGATCGATTGTGCGGCGATGACCCCCACGGCTTCTCCTTCTTGCACCAGCTGTCCCGAAGCCAGGTTTCTTCCGTAGCATTTGGCACACACACCGTGCTTCGATTCACAGGTAAGTACCGATCTGATCTCAACGTTTTCAACCGGTGATTCTTCGATTTTTTGTGCAATGCGTTCAGTAATTTCTTCTCCTGCTGCAACAATGAGTTCGTTCGTCAGCGGATTAAAAACATCATGCAGGGTTACACGTCCCAGGATCCGATCATAAAGGGTTTCCACAACTTCCTCATTTTTTTTCAGGGCCGAGATGGTAAGGCCCCTGAGGGTTCCGCAGTCGTGTTCAGAGATGATCACATCCTGTGCAACATCCACCAGCCTTCGGGTCAGATAACCGGCATCGGCCGTTTTCAGGGCCGTATCGGCAAGACCTTTACGCGCACCGTGTGTTGAGATAAAGTATTCGAGAACGGAAAGACCTTCCTTGAAATTCGAAAGGATTGGGTTTTCAATGATCTCACCGCCTGTGGCACCCGACTTTTGCGGCTTTGCCATCAGCCCCCTCATGCCCGACAACTGACGGATCTGCTCCTTGGAGCCCCTGGCTCCTGAGTCGAGCATCATGTATACGGGGTTAAAACCTTGGTCATCCTTCGAAAGAATGTCCATGAGGATATGGGTGAGTTTGCTGTTGGTATGTGTCCAGATGTCGATGATCTGGTTATAGCGTTCGTTGTTGGTGATAAACCCCATATTGTAGTTGCTCATCACCTCTTCAACCTCTGCATTGGCGCTGTCGATCAAATCGACTTTCTTTTCGGGAATGAGTACATCGGCAAGGTTAAAGGAAAGGCCGCCCTTGAAGGCCATGCGGAATCCCATGTTTTTGATGTCATCAAGGAATTTGGCCGTCGCTGCTGTTCCGGTAACGGTCAGGATGTCGCCGATAATGTCCCTGAGCGCTTTCTTGGTCAGCAACTGGTTGATGTACGGATAGCCGACCGGCACAACCTGGTTGAAGAGTATCCTTCCTACAGTCGTTTCAATGGTTTCGGTTAGCTTTTCACCATCCTTGTAATTTTGTATTACTACATGGATGATGGCATGCAGGTCCACTTTTTTCTCATTATAGGCAATGATCACCTCTTCGGGCGAATAAAACCGGAATCCTTCTCCCTTCACGGGTGTTTCAGGGGTATTTTTTCTGCCTTTGGTAAGGTAATACAGCCCAAGTACCATGTCCTGCGAAGGAACGGTGATCGGAGCGCCGTTGGCGGGGTTCAGGATATTGTGTGAAGCCAGCATCAGTATCTGCGCTTCAAGAATGGCTGCATTGCCAAGTGGCACATGCACGGCCATCTGGTCGCCGTCAAAGTCGGCATTGAAAGCGGTACAAACCAGCGGATGCAACTGTATGGCTTTGCCTTCGATCAGTTTGGGCTGAAAAGCCTGTATCCCCAACCTGTGAAGGGTAGGGGCGCGGTTAAGCATCACAGGGTGACCCTTCATGATGCTTTCGAGGATGTCCCATACCACTGGATCCTTACGGTCAACGATTTTTTTGGCTGATTTAACGGTTTTCACAATGCCTCTTTCCAGCAGCTTCCTGATGATGAAAGGTTTGAAAAGCTCGGCAGCCATTGCCTTTGGAATTCCACATTCGTTGAGGTTGAGTTCCGGACCTACCACGATCACCGAACGGCCCGAATAGTCGACACGTTTCCCGAGCAGGTTCTGGCGAAAACGGCCCTGCTTGCCTTTCAGGCTGTCCGACAACGATTTCAGTGCCCGGTTTGAATCGGTTTTTACGGCATTGGCTTTCCTGGAATTGTCGAAAAGGGAGTCGACGGCTTCCTGCAACATCCGCTTCTCATTACGCATGATCACATCAGGGGCCTTGATCTCGATCAGCCTTTTCAGGCGGTTATTCCTGATAATGACACGCCTGTACAGGTCGTTCAGGTCGGAAGTGGCAAACCTTCCCCCGTCAAGGGGTACGAGCGGCCGGAGTTCCGGGGGAATGACGGGAACGACCTTGACGATCATCCATTCGGGCCGGTTTTCGATCCTTAAACGCGAATCCCTGAAGGCTTCAAAAACCTGCAGCCTTTTAAGGGCATCCTGCTTACGCTGTTGCGAAGTTTCGGTATTGGCCTTGTGCCTGAGATCGAATGATTCCCGGTCAAGATCCGTTCTGGCCAGCAGGTCGTGAATGGCTTCGGCACCCATCTTGGCAATGAACTTGTTGGGGTCGCTGTCGTCGAGATACTGGTTGTCGGCCGGAAGGCTTTCAAGGATGTCAAAATATTCTTCTTCGGTTAGAAAGTCCATATGACTGATCCCGTCTGCTCCCTTGATGCCGGGCTGGATCACCACGTAGCGCTCGTAGTAAATGATCATGTCCAGCTTTTTGGTTTGCAATCCGAGAAGAGCTCCGATCTTGTTGGGAAGGGATTTGAAAAACCATATGTGCGCCACGGGAACAACAAGCTGTATGTGCCCGGTACGTTCACGCCTGACCTTCTTTTCCGTTACTTCTACCCCGCAGCGGTCGCAGATGATCCCCTTGTAACGGATACGTTTGTATTTCCCGCAGTGACATTCCCAGTCCTTTACGGGGCCGAATATCCTCTCACAGAACAGGCCGTCGCGCTCAGGCTTGTATGTCCTGTAATTGATCGTTTCAGGCTTCAGTACTTCGCCGAATGACCTTTCGAGGATGGATTCAGGTGAAGCAAGACTAACGATAATCCTGTTGAATTCACTTGATACTTTGCTTTCTTTTCTGAATGCCATATATTTTTAGGTATTTGATAAACAAATTAAAATTAAATCAGGATAAAGAGCTTTATTCGAATGTTACGTTTAATCCAAGGCCCCTGAGTTCATGGATGAGTACATTGAATGATTCGGGAATACCCGGAATCGGCATGTTTTCACCCTTGACGATGGCTTCGTATGCCTTGGCTCTTCCCTGTACATCATCAGACTTAACCGTGAGTATTTCCTGCAATACATTGGCGGCACCAAAGGCTTCGAGTGCCCATACCTCCATTTCACCGAAACGCTGTCCCCCGAACTGGGCTTTACCGCCCAGCGGTTGCTGTGTTATAAGCGAGTAAGGGCCAATCGATCTTGCGTGCATCTTGTCGTCAACCATGTGGTGCAGTTTCAGCATGTATATGTAACCCACGGTAGTGGGCTGGTCGAAACGCTCTCCGGTTTCCCCGTCGTACAGGTAGACCTTCCCAAAATCGGGGATGCCGGCCTGTTTCGACAATTCAGTGATCTGATCGATCTTGGCACCGTCGAAAATCGGTGTCTGGTAGCGCTGATGCAGCTTCATTCCTGCCCAGCCGAGAACGGTTTCGTAGATCTGGCCGAGGTTCATACGTGAGGGAACACCCAGGGGGTTCAATACGATGTCGACCGGTGTGCCGTCTTCCAGGAAAGGCATATCCTCTTCCCTGACGATCTTGGCAACAATCCCCTTGTTACCGTGACGCCCCGACATCTTGTCGCCAACTTTCAGCTTACGTTTCTTGGCTACGAAAACCTTGGCCATCTGCACAATACCGTTCGGAAGCTCATCGCCCACTGTGGCTACAAACTTCTTGCGGTTGTGCTCGCCCAGGATCTCCCTGTATTTGATGTTGAAATTATTGACCACCTGCTTGATCAACTCGTTCTTTTCCTTATCGGTAGTCCACTTGGCGGGGTTTACCGTTGTATAGTCAATGGCCAGGAGGGCTTTTTGGGTGAACTTTGATTTTTGGGGGATCAATACTTCCTTGAAGTTGTTATAAACGCCCTGCGAAGTTTTTCCACTCACCAGAACGGTCAGTTTATCAACCAGTTTTGCCTGCAGTTCATCCGCCTCTTTGTTAAAGGCTTCATCAAGGGCTCCGATCACATCTTTTTCCTTGGCTTTTGACTTCCTGTCTTTGACTGAACGGGAGAACAGCTTGTTTTCGACCACCACGCCCTGCATGGCGGGCGGGGCTTTCAGGGAGGCATTCTTAACATCACCTGCCTTGTCGCCGAAAATGGCCCGCAACAACTTTTCTTCCGGTGTGGGATCGCTTTCTCCTTTCGGTGTGATCTTCCCGATCAGAATGTCGCCCTCCGAAACTTCGGCGCCAATTCTGATAAGTCCGTTCTCGTCAAGGTCTTTGGTTGCCTCGGCGCTAACATTGGGAATGTCGTTGGTCAACTCTTCCACACCGCGTTTGGTGTCGCGTACCTCCAGGGTAAACTCTTCAATGTGTATGGAGGTGAAAATATCTTCCCTTACAACCCTTTCGGAGATCACGATGGCATCCTCAAAATTATATCCTTTCCACGGCATAAAGGCCACCATCATGTTCCTTCCCAGAGCCAGTTCGCCTTTCTTGGTGGCATAGCCTTCGCACAATACCTGCCCCTTTTTTACCTTGTCGCCCTTTTTAACGATCGGCTCCAGGTTGATGCAGGTGTTCTGATTGGTACGCATGAATTTAATCAATTTGTACTTCTTGACATCGTCCTCAAAGCTGACCAGCTTTTCCTCTTCCATCCTGGAATAACGGATCACGATCTCATCGGAATCGACATAATCAACGATGCCATCGCCTTCGGCATTGATGAGCACCCTTGAGTCGTGTGCAACGTCTTCTTCAATCCCGGTACCTACGATCGGTATCTCGGGATTCATCAGTGGAACTGCCTGGCGCATCATATTTGAACCCATCAGCGCCCTGTTCGCGTCATCATGCTCAAGAAATGGGATGAGCGATGCGGCGATTGATGCGATCTGGTTCGGTGCGCTGTCGATGTAGTCAACCTTTTCTTTTTCAATGATGGGGTAATCGGCCTGGTATCTTACCTTTACCTTGTCGCGGATAAAACTGCCGTTTTCATCCATCAGTGTGCTGGCCTGTGCAATGATCTTGTCCTCTTCCTCTTCTGCGGTAAGAAAAACGGCCGGCAGCTTGATGTCAACCTTGCCACCAACAACTTTACGGTAAGGCGTTTCAATAAAACCAAGCTTGTTGATCTTTGCATAAACGCAAAGCGAGGAGATAAGGCCGATGTTCGGACCCTCAGGTGTTTCAATGGTACAAAGCCTTCCGTAATGGGTGTAGTGGACGTCCCTGACTTCAAATCCGGCGCGCTCGCGCGAAAGACCGCCGGGCCCCAAAGCAGAGATCCTCCTTTTATGGGTGATCTCCGAGAGTGGGTTGGTCTGGTCCATGAACTGCGAAAGCTGGTTTGTACCAAAAAATGAGTTGATCACTGATGAGAGGGTCTTTGCATTGATCAGGTCGGTAGGGGTGAAGACCTCGTTATCACGCACGTTCATTCTTTCCCTGATGGTACGTGCCATCCTTGCCAGGCCCACACCAAACTGGGCGTAGAGCTGTTCACCCACCGTCCTTACCCTCCTGTTGCTCAGGTGGTCGATGTCGTCAACTTCCGTCTTGGCATTGGCCAGCATGATCAGGTAACGGATGATGGAGATTATATCTTCCTTGGTCAGGACTTTTACATCATTGGAAATGCTGAGATCCAGCTTTTTATTGATCCTGTACCTTCCAACATCCCCCAGGTCGTACCGCTTGTCGGAAAAGAATAACTTTTCGATAATGCCCCTGGCGGTTTCTTCATCAGGGGGCTCGGCATTTCGAAGCTGGCGGTAAATATATTCAACGGCTTCCTTTTCGGAGTTGGCCGTATCTTTCTGAAGGGTGTTGAAAATAATGGAATAGTCGCCGGTGTGCTTGTCGTCACGGTGCAACAAGATGGTCTTGATGCCCGAATCGATGATCATGTCGATGTGCTCATCCTCAACAACCGTTTCCCTGTCGATGATCACTTCCGTACGTTCGATGGAAACCACCTCACCGGTGTCTTCATCTACAAAATCTTCGATCCATGAACGCAATACCCTGGCTGCCAGCTTTCTTCCCAGTACCCGTTTCAGGGCAGCTTTGCTAACCTTGATTTCTTCGGCAAGGTCGAATATCTCGAGAATATCCTTATCGCTTTCGTAACCAATCGCCCGAAGAAGGGTGGTTACCGGCAATTTCTTTTTGCGGTCGATGTAAGCATACATCACATTATTGATGTCGGTGGTAAATTCCATCCAGGAGCCCTTAAAGGGAATGATCCTGGCAGAATACAGCGGAGACCCGTTGGCATGAAGGGTGGTGCCGAAAAATACGCCGGGTGACCGGTGAAGCTGGGATACCACGACCCGTTCGGCCCCATTGACCACAAAAGTACCCCTGGGGGTCATGTATGGGATCATGCCAAGGTAAACATCCTGCACGATGGTTTCGAAGTCTTCGTGTTCAGGATCGGTACAATAGAGTTTAAGTTTAGCCTTTAGCGGAACGCTGTATGTCAATCCGCGGGCAATACACTCTTCAATATCATATCGTGGCGGGTCGACAAAATAATCCAGGAATTCAAGTACAAAATTGTTCCTGGCATCAGAGATCGGAAAGTTTTCACTGAAAACTTTGTACAGACCTTCCGTTGCACGGTTTTCCGGGTTCGTGTCGAGTTGAAAGAAATCCTTGAATGATTTGAGTTGAACCTCAAGGAGGTCTGGATAATTTGTCCGGATCTTTGACCGGCCAAAATTAATTTTTTTAAAATTTTCTACAGCCAAGGTATAAAGGTTTTAATCCCGGTTGATTGGGATGAAGTCAGGAAAATAAATTAAAGAACAAAATGCGCAATTGACCTCTTCCGGGAAATGTGTTAACCGGAAGAGGTCAATTGCGATGTTAGTAAGAAACCTTATTTAACCTCAACCTCCGCTCCGGCTTCTTCTAACTGTTTTTGTAAAGCATCAGCTTCATCTTTGGATACGCCTTCCTTAATGGCTTTGGGAGCTGCATCAACAAGCTCCTTCGCTTCTTTAAGGCCAAGGCTGGTTAATTCCTTAACCAGTTTTACCACTGCCAGTTTTGATTGTCCGGCAGCTTTAATGATCACATCAAAAGAGGTTTGCTCTTCTGCTTCAGCACCGGCATCGCCGGCACCGGCACCCGGCCCGGCCATAACTGCTGCAGCGGCAGCGGGTTCAATACCATACTCATCCTTGAGGATTTGAGCCAGTTCATTAACCTCTTTAACCGTTAAGTTAACAAGTTCTTCAGCAAATTTTTTAAGATCAGCCATTTTATATCAATTTTTAATGATTTTTAATACGTGTCTATTAGTTTACTCAGATTTTTCTGATAGTGTTTTTACGATACCGGAAAGGATGTTGCCACCCGACTGCAATGCCGACATGACGTTGCGAACGGGCGACTGAAGTAATCCGACGATGTCGCCGATCAGTTCTTCCCTTGATTTGATCGCAACAAGGAAATCGAGCTGTTCGTCGCCGACATATATCATTTCTTCAATGTACGCGCCTTTTAATAAAGGTTTCTTTGATGTTTTCCTGAATTCCTTTATTAGTTTGGCGGGTCCGTTTCCGGTTTCTGCAAACATGATGGACGTGGGGCCTTTAAGAATGTCATAAAGTCCTTCCAGGTCTTTATCGGTCTCTTCCATTGCCTTTTTCAGCAAGGTGTTTTTAACGACCGTGAGGGTCACTTCACGCTTGTAGCATAACCTGCGCAGGGCGGAAGTGTCTTCGGCATTTAACTCTGAAATGTCAGCAATATAAATATTGTTGTTATTGTTGAGTTGATTAGCCAGTTCTTCTACTATCTGATTTTTTTGTTCTTTTTTCATTGCTTTGAGCTTCTGTAAAAAAGATTAAGTGGTGATGGATTTCGGTTCGACCTGCACACCGGGGCTCATGGTACTTGAAAGAAAAACACTTCTCATATATGTACCTTTCGATGAGGAAGGCTTCAGTCTGACAATTGTCTGGAGTAATTCCCTGATATTATCAAGCAGTTTTTCTTCCTCGAACGAAACTTTGCCAACGGCGGCATGGATGATGCCGTATTTATCGACCTTGAAGTCGATCTTTCCGGCTTTCACATCACTAACGGCCTTTCCGATTTCCATCGTCACTGTTCCTGTTTTCGGGTTTGGCATCAAACCTCTCGGACCGAGTATCTTTCCAAGCGGTCCTACTTTACCCATAACACTGGGCATGGTAATGACCACGTCGATATCGGTCCAGCCACTTTTTATCTTGTCGATATAGTCGTCAAGTCCAACATGGTCGGCGCCCGCTTCTTTTGCTTCTTCCTCCTTGTCGGGGGTGCAGAGAACGAGCACCCTGACTTCCTTGCCGGTGCCATGGGGTAAGGTTACCGTTCCCCTGACCATTTGGTTGGCTTTTCTTGGATCAACGCCAAGCCTTACATTTACGTCAACAGAGGCATCGAAACTGGTGTATGTGATGTCCTTCACGATTTTGATCGCCTGATCAAGCGCGTAAATGCCATCTTTATCGTACTTTTCAATCGCTGCCTTCTGTTTCTTTGTTAGTTTAGCCATTTAATTAAATGATTATTAGTTTTACTCAGGACCTAACTTATTCAAGCCACCTACTTCTGTTCAACAAAAGGGGAGGCTCCTTTGATCTTGATACCCATGCTGCGTGCAGTACCTGCAACCATTTTCATAGCCGATTCCAGCTCAAAGGCATTCAGGTCGACCATTTTCGCTTCCGCAATTGCACGCACCTGTTCCCAGGTTACCGTGGCAACTTTGTTACGGTTTGGTTCGGGTGATCCCTTTTTTAGTTTACTGGCTTCGAGTAACTGAACGGCAACAGGAGGGGTTTTAATGATAAAATCGAAGGATTTATCCCTGTAGACGGTTATAACCACAGGCAAAACCTTTCCCGGCTGGTCCTGTGTCCTGGCATTGAACTGCTTGCAGAACTCCATGATGTTAACGCCTTTGGCACCCAATGCGGGACCAATTGGCGGGGATGGGTTGGCAGCACCACCTCTGATCTGTAACTTGATAAGTCCACTAACTTCTTTTGCCATGTTATTATAATGATTACTGTAAAAACAGGCCTACTCTTTTTCAACCTGCATAAAACCAAGCTCCAAAGGCGTTTTTCGCCCGAAGATCTTCACCATCACTTTCAGCTTCTTTTTCTCCTCGTTGATCTCCTCAATGATACCGTTAAAGCTGTTGAAGGGGCCGTCGATCACCTTTACGGTTTCTCCAACGATGAAGGGCACGTTTAACTCTTCACCCTGTTCGGCCAATTCGTCAACTTTCCCGAGTATCCTGTTAACTTCAGACGGGCGGATCGGGTCCGGTTCGCCTTTGGTCCCCAAAAAACCCAGAACATTTGGGATATTCCTGATAATGTGCGGAACTTCCCCGGTGAGCGTTGCTTCAATCAGTACATAACCCGGAAAATAGTTACGTTCCTTGCTGATCTTTTTACCTTTTCTTACCTGGTAAACCTTTTCGGTAGGGATCAGCACCTGCGTAATATAATCCTGTAAGTTCAGGCGATCAATTTCTTTTTCAAGGTATTCTTTTACCTTTTTTTCTTTTCCACTGATTGCCCGCACTACGTACCATTTTTTGGTTTGGTCACTCATTCGTGTTAGTGGGGTTGGGGTTAATAACAAACGACTTTCAAAACAATACCAAAATCACTGCGCTTAAAAAAGCGTATAAAACTGCTTCAATATTGTCTGGAATGAGATATCCATCAGATAAACGACAATTGCGATTATGAGGGAAGCAATGGATACAACGATTGCGCTGCTCTGCAATTCACTCCAGGACGGCCATGAAACCTTGTGCACCAATTCTTCATAGCTGTCTTGAATGTACGCCTGTATTTTGAACTTAGCCATTTTTTTAATTTGTTTGGCACGGGTGGTAGGACTCGAACCCACAACCAATGGTTTTGGAGACCACTACTCTACCAGTTGAGCTACACCCGTGTATGGAGGAAACGCAGCAAATGCAGCTGTGTTTCCCCGTATTTTTTTTATTCAATGATCTCAGTAACCTGTCCGGCGCCGACGGTACGTCCGCCTTCACGGATAGCAAAACGCAGCCCTTTGTCCATGGCTACTTCTGCGATCAGATGTACTTCGATGGTCAGGTTGTCGCCCGGCATGATCATTTCAACACCTTCGGGGAGGATGATCTCTCCGGTAACGTCAGTGGTTCTGAAGAAGAACTGCGGACGGTATCTGTTGTGGAAAGGTGTATGGCGGCCGCCTTCTTCCTTTTTCAGGATATAAACTTCGCCTTTGAAGCGGGTATGCGGTGTAATGGAGCCGGGGGCTGCAATAACCATACCGCGCGTAATTTCCTTTTTGTCAACACCCCTCAGCAGCAAGCCTGCATTATCGCCTGCCTCGCCACGTTCCAGGATCTTACGGAACATTTCAACGCCGGTTACAACCGATTTTAGTTTTTCAGCACCCAACCCGATGATGTCAACCGGATCACCGGTTTTGATCACGCCGGTTTCGATCCTGCCGGTGGCAACCGTGCCACGGCCGGTAATGGAGAAGACATCTTCAACAGGCATGAGGAAAGGCTTGTCAACATCACGGGGAGGCAGCGGGATCCAGTTGTCGCAGGCTTCCATAAGTTCAAAAACCTTGCCGATCCACTTTTCTTCCTTGTTGAGTGCACCAAGTGCCGATCCCTGGATAATCGGGGTATTGTCACCGTCAAATTCATAAAACGAAAGAAGCTCCCTGATTTCCATTTCAACCAGTTCGAGCAACTCTTCATCGTCAACCATGTCAACTTTGTTCATGAACACGACAATCTTGGGTACACCAACCTGACGTGCGAGCAGGATATGCTCACGTGTTTGGGGCATGGGGCCGTCGGTGGCGGCAACCACCAGAATGGCACCGTCCATCTGGGCGGCACCCGTTACCATGTTCTTTACATAGTCGGCGTGACCGGGGCAGTCAACGTGTGCATAGTGCCTGTTTTCTGTCTGGTATTCAACATGCGCTGTATTAATGGTAATCCCTCTTTCCTTTTCTTCCGGTGCATTGTCGATTTCATCAAATGATTTGAAAGCGGCAAGCCCCTTGTCCTGCAGGTTCAGCGTAATTGCAGCGGTAAGGGTGGTTTTCCCATGGTCAACGTGCCCGATGGTACCAATGTTAACATGTGGTTTGGAACGATCAAATGTTTCTTTAGCCATATCGATTTAAATTTAAATAATTAAATACCTTGTTTACAGGTATGTTTCCAGTTTCAATTGAGCCATTGATGAGAATTGAACTCATGACCTCTTCCTTACCAAGGAAGTGCTCTACCCCTGAGCTACAATGGCATTGAGCGGAAGACCGGGCTCGAACCGGCCACCTACAGCTTGGAAGGCTGTCGCTCTACCAGATGAGCTACTTCCGCGACATGCACGCGGGTGCATTTGCATTTATGTTTGCCATTCTTTGACCATTATGCCCGCAAACGAACCCGCTTGGTGGGGAGAGGAGGATTCGAACCTCCGAAGGCTTCGCCAACAGATTTACAGTCTGCCCCATTTGACCGCTCTGGAATCTCCCCGTGCAACCTCATTCCCTTTGCCAATGAGCCGATGGAGGGATTCGAACCCCCGGCCGGCTGATTACAAATCAGCTGCTCTGGCCAACTGAGCTACATCGGCAAAATGCATTCTCAATAAACAAAAAACAGACCTTCTTTAAAAAGGTCTGCAAAAATATAAATAATATGATTAATAACAAAGATATTGTAGAAAAAATGTGAAAAATATATCAGGATTTCTTCAGTATCTTTTGTTTGTGTTTTACAAGCTGGCGCCTGAGCGCTTCCGTAGCCTGATCGATAGCTTCTTCAAATGTACTCGATTGCTTCTTCGCATAAAGGTCTGAACCCTTGATAATCAAACGTATTTCCGAAATTTTATTATCCCTGTCGTTCTGATTCGAAAGCTTGAGCGTTACTTCGCTGCCCAGTATCCCGTCATGGAAAACGGTCAGTTTGTCAATCTTTTGTTCAATGAATGAAACAAGCTTCCTGTCGGCTTTAAAATGGATTGAGTTAATGTTGACCTTCATAAGTGTATCCTCCTATTATTATATTGTATAAAGAAAATTGAATTCATTCCTCTGCCGTATGTTTGATCAGTCCGGTAATTCATGACCTTGGATGTGCCTGGTGATAGATCTTTTTAAGCTTTTCAACAGTGTTGTGGGTGTAAACCTGTGTTGCAGCCAGGTTTGAATGTCCGAGAAACTCCTTTATGGCATTCAGGTCGGCGCCCCGGTTTAACATATGGGTGGCAAATGTGTGACGGAGAATGTGGGGACTCTTTTTCGACAGTGTGGTAACCTGTCCGAGGTAATGGTTTACAAGGCGGTAAACCAGGCGTGGATATAGCTTTACACCCTTTTCTGTCACAAACAAATTCCCGGCTTCCAGTCCTGATTCCCTTTTCATCTGAATGTATTGTGCCAGCCCCGCAGCTGTCTTATCTGTAAACGGAATTATCCGCTCTTTATTTCTTTTTCCGTAAACTTTTAATGTACTGCTTTCAAATCTCAGGTCGCCTTCCTTTAATTCTATGAGTTCAGACAGCCTCATTCCCGTGCCATAAAACAATTCCAGAATCATCCGGTCACGGATCCCGGTCAGGCCTTCGCCAAAATCAACCTTTTCAAACAAATCAGCCATGTGCTGCTCATCAATAAAAACAGGATTGCGTAAAGGCATTTTCGGGGAGGTGATCACCTGGGTGGGATTTTGATCAAGCCGGCCATTTCTGATAAGGTACCTGTAAAATGACTTGAGCGTACTGAGTTTTCTTTGCACCGACCTTGTCGAAATACCCTCACCGATTAAACTAACCATCCATGAACGGATCTGCTGATGGCTGGCCTCAATGATATCCGCCTGATCGTATTCCCGGGCCATGTATTCTGTAAACTGGTTAAGATCATTGCTGTATGCCTGGAGGGTGTGGCGTGAATAGCGCCTCTCAAATCGGATATGATTGATAAAATCTTCTATTGGCATGAATGTAATAAAAAAGGAAGAAAGAATGATTCAAATATAAGCAAAAATGCCTTCAAATCAAAGTTTCTTCCTCAGAAAATCTTAAAAAAAATTATCCCTGACTGGCGTCTCTCAGTTGCTGGATATAGATGGCCTTCATTTTTTCTTCCCTCTTGATAATGGAGGGTTTGGTGAATTTCTGGCGCTCTCTGAGCTCCCTTACAACACCCGTCTTTTCAAATTTTCTTTTGAATTTTTTAAGGGCCTTGTCTATGTTCTCGCCTTCTTTAATTGGAATAATGATCATAAAATATACCTCTTTTCTAAAATTGTAACTAAAAGTTGAATTTCGGGCAGCAAAGATACTGCCAAAATTCTATATTTCAAAATTTGGCGCATTATTTATTTAACAGATGCTGAAAAAGGAAATCCGTCATTTTGGTATACAGATGAAACCTGGCATTGCCGCCATAAATGCCATGATTGCGGTTGGGATACAACTGAAGCTCAAACTGTGTGCCTGACTCGATCATGGCCGAAACCAGATCGATGGTGTTTTGTACGTGTACATTGTCGTCGGCAGTGCCGTGAACAAGCAGGTATTTGCCTTTCATCTGACCGGTGAAATTAATCGGACTGTTATCCTCATATCCCTCAGGGTTTTCCTGCGGTGTACGCATGAAGCGTTCGGTGTAAATATTATCATAATACTTCCAGTTGGTAACGGGTGCCACAGCAATGCCAAGGTCGAATATATCCGATCCTTTGGTCATGCATAAGGTTGACATATACCCCCCGTAACTCCAGCCAAATATCCCGATACGCTCAGCATCAACCCATGGGAGGGAAGTCAGGTATCTGCCGGCAGCAATCTGATCAATGGTTTCGTATTTGCCAAGCTGCAGGTAGGTCATCTTTTTAAATTCCTCTCCGCGCGCTCCCGTACCACGGTTGTCGACCGATACACAGATAATGCCATTTTGTGCGAGCATCTGGTACCAAAGCTGGCCGCCGCCCCAACTGTTCAAAACCGTTTGAGAACCCGGCCCGCCGTATACATACATCAAAACCGGGTATTTTTCTTCCGGGTCAAAATTGCGGGGCATGATCCGCCATGCATTCAGAACCTGTCCGTCTTCGTTGGTGATCCCGAAAAACTCACGACTGCTGTATCCGTATTCGTCAAGCTTCTCTTTTAGTTCTGCATTGTCTTCGATCAGCCTGATCTCTTTTCCGCCGGCCTTGTTCACACTGGTGTATGTTGGGGTATTGGCATCGGAATAACGGTTGATGTAATAGTCAAAGGTGCTGCTGAAACTGGCGCTGTTGGTGCCTTCCCTGCCTGACAGCTTTTCAATCTCTCCTTTCAGGTCGGCGCGCATCACCTCCCTGTTCAGAGGCGATGAATATGCAGCCTGGAAATAAATAAGCTTTCTTTTTTTGTCAAAACCATAAAATTCAGTTACGTCCCACTCCCCCCGGCTGAGTTGCATAAGTAAGTTGCCTTCCAGATCATAATAATATAAATGGTTGTAGCCGTTAGCCTCACTGCTGATGATGAAATGGTTTTCACCGGTGAATGTCAGGTGGTCGGTTATATCAATATAGTACTTATTTTCTTCCCTGTAAATGGTTTCAGAACTTCCGTCGGAAGCGTCCGTAAGCAGGATTTCCAGTACATTCTGCAAGCGGTTCATTCGCTGAATACTGAGAATATCCTTTTTTTGCGTCCATTTGATCCTGGGGATATACTGGTCGGTTTCTTCACCAATATCTGCTTGAGTGCTGACGCCACGCTCAATATCATATATGTGGATACTCACCAGTGAATTGGCTTCTCCTGCCTTGGGATACTTATACCGGTACATTTCAGGATATAGCTCCCCCCATAGTTGCATCTCGTACTCGGGTACCCCGCGCTCATCAAATTTGTAATAAGCGATCTTCCTGCCATCGGGCGACCAGTAAAAACCTTTGGTAAAACCGAATTCCTCCTCATAAACCCAGTCGGTGGTCCCATTGATGATATGCCTGTCGAGCCCGTCATCTGTAATCTGAATTTCAGCATCCTCAATGATGTTCTTCAGATAAAGATTGTTGTCGCGCACAAAGGCAACCATGCTGGCATCGGGGGAAAAATCGGCAAGCATTTGTTTTCCATTGCCAGATAAGGTGAACAATGTGTCTTTGTCTATATCATAAATATAATATTCCGATTTGCTTGACCATCTGTATATGCTTTCCGTTTCGGTGGGAATAAGTAATTTCCGTTCATCTTTACTCAGGGTATAGTCGGATATCCGGATTGGTTTTTCGGTGCCGTGCGGAATCAGACCGGCCGCCATTACCAGGGTGTCGGCCAGCTTACCTGTTTTATAGGAATATACCAGGATATTGCCCTTTTCAAGGGTGCAGTAATGCTGGCCATCCGACAGAGACCTTAAACCGTAAACACCTTTGGTGCGAAATTCATGGCCTGTGAGAACATTCTCGAGGGTGAAAGTTTTTTCCTTCTCCTGGGCAACTAAAACAAGGACAAACAGTCCAGTAATAAGTGAAATGAATAGTTTTTTCATATTACAACAGCATTAGATTAACGTAATAGTATTTATGGAAACTGCAAATATAAGAATCTAAGCTTCCTTTGTGCCTGAATTTATTTTCATTCTAAAAAACAGAAATTAATATTGCAAAAATTTTACGAACCCAATAATAAGTTTATCTTTGTTTGCCTCATATTGGTGTTTTATTGTAACAAAATCATGAAGCAGACGTATGAATAAAACCATCAATATAGATCTGGTATTAAACAAAACTGAATAAAAACTAATCAGGGAGCTGTTATGAAGCGCACTATCACCAGTTTATTACTCTCTGTGTTGCTCTCGGGCGCCTTATTGAACGGGCAGGATTTCGATTTTTCACAATGGTATAATAATCCGACTTATTACAATCCTGCCTACGTGGGATTAACGCCGGGTTTCAAGGCCCGTTTCTCCTACAGGCGGCAAATGGTCAAGATTCCGTCAAATTTTAAGACCTATGCTTTTTCTGCCGACATAGCCGAACGCAGTTTGCCCGGTGCAGGAGGGATCGGGATCATTATTGATAATTTTAATGCCTCCCAGGGAATGGTCAACCATACCATTGCAGGGATCATGCCATCCGTGCGGGTTCCTATTGCCGAATATATGGTCATGCAGATGGGTGTGCAGGCTGCCTTTGTTCAGAAAAGGATCAATTGGGATAACCTTATTTTCCCGGATCAGCTCGATCCGCGCTATGGGAATATCTATCCCACTTCTTTCATCGCCCCAAACAGCGATAAGGTCACTTATCCCGATTTTACCGCCGGCTTGCTGTTCCAGTTCAAGGGTAATGGTGTTTCCGGTGTTGTGGGGGGGGCCATGCACCACCTGACCAGACCCAACGAATCATTCTACGAAGGAAGTGCACCATTGCCGAGGAAATACGTTGCCCATCTTGACCTTATTTGGGAATTCCAGCAAAATAAGGGATTCTACCGCCGCTCATCCAGTTTCAAGATCAACCCGGGTTTCTTTTACCAGAACCAAGCTACTCTCAGTACCTTTTCGTTCGGATCGAATTTTTACTTTACAAATGTTTACCTGGGAATCTGGTATAAAAATGAATCGTTTGAGTATGATACCTACAGCACCTTCTCACTAATGGGAGGGATCAACATCCCCTTTGCCGATGTTTCAAGGCTCAAACTGATGTATAGTTACGACTTTGTGATTTATCCCGAATATACCTTTACCGGGCCAACCCATGAACTAACCCTGATCTTCGAGTTTGACGATATTTCCCTCTTCCAGTCAAGATCGGTCAGCACTGCCCGCTACCGCGGAGGCAGGGACGCCATGGAATGCTCGCCCTTCTGATTCGTTTACGGAAGGTTTTGTAAGCCGGTTTTCTGATGCAAATAGCATTTTCAATGCTCTTATAACAGCTTTGAAACGATATTTTTGCTGACAGATCTTATCTGATTCATACCATTATCATTAAATAGTCCCTCCTTATCAACCGGTTTTTGCATGTTGTATTAATAAAAAAAAGCTGTATTCAGAATAATTGGCATAATAGAATTGTTTACTGAGC